>NZ_JAQMHU010000001.1:0-325683 GCF_028307415.1 Curtobacterium uvaldense | reverse complement strand
CACGGCCGGACCCGGCACCCGACCGGTACCGCCACCGGTGACCGACACGGACCAGCACCCACGGCCGGACCCGGCACCCGACCGGTACCGCCACCGGTGACCGACACGGACCAGCACCCACGGCCGGACCCGGCACTCGACCGGTACCGCCACCGGTGACCGACACGGACGACGCGCCGGACGGGCACCGCCACCGCTGACCGACGGGCCCCGGCGTCAGGGGTAGACGCGCACCGGGGTCGAGACCTCCGTCGCCGGCCGAACCGGGAAGCCGGCGATGCCGTCGTCCGCGTCGTAGCTGACGCCCGCGACGAGCCCCTCGGCGCCGGTGAGCTCGAGCTGCGTCGACACGGGGACCTGCACGGTGGCCGTGCTGCCCGAGGCGACGTCCACCTCCTGCTCACGGTCCCCCGAGGTGATCGTCACCGTCGCGTCCGACCGCGTCGGGTTGACGAGGTTCATCCGCGACCCGCCGCCGGGCGCGACCGCGGTCACGACACGGTCGCCGAGGGGCTCCGCGGACGCGAACCAGCCGAGGTCGGTCCGACCGTCGTCGGTCGGCTTCGTGGTGCGGGCCCCCGCGACGAGCGGCTCCGTCGACGTCACCGTGAGCGAGTACCGCCCGTCCGGGAAGTCGTCGAGGGCGACGTCGGTGACGACCCCGGGCTCAGCGGTCGCGTTCACCGTCGAACCGCCGCCGTCCGCCGTCGTGATGCCGACGGTCACGCGTGCAGCGCGGTCGCCGGGGACGAACAGGCGGAGCACCGGGGTGGCGTCCTCGGTGTCGTCCCCGCGCTGCGCCTCCTCGGCGCCGCTCAGCACGACCGCGGGGATCACCTGCGTCCGCGCCGGTGCGGCGCCGCCGGAGACGACGTCGTAGCCGCCCGGGGTCAGCGTCCGCACGATGCTCTCCTGCATGTGCGCGACGATCTGCCCGCCGGACGAGGTCACGTGCACGACCGTCGACCCCTGGTCGGCGACGAAACCGGACAGCGGCACGACCTTCTGCGTGTTCGGTGCGACCACGATGCCGGTGGTCCCGGGCGCCTGCACGGTACCGGAGGCGTCGAACACGTCGAGGTCCACGGTGGCGTTGACGTCCGTCGGGTTCGACAGCGTGATGAGGCTGGTCCGGCCGGTCTCGGTGGAGCCGCCGACCAGCCAGGTCGACTGGCCGGGGTCGTCGCAGGACGCCGCGCCGAAGCCGACGAGGTCCCCCGACGACACGCTCTGCGAGGTGCTGCCGGCGACCTGCGGCGTGCTGTCACCGGCGGGCGCGGTGAGGAGCTGGGGGTCGCTGCCGCCGGTGGTCGACGAGCCGAGGGTCGACCGGTCGACGGTGCTGCCGGTGGTGCCGGTCGCGACCTCCGACGACCCGACGGTGCTGGCCGTCGTCGCGTCGTTCCCGGACTCGTCCGAGAGCCGCAGCGCGCTGCCGGCGCACACACGCTCGGCGTCGGCGGGCACCGGTGTGACGAGTCGACCGGCCGGGCGGAGCGCGGTGCTCTCGGTGCCGATCGCGTGCGCGGCCGTCACGGCGCCGGCGGCGACGACCACGGCGACCGCGGTCGCGGTGCCGCGGACGACCCACCGTCGGACGGACCGGTGCTCGGTGCTCATTCGTCGCGCTCCTCGTCGAAGGTGGTGGCGGGTTCCTCGGCCTCGATGACGTTCGAGGTGGCACGGCGGCGACGCGGTGCGGTCGGGACGGCGAGCAGGGCCGCTGCGCCGAAGACCACGCCGAGCACGATCAGGTACAGCACGTGCGTCGCCTGGGTCGCGGCCGAACCGGTGGACACCCGGTCGACGTCGCCCTCGTAGTGGAAGAGCCGGCCGGAGGTGGTCTCGCCGATGCTCGTGAACCGGGCGTCCTGGCCGATCGCTCCGGCCGCACGGTCGTGCACCTGCTGCGCCGCGTCGGCGTCCGGTGCGTCGTCGAGCAGCACGAACGAGATGCCGAGCTCGCGGAGCGCGGGTTCGGGGTCGTACCCGCTGCGGCTGGCGAGGTTCCCGGCGAGTGTGGCCAGCTGCGCGCCCGACCTGCTGAGGCGGAGCGCGGTGGAGTCGAGCGTCGTCTGGTCGTCGAGCGTCGAGCCCTGGCCGCGTTCGAGCGACACCGCGAGGGAGCCGTCGGTCTGCGGGTCGACCACGAGCGTGCCGACGTCCGGGTTGGCCTGGGCCTCGGCGTTCACGTAGGCGCTCAGGACCCGTCCGGTGGTCGGCTGCAGGAGCGTGTCACCGAGGGTGGACGCGGCGAAGGCGGGGGTGACCGCGACCCCGGCGAACACCGCCGCGACGAGTGCGGTGACCGGAGCGGTCCGCGGCAGCACGTCGATGCCGATCGACGCCGCGAGCACGATGCCGAGCGCCGTCACGGACAGGGCGCTGCCGGGCCAGACGATCGTCGTGGTCGAACCGACCCCGGTGACGGTGAGGTGGGTCGCACCGAAGGCCGTCGCGTAGCCGAGGAGCGCCAGGACGAGCGCTGCACCGGCGACGGCCCAGCGGTGTCCGAGGAGCGCCCCGACCGCGAGCATGACGACCGGCAGCGCGAGGACGGCCATCGCGACGGGCAGGACCGACGCCGCGAGCCCGAGGGGCGTCGTCGCGGGGAGCCACCCGCTCCAGTCCGGCAGCGGCTGCCCGACCGCGAGCTGGAGCGCCGAGGGGGCGCGCGTGGCGGAGGGGACGCCCGGGTCCGCGAACACGGCGAGCGGGTTGCCGCGGGCGACCTGCGCCAGGACGAGCGGCAGGAAGAGCACGGCGGCGGGGACCGGGATGAAGACCCGACGGTGCGCACGCCGCCAGCCGACGACGAGGGACACGACCCACCCGACCAGCAGGACCGGCAGCAGCGACGGCGCCGAGGCCGCGACGACCGCGAAGAGCAGCGACGCGCCGGACGCCCATGCCCACGAGCGGTGCGCCTCGAGCACCGCCAGCAGCAGCCACGGGAGCAGCACGTGCGCGATGACGGCCCCGAGGTGTCCGGTCGTGACGGCGCCGACGAGCGTCGGGGTGATCGTGTACAGCGCGGCACCGACGACGGGCACCCAGGTGCGGGTGGTGACCTTGCGGACCACGAACCAGGCGCCGAGCGCGGCGAGCGGGAACGAGAGCAGGAGCACGACCACGACCGAGGCCGACGGCGACCAGGCGGTGATCGAGCCGAGCACGGCGAGCACGGCGGCGAACGGGTCGCTCGGGCCGGTGGAGCCGGTCCCGACCGAGTGCCAGCCGTAGCCGACGTTCTGCCACAGCCGCCCGATCGAGGTGCTGAGCGGCAGGAGTCCGCCGCCCGTGACCGCGGGGGTGCCGAGCAGCGGGTACAGCGTCACCACGCTGAGCGCGGCCGCCGCGAGCACGACCCACACGCCGCCGTCGCCGAGGAACGATGCCCGCGCGATCGGGGCGTCCTCGACCCGGGCGAGTTCGACGTCGCGCGAGGTGGTCCGTCGCTCGTGCACCCGGCGCCAGCTGACACGGAGGGGCTCGACGGCAGCCCACCCGACCCGACGGGTCCGCGCGGCGTTCGCCCGCGCCCGTCGGACGCCGCCACCGAAGGCCACGGCGAGGGCGGCGGCGAGTTCACCGGAGACCGCGGCGGGGTGCTTCGCGACGAGGTGGCCGACGGCCCGGACGAGCGCGGTCGGCACGAGCAGCAGCCAGTGCAACCAGAGCAGCCCGGCGGGGGCGTACGTCAGCCGGCGGTGCAGTTGCGCCTGGCGGTGCAGGCGCACGCGCCGCCCCTCGGAGACGCGCTTGCGGCCGAACTCCTCGATCGGTCCGGCACTCGTCACGCGGGCCTCGGGCACCACGGCGACGCGGTGTCCGGCGAGGCGCGCACGGATGCAGAGGTCGAGCGCGGCGTCGACGTCCGGCAGCGCCGGGTCGAAGCCGCGGAGTTCGCGCCAGACCGAGCGGCGCACGAGCATGCCGGCGGCGGACACGCCCATCACGTCGGTGTGCCGGTCGTGCTGGCCCTGGTCGAGCTCGTCCTGCACGAGGGCCAGCGATCGGCCGGCGCGCGTCGTGCTCTCCCCGAACGCACGGATCCGTGCGGGGTCGTCCGTGTCGACGAGCTTCGGCCCGGCGACCACGACGGACGGCGCGATCTCGACCGCGGAGAGCATCTCGGCGAGTGCGGTCGGTGCCGGAGCGTTGTCGTGTCCGAGCAGCCACAGCCACTCGTCGGGCGCTGCGTCGGTCCCGTCGTCGCCGTCGGCGGTCGGCGCTTCGCGCTCCCCCGCCGCGACGGCCTCGCCGAAGGGGCGCCCGGCGGGCAGGCGCACGAGCCCGGCGGACCCGCCCAGGGCGAGCTCGGCCGTCGACCCGTCGGTGGAACCGACGTCGACGACGACCAGGTTGTCGGGGTGCCGGGTCTGGGCGACGAGGGCGTCCAGGGTCCGGTCGAGGTGCTCGCCGCCGTTCGCGGTCACGAGGACCGCGGTGACGCGGGGCTGGGCGGACCGGGGCTGCGCGGGACTGGGCTGCATGACGCGCGTCACTCTACGGTCTGGAGGCGCGGGACCGGTCTGCGGGAACGGCGCGCCGTCAACCTGTGCGCACCATCAACGGACGGTGGGTGGCGGAGGCGGGAGGCGCCTCCAGGCCGACCGACGCCCGTCGCGCTGCGCGCGGTGGGTGCGTCAGGCGCGGCGGCGGAGCTTCCGGCGCTCGCGTTCGGAGAGGCCGCCCCAGATACCGAAGCGCTCGTCGTTCTCGAGCGCGTACTCGAGGCACTGCGACCGGACCTCGCACGACCCGCAGATCTTCTTCGCCTCGCGGGTGGAGCCGCCCTTCTCGGGGAAGAACGCCTCGGGGTCGGTCTGGGCGCAGAGCGAGTCGACCTGCCACGACAGCGGGTTCTCCTCGTCGCCCTCGGCACGGCGGACACCGGGGACACCGAGCGACACCGGGTCGACGTGCCAGTCCTCCGGCACGCCGGCGTGGAAGTCGGAACCGTTCACCCTGATCACCCCTGACATGTCGACGACGGCCTGCAACGACCGAAGCCGCTGCCTGTAATTACAGCGGTGTGATTCCGTTCCGTCAAGTCGCGGATCATAGAAGGTGCTGACCGCTGCGGCGTGTCATGTCCCCCGTACGGGCGTGTCGCAGGCCGTCTGTCCGGCGATCGGGGGACACACTGCGCACTCCGACCGCCGTGCCCGGGCCTCAGCCGACGCGGCGACGGGCCTCCCAGGCGCTGGACACCATCTCGTCGAGCGAGTGCCGCATCGCCCAGTCGAGGTCGCGCGCGGCGGCCTCGCCGGTCGCGACGATCCGGGCGGGGTCACCCGGACGCCGGGGCGCGACCTCGGGCTCGAACGCGATCCCGGTGCCCGACGCCATGGCGTCCATGATCTGCCGGACGCTCACGCCGTCCCCGCTGCCGAGGTTGTAGGCGCGCTCGAGCTGCTCGCCCGCCTCGAGCTTCTGCGCCGCGACGGCGTGCGAGTGCGCGAGGTCGGCGACGTGGATGTAGTCGCGGACGCAGGTGCCGTCCGGGGTGTCGTAGTCGTCGCCGTTGATGCGCGGCACCCGGCCGGCGAGCAGCGCCTCGAACACGAGCGGGAACAGGTTGTGGGGGCTGGCGTCGTACAGGTCCGGCTCCCCCGACCCGACGACGTTGAAGTAGCGGAGCGAGGTGGTGGCGAACCCGGCGGCGACCTCCATGTCCCGGAGCAGCCACTCGCCGATGAGCTTGGACTCGCCGTACGGCGACTCCGGTGCCTTCGGGGTGTCCTCGACGACGACGTCGACGTCGGGTGTGCCGTAGACCGCGGCGCTCGACGAGAACACGGCCTTGGTGACGCCGTTCTCCGCCATCGCCCGGAGCAGGGTCGCGGTACCGGTGACGTTCTGCTCGTAGGTGTGCAGCGGCCGCTCGACCGAGACGCCGGCGTACTTGAAGCCGGCGACGTGCACGACGCCGGTCACCGCGTGCGCACGGAGGGTGCTGGCCAGCAGGTCGCCGTCCAGGATCGTCCCCTCGACGAACGGCACGTCCTCCGGCACGAAGGCACGGAACCCGCTCGACAGGTCGTCGAACGCGACGGTGTCGATCCCTGCGGCGCGCAGCGCGCGGACGACGTGGGACCCGATGTACCCGGCACCGCCGGTGACCAGCCAACTCATGCTCGTCACGCTAGCGGACGGCACCGTCCCCCCGGGCCGCAGGCCGCTGCGTGTTCACGCACCGGTCGCGATGAAGACCGTGGACGTCAGACCGGTCGCGGCGTCGGCCTCGACCGTCACGTCGCCCTCGTCCGGCGTGACGTAGCAGGACTCCCCCTGGCGGAGCAGGGTCGCGGACCGCGCGCCGACGAGGGTCACGGCACCCGTGGTGCAGACCGCGATGCTCGGCCCGGAGAGCGGTGCCACACCGCCGGTGCCGAGGCCGACCGGACGACCGTCGCCGGTGACGCGGACCAGCGCGAACCCGACCCCGTCCGGAGCGAACCGGTCGACGCCCTGGTCGAGGCGTTCCGGGGTCAGCACCGGTGCCGGGTACGCGGTGAAGTCGAGCACCCGCAGGAGTTCCGGGACGTCGACGTGCTTCGCCGTCAGGCCACCACGGAGCACGTTGTCCGACGGCGCCATGAGCTCGATGCCGAGCCCGTCGAGGTAGGCGTGCACGTTGCCCGCGGGCAGGTACATCGCCTCGCCGGTCCGGAGCGTGACGCGGTGCATGAGCATCGACACGACCACGCCGGGATCGCCCGGGTACGCGGCGGCCAGGTCGACCACCGTCTGCGCGTTCGGGGTGCGGTCGTCCTCCGGCAGGGCGGTGGCGAGGTCGGACGCCGCCTGCACCACGGCGAGCGCCGACGCATCGGCGGTCTCGAGCCAGCGCACGGTGTCCTCGAGCCCCTGCGCGAGGTGCGCGAGCAGCGGTCCGAGCCGTCCGCTCCCGCCGTCGAGCGACTCGACCTCGGCCACGGAGTCACCGACCGGGCGGAAGCCGCTGAGCGCCTCGAACCGGTCACTGAGGGCGACGACGAGCTCGGGCTTGGGGAACGGGTCCTTGTAGTTGCGCGCCGGGTCGTCCAGCGGGATCCCCGCGGCCTCCTCGCGCGCGAAGCCCTCGCGGGCCTGCTCGGGCGTGGGGTGCGCCTGGAGCGACAGGGGTGCCGCCGCCGCGAGGAGCTTCAGCAGGAACGGCAGGCCGCTGCGGTCCGGGCCGAGCGCGGCCTCGGGCTCGGCGTCGATCCAGTCGCGCAGGGTGTCGGCACCGCCCACCATCGCCGGGTTCACGACGACGCTGGGGCTCCCCGCGTGCGCGCCGAGCCAGAGCTCCGCCTGCGGTGCACCGGTGACGGTGCGGCCGAGGAGTTCGGGGATCGCGCTGGTGGAACCCCAGGCGTAGTCGCGTGGCGTGTTGGTGATGCCGAGGAACATGCCGCGAGCGTACCGGGCGGGGACCGGCGTCCGCTCGGCGCCGCCCGTGGTGCCGGAGCCGACCGGGGCATCGACGAACCGCTCTCGCATAGACTCCCCGCGATGTCCGAGCCGCGCCGCCCCGAGTCGACCCGATGGGACGTGCAGGCCCTGCGCGCCTTCGCCGTGCTGGCCGTCGTGCTGTACCACCTGTGGCCGAACCGGCTGCCCGGCGGCTTCGTCGGGGTCGACGTCTTCTTCGTCGTCTCCGGCTTCCTCATCACCGGCCACCTCGTGCGCGAACAGGCCGCGACGGGGCGCATCCGCCTCGGCGCCTTCTGGGCACGACGTGCCGGGCGGTTGCTGCCCGGCGCGTTCCTGACGCTCCTGGCCACGGGCGCCGCGGTGCTGCTGCTCGTCCCGAGCTCGCTGTGGGGGCAGTACGGGCGCGAGCTGATCGCGTCGACGGTGTACCTGCAGAACTGGCAGCTCGCCTCCGACGCGGTCGACTACCTGGCGAGCGACAACCGGCCGTCGCCGTTCCAGCACTTCTGGTCGCTCTCGGTCGAGGAGCAGTTCTACATCGCACTCCCGGTGCTCCTCGTGCTGCTCGGCGCCGTGCTCGCCCGCGCGCGGCGTCGGGACCCCGTCCTCACGGCACGCCTCCTGCTCGGCACGGTCGCGGTCCTCTCCCTCGCGTGGTCGATAGTGCAGACGCAGACCGCGCCCGGCATCGCCTACTTCTCGACCGCCACGCGCGCGTGGGAGTTCGCGCTCGGCGGGTTGGTCGCGACGGTCCCGCTCGCCGTCGCCCGTTCGCGTCGGTCGCGTGCGGTCCGGACGGGAGGCACGTGGCTGGGCGTCGCGGGCCTGGTCGCGTCGGTCCTCGTGATCACGCCGACGACCCCCTACCCCGGCACCGCGGCGCTCCTGCCCGTCGTGTCGGCCGCGCTCGTGGTCGCCCTCGGTGCCCGCAGCGGCCTCGACGTCGTCGGCCGGACCCCGCCGGTCGCGTTCGTCGGCCGGACGTCGTACGCGGTCTACCTGTGGCACTGGCCCGCCGTCGTCCTGCTGCCGATCGTGCTCGGCCACCCGCTCGGCACCACGAGCAAGGTGGCGGTCCTGGTCGGGGCACTGGTCCTCGCCGCGGCGTCCACGCTGCTCGTCGAGGAGCCGCTGCGCGCTCGGGTCCGTTCCGCACGTGTCCGTCCGCGACGCGTCGCCGTGCTCGGCGTGGTCGCGTCGGTGGCGGTCGTCGCGCTCGGCGTCGGCACGCTGGCCGCGGTGCAGGTCCAGCAGGTGCAGGCGGCCGCGTTCGCCGAGCGCCTGACGCGCGGGGACGTCGACTGCTTCGGCGCGGCCGCGCGCATCGGCTCGGACGACCCGTGCGTCAACCCGCGCCTCGCCGACGTCCGGGTGCCCGCCCCGGCCGCCGCCCAGCACGACGACGCGAACTCGGGCGACTGCTGGTCGAACACGACGGCCGACTTCAACGTCTGCGCGCTGGGACCGAGGACCGGGTACCGGAAGCACCTGCTCGCCGTCGGTGACTCGCACAACAACGCCCTGATGACGGCCTACCGCGCGATCGCCGAGCGGGAACACTGGCGCATCGACGTCGCCGGGCACATCGGCTGCTACTTCACGACGGCCGTGCAGCAGGCCCCCACGCAGGGCTACACCGACAGCTGCCAGGGCTGGAAGCAGAACGCCGTGGACTGGGTCCGGCAGCACGACGACGAGCTCGACGCCGTCGTGGTGACGCACGCGGCGACCAAGAGCCCGGTCATCGTCCCCGACGGCAGCAGCAACGACGCGACCGTGGTCGACGGTCTCGTCGGCGCGTGGCGGGCGGCGACGGACGCGGGCGTCCCGGTGATCGCGATCCGCGACAACCCGACCGCGCGCGACGACGTCATCGCGTGCCTCGCGCAGATGCAGGGCCCGACCACCGGGGCCTGCGACCTCCCGCGCGACCAGGCCCTGGCGGCCTTCGACGGCAGCGAGCAGGCCGTTGCGGCGATCGGGGACCGTGCCCGGTACGTCGACATGACGGACTGGTACTGCGACCGGACCACGTGCCCCGCGGTGATCGGCGGGGTCGTGACGCACCGCGACCCGACGCACCTGACGGCGACGTTCGCGACGACGCTCGCCCCGGCACTCGGCGACCGGCTCAGCTCGACGCTCGCGTCGCTCGAGCGCTGAACCGGGGGCGCTAGCCTGTCTCCCGTGACGAACACCTGGCCGATCGCCCGCGGGACCGTGTCCGAGCGTGAGGCGTTCGCCCTCGCCGTGACCGTCCTGTTGACGATGTTCGCCGGTGACGCGGTCCCGAACACGACGACGTGGTACGGCGCCGCGACGATCTGGGCGATCGAGGCCGCCTGGGGCATCAGCGTCGTGGTGCGTGCGCGACCGCCGCTGACCCGGACGCCCCGCGCGCTCTGGTTCTTCCTCGCCTGGTGCCTGGTGTCGGTCGCGTGGTCGCACTGGCGACCGGCGACGCTCGCGAGCATCGTGGCGCAGGTGGTCTGCGCGCTGGTCGCCTTCGCGATCGCGTCGACGCTCTCCTGGCGCCAGATCCTCGACGCCGCGAGCACCGCGTTCCGCTGGGTCGTCGGCCTCTCCCTGGTCTTCGAGGCCGTGGTGGCCGTCGTCGTGCGGCACCCCATCGCGCCGATCTGGACCGACTACGGCGACCGGGACATCCCGGACGCCTTCTACTTCTCGCGCGCCGAGCTGTTCACCGGCGGACGCATCCAGGGTCTGCCGGGCAACGCCAACCTGCTGGCGATGGTCGCCCTGCTCGCGGCGATCGCCGTCGCGGTGCAGCTCGTCGACGGCCGGATGCGCCGGGGCCGGGCGGTCGCGTGGCTGGTCGTGGCGGCCGCCACCCTGCTGCTCACCCGGTCCTCGACGGTGTTCCTGGCCGTGGTCGCGGTGGTCGTTGCCCTCCTGGTCGCCCTGTGGATCCGACGCGTCCCGAGCGGGCGCCGGGGACCGCGTGTGCTCGCGGTGGTCGCCGGCCTGGTCGTCCTGGTCGTCGCCGCCGTCGCCGCGCGCGTTCCGTTGCTGGCGCTGCTCGGCCGTTCGTCCGACCTGACGGGCCGGGGCACGATCTGGACCGCGGTCGTGGGTCTGGCGGAGCAGCACCCGGTGCTCGGCTGGGGGTGGATCGGCTACTGGTGGCCGAACATCCCGATGCTCGCCGAACTCGCGCCGCGGAACGGCGTCCAGTACCTCCAGGCGCACGATGCGGCGCTCGACGTGTGGATGCAGACCGGCCTGGTCGGTCTGGCGCTCTTCCTCGTGTACGTCCTGACCACCTTCGGCAGGTCGTGGTCGGGGGCCGTGCGGGAGTCCTACGGTCCCGGGCTCGTGCAGCGGCCGTTCGATCCGGTCTCGCTCTTCCCGCTGCTCGTCGTGGTCGCACTGCTCGTGCAGGCGCTCGCGGAGTCGCGCCTGCTCTACCAGGGGAACTGGGTGCTGTTCGCCCTCGTCGCGATCAAGACGCGGATCGTGCTCGTGAACGAGGAACCGCCGTCGACCGGGGACGGGCCGCGCACTCCCCTCGCGCAACGCGCCTTCCGCGCCACGTCGGGCTGAGGGGCGGCGTCACCGCCCGGTGGCACCGGTGCCGAGCACCAGCACGCAGGGCACCCGTGCCTCCCACGGCAGCGCCCCGATCATCACCGTCCCGGCAGGGTCCTGTCGGCACCGTGCCTCGGCGGCGACCACCTGCGGGTACCACTCCGGCCCCGTCGCGCGCTGCGCCGTACCGGGGAAGGCGGCGACCCAGGTGGCCACGAGGACCGCGACGACCGTCCACCCGAGGACGCGGCGGACCACCCGGACCGACCGGTGCCCACCGACGACCGTCGCGTCCGTGCCCGTGCCCGTGCCCGTGCCCGCGTCCGTGCCCGCGTCCGTGCCCGTGGCGTGCAGGGCGCCCGACCGCAGCACGTGTCCGACGAGCACCGACGCCGACACCACCAGCGCTGCGCTCAGCAGCATGCCGGCCGCGGCCGCGTAGCGCGAGGGTGTCGCGTCGAGCAGCGCGCCGGGGTCGGACCGGGACCACCGTCCGTTCGCCGAGGCGTTGGCCAGCAGTGCCGCCGACCACACCACGACCGACCCCACGGCGAGGGCAGACGCCAGCAGCACCGCACGACGGCGTCGCTCCCGCAGCCCGACGACGACCGCCGTGACGACGATCGCGACGAGCACCGCAGCGGGGACCCCGACCACCCACCAGCCCGAGGCCACGACCGCGCGGCCGACCGCTGCCAGGTCCGCTCGCCACAGGCCGCCGACGGTCTGCAGCAGGTACCCCGAGGCGACGTCGCGGACCGAGGGGTCGCCCCGCGGCGAGTCCCGGTCGGTGGTGAGGGCCGTCACGACCTGCGCGGCCCCAGCGCCGAGGGCCGCGACGGTGACGGGCAGCGCGCGGAGGACGCGCGCACGGCGGGAGGGCACCGCGAACGATGCGGGGGGCACCGCAGCGGACGCCGCGTCGGCGCGTCCGGCGGACGCTCCGGTCGCCCGGGCTCGGTCGCGTCCCGGCACCCAGGCGAGCAGGAGCAGCGGCAGGAAGAGCAGCGCCTGGACCTCGGTGGTGAGGACGAGCACGGCGACCAGGGCGAGCGTCACCGCCCCGGTCCGGGTCCGGGCACGCTGCGCGAACACCCACGGCGCGAGCAGGAGGGCGGTGGTGTGCAGGTTCGCAGCGTTGCCCAGCACCTCCCACGGTGCCGTGGGCAGCAGGACCGGCACCGCGGCCAGCACGACGCGGAGCACCGGCGACGGCACGGCGTCCGCGGCGAGGACGAAGACGCCGGCGCACGCAGCTCCGGTCAGGACGCAGCAGAGCGTCGTCACCGTGAGGGCGTACCAGGCGATCGGCAGCGCGAACCCGACGTCGACGACGAGTCGCGGGACGACGTGCAGGTACCCCGCGTACGGCTCGACGACGCTCGCGGCTGCTCCGAGGGCGAGGTGCTCGCGGAAGAAGAGCCCGGCGTCCTCGGCCCAGGCGGTCCCGCGCGCGACGGGTCCGAGTCGGACCCACGCCGCGAGCGCCGCCAGCAGCCCCACCCCGACGGCCGCGCCCGAGCGTCGGAGCCGGTCCCTCGTCGATGTCATCGGGGTCCGACGCTAGCGAGCGATCGACGATCCGCGATATCGACGCTCCGGTACGGCGCAGGTCCCGTGCGGCCGAGTACGTCAGACTGGACGGATGACGGACGGCGGGACGACGCGACGCATCCGCGCGCGCCGGTACCTGTCCGCCTGGATCGGATTCTCCGCCGGCGGTCGGTTCAGCCAGGCACTCGCGACGACCATCGTGCTCTTCGCGTTCGGCGAGCCGACCGTCCGCGTCCTGGTGGGTCCTGCCGGCACCTGGTCGGTGCTCGTGACCCTCGCCGTGCTCGCCGGGCTCAGCCTGCTCGGGCAGCGCTACCGGATCGAGTGGCACGGCGTCCTGCCGCTGTCACTGCTCGTCTTCGTCGGGTACTGCGCGCTGAGCGTGCTGTGGAGCGAGTACTCCTGGGTCGCCCTGCGCGGGCTCACCGCCACCGTCGGGTTCGTCGGACTCGGACTGTACCTCGCGCTCGGTCGCGACCTCGTCCAGGTCATCCGGGCGTGCGGCGACGCCTTCCGCATCCTGCTGGTCGTGTCTCTCGGGCTCGAGGTGCTGTCGGGGCTCGTGCTCGACCTGCCGATCCCGGCGTTGGGCATCCGCGGTGACATCGCCTTCGGCGGTCCGATCCAGGGCATCGGCGGGACGCGCAACTTCATGGGCTTCATCGCGGTGACCGCCCTGGTGACGTTCGTCGTGGAGTTCCTCACCCGCTCGGTGGCCCGGTGGCGTGCCGTCGCGTCCATGGGCGGCGCGGTCGTGACGCTCATGCTCGTGCAGTCGCCGATCACCGGGCTCGCGACGATCGCCCTCGCCGGGACCGCGCTCGCCCTCTGGACCCTGCGGCACGCACGGCCCTCGGTCCGGCCGCTGCTCGACGGCGTCCTCGCCACCCTGGTCGTGGCGGCGGGAGTGGTGCTCGTCGTGACCCGCGCACGGGTGCTCCCCCGCATCGGAGCTGCCGGTGGGACGACGACACGGCTCGAGCTCTGGGAGCAGATCCGCACGTTCATCGAGCAGAAGCCGATCCAGGGCTGGGGCTGGGTGGGGACCTGGCCGAGCGAGCCCGTCGTGCCGTTCGTCACGTTCATCGATCCGTCCGGCGCCCGGTTCACGTCCGGGTTGGACGCGGCCGTCGACGCCTGGCTGCAGGTCGGCCTCGCCGGCATGCTGCTGCTCCTCGGAGCGGGACTCCTCGCCTTCGCCCGGTCGTGGGTGACGGCGACGACCTTCCCCGGCGTGGCCTACGTCTGGCCCGCGGCGGTCCTCGTGCTCCTGGGCGTGACGAGCCTGGCCGAGAGCTACCTGCTGCACGGCGCGGGCCTGATGCTCTTCGTCACGGTGCTCGTGGTCGCGGCGCGCCGACGGTCGTGGCGCGTGCGGCTCCCCCGGCTCGAGGAACGCCCGCACCCCTGAGCGTGCGCGGCTGCCGACCGTGCTGCCGTCGCAGGCGACCGCGTTGCCCTCGCAGGCGAGCCCGCGGCCGGTGGCCGGCGCTGCGCGGGGCCGAGGTCCCTAGCGTCGGGAACGCGGTCGGAACCGGCGCTGGAGCCCCCACTGCGTCGTCCGCACCATCGCCTCGACGATGATGTCCTTGCTCATCTTCGAGACACCGTGGATGCGGTCACGGAACCGGATCGGCACCTCGACGATCCGCCCGCCGAGGTCGTGGGTCCGGATGGTCATGTCGATCTGGAAGCAGTAGCCCTTCGAGTCGATCGACCCGAGGTCCATGCGCGCGATCGCGTCCGCCCGGTAGACGCGGAACCCGGCGGTGATGTCGTGCACGTCGATGCCGAGCATGATGCGCGCGTAGGTGTTGGCCCCACGGCTCAGGAACTCGCGACGCTTCGGCCAGTCCACGACCGAACCACCGCGCATCCAGCGCGAACCGATGGCGAGCAGGACGTCGTCCGACGGGTCCGCGTCGGCGACCGCGGCGATGAGCGCCGGCAGGCGGTCGGCCGGGTGCGAGCCGTCGGCGTCCATCTCGACGAGCAGGTCGTAGCCGTGCTCGAGACCCCAGCGGAACCCGGCGACGTAGGCCGTCCCGAGACCGAGCTTGCCGGAGCGACGGAGCAGGTGGACCCGCTCGTCGGTCCGGGCCATCTCCTCGACGAGGTCGCCGGTGCCGTCCGGGCTGCCGTCGTCCACCACGAGGAGCCCTGCCGAGGGCACGGTCTCGAGGATCCGTGCCGCGATGTCCTTGATGTTCTCGGCCTCGTTGTAGGTCGGCACGATCACGAGGGGCTTGGCTTCGGTGTTGCGGGTCATGTCCTGCTCACGGTCGGGGTGGTCCGGCGCGGTCAGCGCTCGGCGTCCTGGTCGATGACGGCGCACGGCACCGTCACGGCCCACTGCGGGCCGGGGGCGATCTGCAGTGCGGCGTCGCGGTCCGGGTCGAGCTCGCACTCGGTCTCCGAGGTCTGGACCTGCTGGTCCCAGAACGGGCCGCCCTGCCGGCTCGACGCGTGCATCTCGAAGTTCGCAACGAAGGAGCTGACGACGGCCAGCACGAGGAGCGCACCGGCGGTCGTCGCGAGCCACGGGAGGGCGCGCCGGGGCGCATCCTGCGGGTGCGGGTGCACGACGCCGGGCACGCGGACGCCACGGCTCAGCGCCACGTCCGCGATGACGGCGAACGCAGCGATGACGTACATGGATCCGGCCGCCGAGTACCGGAAGGTCCAGTTGCCCAGCCACTGCGCCGTGTCGAAGTGCGCGAAGGCGAGCATCGCGTTCGGGTTCAGCGCGACGGCACCGAACCAGACGGCGGCCGAGCCCCAGAGCATCGAACCGAGCACCCAGCGCTGCGCCGATCCCCCGGCCCAGAACGCGAGCGCGGCGAGGAGCGCGGCGAACACGAGCGGGGCGACGACGATCCAGGTGCCGTGGTGCGCGATGACCTCACCGACACGCGACATGCTCCACGTGGCAGAGCCCGCGAAGGGCTGCACCGCGTACCCGAGCAGCATGTCCCCGACGGAGTTGTGCTCGACGTTCGGCGCTGCGCGCGGGTGGGCGAGGGTGGTCGCGACCTGGGCGAGACCGCCGACGAGCGTGCCCGCGATCACCGGCCAGCGACGGCGGTTGCGGATGCCCAGGAAGAAGAGCGGGAAGAAGACGACGACCTGGATCTCGGTGAGCCCGGCGAGCAGCGTCGCCACGCCGAGGACGATGCCCCGCGTCCACGAGCGCACCGGGGCGAGCAGGGCGAAGGGCACGAGGTACATGAGGAACCAGTGCAGGTTCGCGGCGTTCGCCTGGATCTCGACCGGCCCGAGCGGCACGAGCACCGGGACGAGGGCGAGCAGGAGCCGGGCGACGACGGACCGGAGCACGCCCGCGGTCAGGACCCAGACCGCGGCACCGACCGCTGCCGTGACGGCGACGCAGAGCGCGGAGACGGTCACCGCGAACCGGTCGATCGGGGCGATCTCGCTCGCGATCGCGATCACGATCCGCGGGACGACGTGGAGGTAGCCCGCGTAGTCGTGGAAGAGCGCTCCCGCGAAGCCGAGTCGGTACTGCTCCTGGAGGAAGACCTTGCCGTCCTCGGCCCACAGCGTGTTCCGGACCTCGGGTGTCAGGCGCAGCCAGCCGAGGGCTGCGATGACCAGGAAGAGGACGACCGGCACCACCGCGGCGCCCACGGACCGGCGGCGGATGGCCGGCACTGCTGGCGCATCGTTCGAGGTGCGTCCTCCGACTGAGCTGGTTCCGACCACCGGACGATCCTCTCACAGCGGTCGCCCCGCGCGGACACGGCGCGACGACCGATCGTCCGACGGGACGCAGGACGCCGCCGCCCGGGGTCGGGCGGCGGCGTCCTGCGGCCGACGTGCTGCGTCCGGGTGGGTCAGGGCACGGTCACGGTCCGGCAGCCGTACTCGGTGTTGCCCTGGCCCGCCGTGTCGAGGCCGTAGGCGCAGATCGTGTGCCGTCCGGCAGCGGCGGTCAACGTCACCGACCACCCGTGCGCCGCGCCCGCCTCCGGGTAGGCCCTGGCGACGTCCGGCCGGCTGTTCGAGGCCGTCGTGCGGACGCCCTTCGACCCGTCGTAGACGTCGACGGAGATCGTCGCGGCGGCGTCGTCGGGGTCGAACGCCCATCCGCCGACCCGGATGCCGCCCTTCACCGCGGTGACCTCGTCGAGGCTGCCGACGGGTGCCTGGCTGGTGACCGTGACCGTCCTGCACCCGAGGACCGGGTCCTTCTTGCCCGACTTCACGTGCAGCGCCCGGACGCACACCTCGTGGGTGCCCTTCGTCGCTGCGACGGTGGCCGAGAACCCGTGGGCGGAACCGTAGGAGGGGTACACCCGCTCCACGTCGGTCCGTGTGCGGTCCGCGACGAACTCCTGACGGTCACCGTCGACGTAGACGCGGACCTTGATCGAGTCCTTCGTGTCGCCGTCGAGCGCCCATCCCCCGACGGAGACCGACGACGCACCGACGGTGACGGAGTCGAGGGAGCCGATCGGGACGGACCCCGGCACGTTCACGGTCGTGCACGACCCCACCGTCGCGTTCGACCCCGCGCCGACGTTGAGTCCCGTCGCGCAGATGCGGTGGTTGCCGGCACCGACGGGCACCGTCGCGGCGAAGCCGTGCGCGGATCCGTACCCCGGGTACGCGCGACCGACGTCGGTCCGCTCCTTCGCGCCGGACAGCTGCTTCACGGTCTTGCCGTCGGCCTGGATCGTGACGCCGATGGACGACTTCGTCTCCGGGTCGATCGCCCACCCCGCCACGGAGACCCCGCCGGGCGCCGCCGACGCCCGGTCGAGCGAGCCGAACGGGGAACCGTCGGCGACGGTCACCGTCTTGCACCCGAGCGAGGCACGAGCCCGGGTGTCGGCGTTGACCGCCCAGACGCAGACCTGCTGCGAGCCCGGGGGCGCCGCGGTCGTGTGCTTGAACCCGTGGTTCGGCCCCTGCTTCGGGTACGCGGCACCGACGTCGTTGCGGACGCGGTTCGCGGTGGTCGACGTCTCGGTGCCGCCCACGGTGACGTCGACCCGGGTGCTCGCGCTGGTGTTCCGGTCGAGCGCCCAGCCCTCGACGGTCACCGAGTTGTAGCCGGCCGTGAGGACGTCGAAGCTGCCGAGCGCGGTGACCGGGGGCGCCGCGTTGCCGGTCGGGCTGCCGAACCAGTCGCTGTACATGCGCCAGAAGTTGCGGTTGCCGTAGGCCGAGCAGCCGTCGCCGGTGCCGTACAGGTTGTTCAGCGCGGCCGTGTTCGGGGTGTACGGCGTGTAGTAGTACAGCGCGGCCGTGGCCTTGTTCTGCACGTTCACGGGCTTGGTGCCGCAGGAGACCGGCACGTTGTACTGGATGTTGCGGGTGGCACCCGGGTTGAACCAGGTGAAGTAGTTGCTCGTCCCCGGCGGGTTGCTGTACCGCTTCCACTGCCAGGCGGACCAGTACATCTGGTTGCCGACACCGGCGTACGCGGGATCGCATCGGCCGCCGACGTTGTCGGGGCAGGCGTAGCCCATGGCCCGCTCGAGGACCGCGGCGGAGGGACCGCGGTTCGTGACCAGGCTCTGCTCCTTCTGCAGCGTGACGAGGAGCACCTTCGGGCTGATCCCGCACGCCGCGCTGACGCGGGTGACGATCTGCGCGGTGGAGAGGGACGAACCGCCGGTGACGGCCGAGCACATGGCGTCCCCACCGCGGCTGTTCATCGAGAACCGGCCGTTGCGCAGGCAGTTGCTGTTCGTGCAGGACGACACCTGGCTGTTCAGGAAGGCCTGCACCTGGTCGGCGGTCATCGCCGTGCCGTCGTAGAAGTTGGCGTCGGAGATGATGTTGCCGGCCTGGAACGACGACCCGCTGAGCGCCGAGGCGGGCTCCTGCGATGCGGTCGGACCGGAGACCTGCAGACCGACGAGCACGCTGGCGACCGCCAGCACGCTCGCAGCCATGGCGAGGAGCTTCTTCACGTCGGGGGCCTTCCTGAGGGGCGGACGACGGGTGCGAGCGAGCACGTGCTCCGGGAGCGGTCCGGAACGACCCTGTCCACGGTCCAGACCACACGTGTCACGAAACTGTACCTCCGTCACAGTGATCACACAGCCCCCGCGTCGGCCCCCGTCCGGGAGGCGCGCCACACCGCCGCCGGTCGCCCGCCGCTCCGGCGGGTGACCGGCTCCACCCCGGCCGGTCCCGTTCCTGGGACGACCCTCAGGTGCCGGTGTCGAGCAGCGACTCGACGGCACGACGTGCCGCAGCGCCCGTGCCGTCCGCGCGGCGGGCGCGACGGGCGTGCGCGACGAGACCCGGTGCCTCCCGGCCGAGTCGCGCCCACTGCGCCGGCGTGAGCTGCCCACCCGCGGGGCGGAGGAGGTCCCGGGCGGCGCGCGCGAGCGTCCGCAGCACGACCCGGCGCACCATCGGCGGCGAGCCGTTCCGCAGGACGACCGCCAGGCGGTTCCGCATGCTCTGGTACCGGACCAGGGGCGAGTCGCTGCCGGAGCTCGCCGCGTGCCGGTGCGTGACGACCGCGTCCGGAGCGTGGCGGACCTCGTACCCGGCGAGCCGGAGCCGCCACGACACGTCGAGGTCCTCGTAGTACATGAAGAGGGACTCGTCGAAGCCCCCGACGTCGGCGAGGGCGTCCCTGCGGAGGAACACCGCCCCGCCGGAGAAGCCGAAGAGCGGTGCGGTCTCCGGTGCGTCCTGCAGCGGCCGCAGCCAGTCACGGTCGCGGCCGTTGCCGGAGCGGTCGAGCACGACCCCCGTCCCGTTGACGAGCGTGCGGCCGTCGGCGTCGCGACGCCACCGTCGGCCGTCCACACCCACCAGGTCGTCCGGCCCCGGGGCGGCGCCGACGGGGACGGGGACGAACCCGCCCTCGAGCACGACCGTCGCGGCGACCGCGGCCACGCGGTCCCCACCGGCGGCCAGGGCCGCGAGACCGCGGGCGAGGAAGCCGTGGTCCGCGACGGCGTCGTTGTTGAGGAGCGCGACGACGGGCGCCGAGGCGGCCGCGATCCCCCGCGCGACCCCGCCGGCGAAGCCCGCGTTCGTCGGCTCGGCGACGAGGACGACCGCGGGCAGGTCGGCGCGGTAGTCGGCGACGGTGCGGTCGTCGGCCTCGTTGACGACGAGCACCACCTCGACCTCGGCGTCGACCCGCTGCGACCGCACGGAGTCGATCGCGCGCCGGGTGAGCTCGGGCTGGTGCCAGTCGACGATGACCACGGAGACGTCCACGTGTCCAGTCTCGCAGCCCGTGCGGCCCCGGTCCGCCGACGGTGCCCGGGTATAGTGGTGCCGCTTTCCGGGCACCGCCCGCGAGCCACCACTGCAAGCCGACGTACGGAGCCCTCCCATGTCCACCTTCGCGCCCCGCGTGTCCGTCGTCGTCATCAACTTCCGCGGGACGGACGACACGCTCGAGTGCATCGCGCGGCTCAGCGAGGTGGACTGGCCGGCCGACCGGCTCGAGATCGTCGTGGTCGAGAACGGCTCCGGCGATGACAGCGAGGCCCGCCTCCGCGCCGAGCTCGGCGACCGGGCGAACGTCCGCATCATCGTCTCCCCCGAGAACCTCGGCTTCACCGGCGGCAGCAACCTCGGCGCGCGCGAGGCGACCGGCGACGTGGTCGCGTTCCTCAACAACGACGCGAAGCCGCACCCGGCCTGGGTGAAGGAGGGCATCGCCGGCTTCGCCCCGAGCCCGCGCGTCGCCGCCGTGGCGAGCAAGGTCCTCGACTGGGAGGGCCGCACCATCGACTTCGTCGAGTCCGGCCTCAGCTGGTTCGGGATGGGCTACAAGGCGCACATCGCCGAGCTCGACGACGGCCGCTTCGACGAGCCGCGTGACCTGCTCTTCGGCACCGGGTCGGCGCTGTTCGTCCGTCGCGACGTCTTCCTCGAGGTCGGCGGCTTCGACGACGGCCTCTTCATGTTCTACGACGACGTGGACCTGGGATGGCGGCTCAACCTGCTCGGCTACCGGGTCCGGTTCGCGCCGCGGTCGGTCGTCTACCACAAGCACCACGGCTCGATGAAGTCGTTCGGCGACCACCGCGAGATGTACCTGCTCGAGCGGAACGCCCTGCACCTGCTCTACAAGAACCTGTCCGAGGAGAACCTCGGTGTGTTCCTGCCCGCGGCCCTGGCGCTGCTGGCGCGCCGTGCCGTCGCCAAGAGCGGTCGCGACTCGCAGGAGTTCGACATCCGCCGGTTCGTGGGCGCCCCGGACGAGTTCGACCCCCTGACGCCGATCTCGAAGGAGACCGTCGCCGGGTTCTTCGCACTCGACCAGTTCGTCGCCGACCTGCCGCGCCTGTCCGAGGAGCGTCGACGCATCCAGTCGCAGCGCGTGCGGAGCGACAAGGACGTGTTCCGGCTGTTCGGCGATGCGTTCAAGCCGCTGTTCGAGGACGGCTACTTCCTCGAGGGCTACCGCGCGATCCTCGAGTCCTTCGACGTCGAGGCACCGATGCACCGCACGAAGGTCCTCGTCATCACGGGCGACGCACTGGGCGAGAAGATGGCCGGTCCGGGGATGCGCGCGTGGAAGATCGCCGAGGCCCTCGCCCCGGACAACGACGTGCGCCTGGTCACCTGGAACGTCGCGAACCGCAAGTCCGACACCTTCGAGGTCGCCCGCGTCCCGCTCCAGCACGAGCGCTCCATGCGCGAGCACGAGGAGTGGGCGGACGTCATCTTCTTCCAGGGCTACGCCCTGCACCACTTCACGACCCTGCAGCAGTCGAACAAGATCATGGTCGTCGACCTGTACGACCCGATGCACCTCGAGCAGCTCGAGCAGGCCCGCGACAACGGCGACGTCGGCTGGCGCAACCAGGTGACGAGCACGACCGAGGTCATCAACGCGCAGCTCGAGCGCGGGGACTTCTTCCTGTGCGCCTCCGAGCGTCAGCGCCTGTTCTGGCTCGGCCAGCTCGCGGCGGTCGGCCGCGTCAACCCGGACAACTACCTGGCGGACGACAACCTGCAGAAGCTGATCGCCATCGCGCCGTTCGGCATGGACTCGAAGCCCCCGCAGCACGAGCGCAAGGCCATCCGTGGTGTCACCCCCGGCATCGGCGAGGACGACAAGGTCGTCATCTGGGGCGGCGGCATCTACAACTGGTTCGACACCCCGTCGCTCGTCCGCGCGATCGCGCAGGTCGCCGAACGCCACGACGACATCCGCCTGTTCTTCCTCGGTGTCGCGCACCCGAACCCGGACGTGCCCGAGATGGCCATCGTCTCGGAGACCCGCCGCATCAGCGACGAGCTCGGCCTGACGGGCAAGCACGTGTTCTTCAACGAGCAGTGGGTCGCGCTCGACGACCGGCAGAACTACCTGCTCGAGGCCGACGCCGGCGTGAGCACGCACTTCGCGCACATCGAGACGACCTTCTCGTTCCGCACCCGCATCCTCGACTACATGTGGGCGAACCTGCCGATCGTCACGACCGACGGCGACAGCTTCGGCGACCTCGTCGCAGCCGAGGGCATGGGCGTCGCGGTCACGGAGCGTGACGTGGACGCACTCGCAGCGGCCCTCGAGTCGATGCTGTACGACCCGGAGGCCGCCCAGGCCGCTCGGGACGCGGTCCGTCGCGTCCGCGACGACTTCACGTGGGAGCGCGCGCTCGCCCCGCTCGTCGAGTTCTGCAAGGACCCGCAGCCGGCGGCGGACCGCGCCCACGACGCCGCGGTGCCGGCCGGCTCCGTCACGGCCGGCAGCCGTCCGCGCGTCGCGCTGAGCCCGGCGCGTCAGCGGGAGATGGAGTTCCACGAGATCGCCAACAGCCGCCACGGCGTCGTCCGCGACGTCCGGCTGGCCACCTGGTACCTGCGGCAGAACGGCGTCTCCGGCCTGCGGGCGAAGGTCCAGGACCGCGTGCGGCTGATGCGCGAGAGCAAGAACGGGCGTTGACGTCCACACCGAGGGCGCGGACGGCTGCGAGGTACAGTTGTCCGTCGCCACAGTGCACGCCCACCCCCAGTGCACGAACACAGAGGAACGCATGAGCAACATCGTCACCGACCGGTTCGAACGCCTCCGGCACGAACGGATGGTCCCCGCGGGCCGCCCGGCGTCCGCCGTCGTGGGTTCGGTGCGCGAGGTCCTCGCGCACCGGCAGCTGCTCGACCTGCTGATCCGCCGTGACCTGAAGTCCCGCTACAAGGACAGCGTCCTCGGGTTCGCCTGGACCCTCATCCGGCCGCTGGTCCAGCTCGCGATCTACTACTTCGTGCTCGGTCAGATCCTCGGTGCGTCCCGGAACATCCCGGAGTTCGCGATCTACGTCTTCTCCGGTCTGACGCTGTACGGCCTGTTCAGCGAGATCGTGGCGTCCGGCACGGCGTCGATCGTCAGCAATGCGGGGCTGATCAAGAAGGTCTACCTGCCCCGCGAGATCTACCCGCTCGCCAGCGTCGGCTCGGCGCTGTTCAACTTCGGCGTGCAGATGATCGTCCTGCTCGTCGCCGCGGTGCTGCAGAGCGGGTTCGCCTGGTGGCGCCCGGACCTGCTGTTCTTCTTCCCCGCGACGCTCGTCATCCTGATCTGGGCCACCGCGCTGGCCCTGCTGCTCGCCGCGCTCAACGTGTACCTGCGTGACATGCAGTACCTGGTCGAGGTGCTCGTGCTCCTGCTCATGTGGGGCTCCCCCATCGTCTACAGCTGGCAGATGGTGGCGACGCGCGCTCCGGAGTGGCTGCTCACGCTGTACACGTCCAACCCGATCACGCTCGCCGTGCTCGGCATCCACCGGGCCTTCTGGTCCGCCGGTGCCGACTCGGAGTACCCGGAGCACCTGCTGCTCCGCCTCGGCATCGCCGCGCTCGTGGGACTCGTCGCACTCTTCGCGTGCCAGCGCGTGTTCGCAAAGCTGCAGGGCAACTTCGCCCAGGAGATCTGATCGATGAGCATCGACAACGACACGACCACCGACGCCGGTTCGCCCGCGTCGCCCTTCGCCGGCGCCCCCGACGTCGTCACGGTCCGGAACGTCTCGAAGAAGTTCACGATCCGTAAGGACAACTCGCTCAAGGAACGTGTCGTCACGCTCGGCCGCGCCGGTCGGCGGCACAGCGAGGACTTCTGGGCGCTCCGCGACGTCAGCCTCGACATCCCCGCGGGCACGACCATCGGGCTGCTCGGACCGAACGGGTCCGGCAAGTCGACCCTGCTCAAGACGATCGGCGGCATCCTCGAGCCGAGCTCCGGCACGGTCGAGCGCCGCGGTCGACTGGCCGCGCTCATCGAGCTCGGCGCCGGCTTCCACCCGGACCTGACCGGTCGCGAGAACGTGTACCTCAACGCCGCGATCCTCGGCCAGACGCAGGAGGAGACCGAGGCCCGCTTCGACGACATCCTGCAGTTCTCCGGCATCGGCGACTTCATCGACACCCAGGTGAAGTTCTACTCGTCGGGCATGTACGTCCGACTCGCCTTCGCCGTCGCGATCAACACCGACCCGGACGTCCTGCTCGTGGACGAGGTGCTGGCCGTCGGCGACGAGCAGTTCCAGAAGAAGTGCCTCGACAAGATCCGCGAGTTCCAGGAGCAGGGCCGCACGATCATCCTCGTGTCGCACTCCCTCGGGCAGGTCCAGGAGCTCTGCGACTCCGCGGTCGTCCTGCACCACGGCGAGGTCAAGTTCCAGGGGTCCGCCCGACTCGCGGTGAAGAACTTCCGCGAGATCCTCGAGGACCGCCGCGTGGCCGAGGTCGAGGCGAACCACCCGGAGGAGGAGGCCAACCCGGGCAAGGTCGAGCACGTCGAGCTCGAGATCCCCGGCCGTGAGCCGGGAGCCGAGCACCGGCACGGCGACGACCTGGTCGTCCGGGCGACCTTCTCGCACGCCACCGTGCTGCCGGAGTGGCGCGCCGGCATCAAGATCGAGACGCACCTCGGTCACCCCGCGTTCGGCGTCGACAGCCGGCAGCTGCAGACGCACCACGCCCCGCTGGACGGCACCGCGACGGTCGAGTGGCGTCTCGAGGACCTCCGGCTCGGGGGTGGGCAGTACTTCGTCCACGTGTTCCTCGCCAAGCCGAACGGCGAGCACATCGTGATCCAGCGCGAGGCGGCCCGCTTCGTCGTCACCGACGAGGACACGCAGTCCGGCATCGCCTGGACGAAGACCACCGAGCGCCAGGTCCGCTGACGTGCGGGCACTCCCCGTGCTCGTCGACGCGACCTCGGTCCCCCCGAACCGCGGCGGCGTCGCTCGCTACATCGCCGGTCTGCTGCAGGGCCTCGGCGACCTGGACGTCCGCGTCGACGTCGTCGCGAAGCCCACTGACCTCGCGTGGCTGCGCGGACTCGCACCGGCGCACCGGTACCACGCCGCCCCCGGTTGGACCGCGTCGCGGCCCCTTCGACTGCTGTGGGAGCAGGTCGGCCTGCCGGGGCTGCTCCGACGGAGCGGGGCGACCGTCCTGCACAGTCCGCACTACACGTTCCCGGTGACCCGCGCCTCCCGGACGGTCGTCACCCTGCACGACGCGACGTTCTTCTCGGACCCGGCCGCGCACTCGCGCCTGAAGGTGGCGTTCTTCCGCGGGTGGACCCGGGTGGCGCGCCGGTGGGCCCGCGCGACGGTGGCGCCGAGCGCCGCGACGGTCGCGGAGCTCGACCGTCTGGCGGGCCGGGCCCGCCGAGCCACGGTCGTCGCACACCTCGGCGTCGACGCGACCGTCTTCCGCGTGCCGTCGGCGACCGAGACCGCCGCCTTCCGCGACGCCCACGACCTCGACCCGGACACCGACTGGATCGCGTTCCTCGGGACCGTCGAACCCCGCAAGCAGGTGCCGGCGCTCCTCGCCGCGCACCGAGCCCTGCGCACCCGCGGCACCACCGTCCCACCGCTGCTCGTCGCAGGCGGACTCGGCTGGGACGAGCCTGCCCGTGCCGAGCTCACCACCGCCGGCGACGTGCCCGGCGCGCCCGTCCGGTACCTCGGGTACCTGCCGGTGGAGGAGCTCCACGTCCTGCTCGGAGCCGCGCGCGTCACGGCCTACCCGAGCACCGGCGAGGGCTTCGGGCTGCCGGTGCTCGAGGCGATGGCGTCCGGCGGCGACGTCCTGACGACCCGCCGGCTCGCGATCCCCGAGGTCGGTGGCGACGCGGTCACCTACACGGAACCGGACACCGACGCCATCCGCGACGCGCTCGCGGCGATGCTCGACGAGCCCGCCGACGCCCGCGCCGACCGCGTGCGTCGGGCCCGCGCGCGAGCCGCCGGGTTCACCTGGGCCGCCTGCGCCGAGCGCCACGTGGAGGTCTACGCGTGAGCGACAGGACGCCGCACGGTGGTGCGCCCGCCGGCAGGGCGGCGATCGTCACGGTGTCGTACGAGTCCGGCGACGTGCTGCCCGCGTTCCTGGCGTCCACCGCCGCAGCGAGCACCCGGGACGTCGAGGTCGTGGTCGCCGACAACGACTCGTCGACCGCCGACGCGCTCCGCCGCGTGACCGAGTCGGCCGGGGCGCGCTTCGTCGCGGTCGGCGCGAACCTCGGGTACGGGGCGGCCGTCAACCGTGCCGTGGCCTCGCTCGACCCCGACGTGCGGTGGGTCCTCGTGTCCAACCCCGACGTCGTGCTGGCCCCCGGAGCGCTCGACCGCCTGGTCGCCACCGCCGAGACGGACCGGGCGATCGGGGCCGTCGGTCCGCGCCTGCTCGAGCCCGACGGCGCGGTCTACCCGTCGGCGCGGCTCGTCCCCTCGCTCCGCACCGGGCTCGGTCACGCGGTCTTCGCGAACGTCTGGCAGGGCAACCCGTGGACGAAGCGCTACCGGCAGGACGGTGACCACACGGTGCGTCGCGACGCCGGCTGGCTGTCCGGCGCGTGCGTGCTGGTGCGCCACGACGTGTTCGAACGCCTGGGCGGCTTCGACGAGGCCTACTTCATGTACTTCGAGGACGTCGACCTCGGCTGGCGCATCGGCCGCCTCGGACTGCGGAACGTGTACGAGCCGGAGGCGATCGCCACCCACGTCGGCGGCACCGCGACGCGCGGGTCCTCGGACCGGATGCGCCGTGCCCATCACGAGAGCGCCTACCGCTTCCTGGCCGGCAAGTACGCCGCGTGGTGGCTCTGGCCGTTGCGAGCGGTGCTCCGCCTGGCGCTGGCCGTGCGTGCGCGAGCCACGCGGACCCGCTGAACCCCGGTAACCTCTCAGGGAAGCACGCCCACCCGCCCTCCCCCGACCCGGATTGCAGCACATGATCCTCGCCGTCACCCTGATGGTCCGCGACGAAGCGGACGTCATCCCCGCCTGGCTCGACCACCACGTCGCCCAGGGCTTCGACGTCTTCGTCATCACCGACAACGGTTCGACGGACGGGACGACCGCCCTGCTCGAAGCGTTCGCCGAACGTGACGACGTCACCGTCGACCTGCGCCACGACCCCGTCCACCGCAAGCAGCAGGGCACCGTCGTGACCGGCATGGCCCGCGACGCCGCGGCGGTGCACGGGGCCGACTGGGTGGTGAACGCGGACGCCGACGAGTTCGTCCTGCCCGTCGACCGGTCGCTCACCGTCCGCCGGGTCCTCGAACGCCTCGACCCGGTCGTCGGCGCCTTCACCGTCCCCGTCGTGAACCTCGTCGGCGCACTCGCCGAGTCGGGTGCCGGAGTCGAACGCCTGCACTGGCGCGACGAGCGCTCCGTCGACGAGCTCACCGCCATCGGCCTGCTCGCCCCGCCCACCGCGAACGCCGTCCACGTCGGTGACCCGGACATCACGGTCGTGCAGGGCAACCACCAGGTCAGCGTGGCGAACGGCGCCCCGGTGCCCGAGGAGCTCGCACTCGAGGTCCTGCACCTGCCGTGGCGGTCCTGGGCGCAGTACGCCCACCGGGTCGAGGTCACCGGCCGCGCCTACGACGCCAACCCCGACCTGACGCCGAGCCCGCGCCACCACGGGATGCGCGACTGGCGCCGCCTGCAGGAGGGGGTCCTCCAGCCCGTCTTCGCCCTGCGCTTCGTCACCGAGGACGAGGCCGAGGCGGGTCCGTTCACGCGCGACGACGGCGTCGCCGACGTCCTGCGACGCGCGGGATCGGCCGCCCTCGGCGACGCCGAGCCGGTCGTCCCGACCGACCGCCTCGAGGAGCTCCGCGCACTCGGCCGCGCGGTCGTCGACCGTGACCACCGGATCGCCGACCTCGAGGACGAGGTCCGCCAGGCGACGGAGCTCGCGGACTCGCTGCGTCGGACGGTGCAGTTCGAACGCGATGCCCATCGTGCGACCGAGGCCGAACTGTCCGCGGTGCGCGCACGACGGGTCGTCCGGCTCGCCGACCGCGCCGGCGCCGTCGCACGGCGGATCCGCGCGCGCTGACGAGGACCGGCCGGGTGCGGCACCGTGCGCCAGCCGGGTGGGCCGCGCTGACCATCCCGTCCGCGCCGATCCCGTCGACCGCGTCAGCCGCATCGGCCCTGCGGGCCGGGGCACCCGCGCGGGCGCGCTGCCCGTCAGCCCTGCGCGCGGACGCGACGCACGGCGTCGAGCAGCGTCTCGGCCCGGTTCCGGAACGAGTGCTCGGCGCCGATCCGCTCCCCCCGCGCCACACGTTCCTCGAGCGTCGCCGACTCCCCCGCGCGGACGGTCTCGCGGAGCTGCTCGACCGAGGTGTACGTCCGCACCGCGCCGTGGAAGAGGTCGTCGACCCCCGGCACCGGATCGGTCACGACCAGCGCCCCCGAGGCAGCGGCGTCGAACAGCCGGTTCGACAGGAAGCCGTCCCGCGCCATGTCGTCCCAGTGGTCGTTGAGCACCACCCGGGCGGTCCGGTAGAGCGCCGGCAGCTCGTCGTTCGCCACGAACACGCCGCGGTGCACGCCCTCGGGCAGGAGCCCCTCCCAGCCCTCGCCCCACACCGCGAGGTCCACCCCGGCCTCGACCGCGTCGCGGACCACGGGCCGGAACACCCGTCGGGTCTTCCCGACGAACGCGGTGTCGAGCGCGCCGAACGCGGCGTCCGGAGCACCCGGGTGGAAGCGGGCAGGGTCGGTCGCCTGCAGCAGCGGCGCGACCGGCAGCCCCGTCTCCCCGGCGACCCGGGTGGCCCACACCGGCCCGGCGGCGAACCGCAGGTCGTAGCGTGCCAGCTCCGCCGGCGTCACGAGGTCCGGGTGCGAGATCACCCAGAGCACGTTCGTCGCCGAGGGGTGCACCGGGGTGTCGTCGAGTCCCCGCAGGGTCAGCGCGACGTCGTCGAGGTGCTCGGACAAGGGCCGGACGTGCGACTCGCGGTGGTCGACGACGACCTCCTGCCCGAGACCCCGCAGCGCCCGCGCGAGGTCGCGCGCGAAGAACGTGTCCCCCCAGTCGTCCCCCCGTGCCCCCGGGTGCGCCGCGATCCGCAGCGACCAGCGCAGCCGTTCCCCGCGGTCGCGCAGGGACAGCCGCTCGGTGCCCCGCTCGGCCCGGACGACGGGTTCGCGGAGCGCCACGGGCGCACCGACCGTGTCCGCGGTACCCCGGATCGGGAGGAATCCCAGGCGCTCCAGTGCCGGCGCGGTGCACTCGTCGCGACGTCCTCGCCAGACCGCGAGTGCGTCCGCCGCGTCCGCGTCGTAGCGCCGTTCGCGGACGGCCGGGTCGCCGTAGGCCCGCCCGAGCGGCACGAGGACGCAGTCGCCGTGCAGGTCGTCGGCGGTGTCGCGGGTCAGCCGGGCGACCGCGGTGCGGGTGTCGACGGTGCGGACGGGGTCCGCGAGCGCGGCGACGGGCGCGGCGAAGCAGGGCAGGTCCGCCGCGAAGACGGCCGTGCCGTCGAGTCCGTCGGCGTCCTCGGCGGGGTGGCCGCGCAGCAGCGACGCGACCGGGGCGGTCGGCTGGGGCAGGGCCGCGCCGGCGCTCAGCACCACGTCGTCGGCCGACCGGACGACGGCCACGGCGACCCGCGCCTCCCGGCCGACCGTCGCGACGAGCCGGGCGTGGGCGCCCTCGGGGAGGGTGATCGCGGCGTCCTGGACCACGACCGTGGCGGACCGGAGCTGCGCGCGTGCCGCGGCGACCGCGCCGCCCCAGGTCGCCGCGACCGTGCGCCGCGCGACCACGTGGTCCGCCGCTGGCTCGACCGGCGCGTAGGTGCTCGTCGGGCCGGCGTGCACGTCGTACGCACTGACGACGACCGTGCGTGCGCCGGCGGCGACCGCGGCGGCGACCGCCGGTCGGTGCGCTCCGTCCCGGAACGACCGCTCCTGCACCGTCACGACGACGTCGAACCCGTCCGGTGCGACCGTCGGCCGGTCCGTCACGAGGGACGTGTCGACCGGGAGGCGCGGCTCGGCCGCTCCGTCGACCGCACCACCGCGGGTGGTGGCGTCGGGACCCGTCCGCTCGGCTCCCGCCGCAGCGGTCCGCCCGAACAGCCGGCCGAGCCGGGACGCCATCAGCCCTGCAGCAGGGCGTTCAGGTAGACGCCGTAGCCGCCCTTGACGAGGGGTGCCGCGAGGTCGGCGAGCTGTGCGTCGTCGATCCACCCGTTGCGCCAGGCGATCTCCTCGATGCAGCCGATCTTGAAGCCCTGGCGGTCCTCGATGACCTTGACGTACTCGGACGCCTGCATCATCGACTCGAACGTGCCGGTGTCGAGCCAGGCGGTCCCGCGGTCGAGGACCTGCACACCGAGCTTGCCCGCCTCGAGGTACCGCTCGTTGACGGTGGAGATCTCGAGCTCACCGCGTGCGCTGGGCTCGATGGTCTTCGCGATCTCGATGACCGAGTTGTCGTAGAAGTACAGCCCGGGGACGGCGTAGTTCGACTTCGGCTGCGCGGGCTTCTCCTCGATGGAGACCGCGGTGAACGCGTCGTCGAACTCGACGACGCCGTACGCCGTGGGGTCGGCCACGTGGTAGGCGAAGATGGTCGCTCCGTCGACGCCGGTGTTCTTCCGCAGGTTCGTGCCGAGGCCGGTGCCGTGGAAGATGTTGTCGCCGAGGACCAGCGCGACGCTGTCGTCGCCGATGAACTCCTCGCCGATGACGAACGCCTGCGCCAGGCCGTCCGGGCTCGGCTGCACGGCGTACTGGATGTCCATGCCGAGCGACGAACCGTCGCCGAGCAGGGCCTTGAACTGCTCGTTGTACTCCGGCGTCGTGATGACCAGGACCTCGCGGATGCCGGCCATCATGAGCGTCGACAGCGGGTAGTAGACCATCGGCTTGTCGTAGATCGGCATGAGCTGCTTGCTGATGCCCTTGGTGATGGGCCAGAGGCGCGTGCCGGAACCACCGGCGAGGATGATGCCCTTCATCGGACCGTCCTTACTTCTTCGTGCGGAGGGACTCGGTGTAGGCCACCGCTTCCTCGTAGGTCGGCAGCAGGCCCTGCTCGGCGGCCTGCTCGAGCGTCGGGGCCGAGGTGTCCTTCTCGGAGAGCACCGGCTCGCCGATCCCCTCGGGCAGCTCCAGGCCGACCGTCGGGTCGAGGATGCTGATGCCCTTCTCGCGCTGCGGGTCGTAGTGGGCGCTCACGAGGTAGTTCACGGTCGAGCGGTCCTCGAGCGCGACGATGGCGTGGCCGAGTCCCTCGGACAGGTAGACGGCCCTGCGGTCGACGTCGTCGATGCGGACCGCGTCCCACTGGCCGAACGTCGGCGACCCGACACGGATGTCGACGATGTAGTCGATGAAGGCCCCGCGGACGGCGGTGACGTACTTGGCCTGGCTGGGGGCGACGAGGGCGTAGTGGATCCCGCGGGCGACACCGGCGGACGAGATCGACATGTTCACCTGGCGGAGGTCGAGCGGGTGACCGACCGTGTCCTCGAGGACGTCGGCACGGTACGCCTCGAGGAACGCTCCTCGTGCGTCGCCGTGCTGGACGGGCGTGAACTCCCACGCGCCGGGGATCTTCAGTTCGCGGATCTGCACCGGGGCAGCCTAGCAAGGAGCGCGTCAGGACAGCCCGAGGGCCAGGCGCCATGCCGTCTCGCCGGGTCGGTCGTCCCCGACGGTGCGCTCCGCCAGGACGTACCGGCGCGCCCGTCGGACACGGACGTCGGACTCGCGCAGGGCGGCACGGACCGCTCGCTGCCACGCCTCCGGCTGGTCACCGACGAGGAGACCACCGTGCTCGTCGGCGCCCCGGTACGACGGCCGGTCCGACCCGACGAAGGGCAGGCCGAGCATCGTGTACTCGAGGAACTTGAGGTCGCTCTTCGCGTCGTTGAACCGGTCACCGGTCAACGGTGCGACCCCGGCGGACCACCGGTCGGCCTGCGCCCGGAGGAACGCGACGAAGGCCGGGTAGTGCTGCGCCCCCTCGGGGAGCGCGAGTCGGTCGTACCAGGTGTCGTCGTCGCCGGTGACCCCGACGACCTCCAGCCGGACCGGCCGGCCGTCGTCGTCGGTCAGGTCGGTGAAGACCGGACGGAGCAGGTCGAGGTCGCCGCCGTGCGTCGCGCTGCCCATGTAGAGGACGCGTCGCGGGCTGCGGTCGTCCGGGTCGGCGGCGGCAGGGCCGCCGGGGTCCGCGTCCCACAGCCCGGGTTGGACGCCGTTCGGCACCACGACGGCGTCGACGCCCTGCGCCGCGAGCACGTCCCGGAGCGTCGGGGTGGACACCACCACCGCGTCGGCGCCCCGGACGAGCCGATCGACGGAGGCGAGCCGGTCGGGGTCGTACTCCGCCTGCGCGAGGCGTGTGCGCGCCTCCGGGGTGAAGAAGTCGTCGTCGACCTCGGCGACGATCCGCGTGCCCTCGCGGGCGGCCCTGGCGAACGCGGCGTCGAGCGCGGCGACCGGGAAGGCGTCCCGCTGCACCAGGATCGCGTCGAGGTGCGCGGTGTCCGAACCGTCCGCCCAGCGCACCGGGTCCACCTGCGCGACCCGTGCCCTCCCGGATGCGGCGAGCGCCGTCATCCGTCCCGTCACCCGGACGTGTGCCGACGCGGGGTGCACGCCACCGGCACCGTGCACGACGAAGCCGACCAGGGGCGGAGCCGAGGTCGACGGGGCCGTGCCCCGACGACCGAGGAGACGGGCGACGGTCGACCGGAGGGCTGCCATGGGGCCATCGTCGCACGACGACCGCTGGACCTGAGCATTCGTACGGGCACGTAGGATGGTCGCCGACTTCCCGCACGGGGAGGAGCGCCGACGACCTCAGGGACCCACTCGTGAAACTGTTCGTCCAGATCCCCTGCCTCAACGAGGAGCAGACCCTCGCCTCGGTCCTCGAGACGATCCCGACCTCGATCCCCGGCGTCGACGAGATCGAGGTCCTGGTCATCGACGACGGCTCGACCGACCGGACCGTCGAGGTGGCCCGGGCGCACGGGGTCCGGCACGTCGTCCGGCACACGCGGAACATGGGGCTGGCGCGGTCCTTCCGTGACGGCGTCGACTACGCCCTGCTCCACGGGGCCGACGTCGTCGTGAACACCGACGGGGACAACCAGTACCCGCAGGCGCAGATCGCCGACCTCGTGCAGCCGATCGTGCGCGGCGAGGCCGACATCGTGATCGGTGACCGCCAGACCCGGACGATCGAGCACTTCTCCGGGTTCAAGAAGGCGATGCAGACCTTCGGGTCGTGGGTCGCGAGCCGTGCCGCGGGGCTCGACCTGCCCGACGCGGCGAGCGGGTTCCGCGCCTACTCGAAGTACGCGCTCATCCGGCTCAACATCGTCACGCGCTTCAGCTACTGCATGGAGACCATCGTGCAGGCGGGCTACAAGCGGCTCGCCATCGCCAGCATCCCGATCACGACGAACGCCAAGACCCGCGAGTCACGACTGTTCAAGAACATCTGGCAGCACATGTTCCAGTCCGGGTCCGCGATCGCACGGGTCTACCTCATGTACCGGCCACTGGCGCTCTTCGCCTGGGTGAGCGCCGTCCTGGGCGCCGCGGGACTCATCCCCTTCGTCCGCTACCTCGTGCTGCTCTGGACGGACAGCGGCGGCAACCACCTGCAGTCGCTCATCCTCGGCATGGTCCTGATGATCAGTGCCCTGCTGTCGATCACGATCGGCGTCGTCGCAGACCTGACGAGGCTGAACCGCACGCTCGCCGAGGAGCAGCTCGACCTGCAGAAGCTCGCGCGGTACGGGGACTGACCCCGGACCGCCCCCGCTACACTCGACCCGACCGCCGTCGGCCCCGTGACCGGCACACATCGGCCTTGCAAAGGAAACCAAGCGTGAAGATCCTCGTCACCGGAGGGGCCGGCTTCATCGGCTCGAACTTCGTCCGTCGGACCCTGGAGGACGCGTACCCCGGGCTGGAGGGCTCGGAGGTCGTCGTGTACGACGCCCTGACGTACTCGGGGAACCTCGAGAACCTCGCTCCCGTCGCGGACTCGCCGCGCTACACGTTCGTGCAGGGAGACATCCGCGACGCCGCGAAGCTCGACGAGGTCGTCCCCTCGGTCGACGCGATCGTGCACTTCGCCGCCGAGTCGCACGTCGACCGCTCCGTCCGTGACTCCGGGATCTTCGTCGAGACCAACGTCGTCGGCACGCAGCGTCTGCTCGACGCAGCACTGCGCCACGGCACCGAGCGGTTCGTCCACGTCTCCACGGACGAGGTGTACGGCTCGATCAGCGAGGGCTCGTGGGACGAGGACCGTCCGCTCGAGCCGAACTCGCCGTACTCGGCGTCGAAGGCGGGCAGCGACCTGCTCGCCCGCAGCTACCACCGCACCCACGGGCTGAACCTCTCGATCACGCGGTGCTCGAACAACTACGGGCCGTACCACTTCCCCGAGAAGGTCATCCCGCTCTTCGTGACGAACCTCATCGACGGCAAGAGCGTCCCGCTGTACGGCGAGGGCAACAACGTCCGCGACTGGCTGCACGTCGACGACCACACCCGCGGCATCGCGATGGTCCTCGTCGGGGGACGCGCGGGCGAGATCTACAACATCGGCGGCGGCACCGAGCTGACGAACAAGGAGCTCACCCAGCTCCTCCTCGACGCGACCGGCAAGGACTGGTCGTCCGTCGAGCACGTGCAGGACCGCCTCGGTCACGACCTGCGCTACTCGGTCGACATCTCGAAGATCCAGGCCGAGCTCGGCTACGAGCCGCAGGTGCCCTTCGAGCAGGGACTCGCCGACGTCGTGCAGTGGTACCGGGACAACCGTGCGTGGTGGGAGCCCCTCAAGGAGCGCGCGGCCCTCGCATGACCCGCTACCTCGTCACCGGCGCCGCCGGCATGCTCGGTCAGGACCTGCAGCTGGCCCTGGCCGGGCGTGACGTGACCGCCCTGTCCCGCGCCGACCTCGACGTCACCGACCAGTCCGCCGTGTCCGCGGCGGTCGCGGGACACGACGTCGTGATCAACGCCGCCGCGTACACGAAGGTCGACGACGCCGAGTCCCACGAGGAGGCGGCCACCGCCGTCAACGCCCGGGGGGCGGAGACACTCGCCACCGCAGCCGCGGCGAGCGGTGCGCGGCTCGTCCAGGTGTCGACCGACTACGTCTTCGACGGTACCGGGACCGCGCCGTACGCCGAGGACGGTCCGACTCGTCCGCTCGGTGTCTACGGACGCACGAAGGCCGCCGGGGAGGACGCCGTCCGCGCGATCCTCCCGGACGCGTCGTACATCGTGCGGACCGCCTGGCTCTACGGCGCCCACGGCCCCAACTTCGCCAAGACCATGGTCCGGCTCGCGGGCTCCCACGACACGGTGAGCGTGGTGACCGACCAGGTGGGGCAGCCGACCTGGACCGGCGACCTCGCGCGGCAGGTCGTGGCGCTGCTCGACGCCGACGCCCCCGCGGGCACGTACCACGGCACCAACGCCGGGCAGGCGTCCTGGTTCGACTTCACCCGCGCGATCTTCAGCGCTGTCGGGCTCGACCCGGAGCGGGTCCTCCCGACGGACAGCTCCGCCTTCGTCCGGCCCGCACCGCGCCCCGCGTACAGCGTCCTCGGACACGACGGCTGGGCGGCGGCCGGCATCCCCCCGATGCGGGACTGGCGTCAGGCGCTGGACGCGGCGGTCGCCGCCGGCGTCCTCGACCAGCCCTGAGCTCGGACGAGCGGTCCGCCGGGGCCGCGCGTCCGTGCCCGGGCGTCCGCTGATCGGTGCGGAACCGTCCGGCGGACCTCCCCGCTGCCCCTCGTCCCCGACGACGCGGCAGCGGGGGGGCGTCGCCGACGACGCGGCAGCGGGGCCGTCACCCGACCGTACTGGTGGTGCTCCCGCGACCCCGGTCGGCCCACCTGCGAGCCCGGTCGGCGCTCCCGCATCCGCGGCCGGCGGTCGTGTGCGGAGCTCCCGCATCCGCGGCCGGCGGTCGTGTGCCGCCGACCGGTGGACTCACTCGGTGACCGTGAAGGTCATGCTCGTGCGCACCTGCCGCCCGTTGTCCGCGACGAACTCGAGTGTGCGCGTGCCGATCGCGCGCTCGGTGGGGGTCCCGACGATCTGCTGTGTGTCGGCGTCCCAGCGCATGCCGGGCGGCAACGACCCCGAGAACGACGTGAAGACCGAGGGGAACGGGCTCTCGGCGCGGAGCTGCACGGATGCCCGTCGACCGACCTGGAGTCGCACCTCGGAGGGGACGGAGACGATCGGCTGACGCTTCACCTCGACGATCCGGCCGTAGGACAACGTGCCGTCGTACTGGGCGTCCGTCGACAGCCGACACTGCACCACGTTCTGCCCCGGGTAGTACAGGCCCTGGAAGTCCTGGCAGCTGTTCTCGGTGATCCCCGGCTGTGTACCCGCCTCGAGCGTGACCCGGACGGGCTCGTCGTCGTCGACCCACCGGGAGTACTGCGACGCCGCGAGGACCGTCCCCTCGACCACCATGCCGGAGATGCCGGCATCCGTGAAGTCCGTACCGTCCAGCGACGCCCCGGTGAGGTCGGCCTGTGTCAGGTCGGACTGCGACAGGTCGGTCCCCCGCAGGTCCGTCCCCGTGAGGTCGGCGCCGTAGAGGATCGTGCTGCTGAGGTCGGCACCGCGGAGGTCCGCTCCGTGCAGGTCTGCCAGCCGCAGGTCGAGCCCGGACAGGTCGGCACCGGCGAGGTCCTGCCCGGCGCACTCGGCGTGCGACGAGACCGACGCCCCGCGCACGATCGTGCACTCACGGATCGTGGTCGGTGCCGGGCCGGTCGAGACGTACTCGTACCCCACCGACACCAGCGCCAGGACGAGCACGGCGGTGCCGACGGACCACCGACGACGGCGGTACCAGGGGGTCGCAGCACCCGCGGCGCCGGTCCCGGCAACGCGCTCCGGGGTCGTCTGGTCGGCGGCCGTCCGGGCCGCGGTCGTCCGGTCGGCGGCCGTCCGGTCGGCGGCCGTCCGGTCGTCGGTCGTGTCGTCGCTCATCGGACCCCCGTCAGGAAGTGCGGCAGGACCCGTTGCGCGAGCGGCGTGTACCAGCCGGGGTCCTGCGCGTAGGCGGCGAAGGCGAACGGTCCGGCGTAGGTCGCCACGACGAGCACCGCGACGACGGCCACCGGGACGACGAGCGCACGGCGCCAGCCCTCGGGCAGCGTCCGCCAGAGGGCCAGGAGCGACACGATCGCGAACACCACGAGCAGCGGGTAGACCGGTAGGACGTACCGTCCGGCGAAGGCGTACTGGTTGTCGAGGCGCAGGAAGGTCCGCAGGTTGAAGAAGAACGTGGCGGCGACGTAGGTGGCTGCGACGACGGTCCCCCAGACGAAGGAACGCGTGCGGACGAGGATGCGCACGGCGAGGAGCGTCGCGACGAGGGCCACGATGAGGACGACCGCGCCCAGGACCTGCACCCAGGTCGTGATCTGCCACTCGGTGGTGCGGCCGCGGTAGAAGAACATGGTCTGGAAGTACGCACTCATCCAGTCACCGATGAACCCGAACAGGTCGAACGCTGCCGGCGGTGCGTCGTGCAGGATCGCGACGTCGTGCGCGCGCTCGGCGACGAAGTTGCGTCGGTAGATGTCGAACGCGAGGCACTCCTGGTGGGTGTGCACCCGGACGCACGACGGGTTGAACTGCCCGTAGCGCAGCAGGTTCCCGCCCGTCCGTTCGACCATCACCGCTGACACGCCCAGCACGGACACCGTCCAGAGCGTCGACGTCACCGGGTGCCCGCGGAACGCGGCCACGGTCCGGCGCACCGGGTGCGCGAAGGCCTGGAAGCCGTCGCGCTGGACCACGAGCACGAGCGCGACGACCAGCGCGACGCCGACGAACGGGACGAACGTGTACTTCACGACGATCGCCGCGAGGCCGCACGCGACGGCGCGCACGAGGTTCCCCCAGTGTCCCGACGACGAACGGATCATGCGGGCGCACCAGTACAGCATCAGGAAGTACAGGGTGTTGGCCGGGGTGTCGTAGGAGACCCCGGCGCTCTGCCACTCGTACCGCCCCGTCAGGGCGACGACGATGACGGCGAACACGGCGATCGACGTCGAGAAGCCCATGACCCGGAACAGGCGTCGGAGCACCACGAGACCGAGCGCCCCGAGGACCACGTTCACCGCTCGGAGCATGACCACGATCACCGTGTAGGGCGCCTCGAGGTTGACGAGCGGCTTCACCGGGAAGCTCATCAGGTAGTAGTAGACGTAGCTCGGGAACCGCTCGATCTCCCCCATCGTCAGCAGCTGCGGGGCGGCGTCCGTGATGATCGGACCGGCGGTCCAGCTGCGCCCTGCGTAGAAGAGGATGTTGGCGATGTGCCGACCTTCGTCCGGCGCGATCGTACCGGCGTACGGGACGTTCCCCATCCCGTCGACCACCGGCATGTGCACCGCCACCGAGAGGAACGCCCCGATCACCAGGAAGACCACGATCGTCGTGGGCATCGTCCATCGGTGCTCGAGCACCGCGACCAGTCGTCGGGGGTCGCCGATCCGCCGGAGGGCGGCGTGCGTCACGGTTGTCAAGGCTCCCCTTCGTCGACGACCGGACAAGCCTAGCCCCCGGCGCCGCCCCCGCGGGCGTGCAGGACGTCCCTGGTAGTGTCTGCCGCGCTGTCCGACCGCGATCCGAAGAGGGGCTCCATGACGACTCTGCGCGTGATCGTCGACCAGGTCGTCGCACCGGTGCCGGGCGGGATCGGCCGGTACGCCGAGGAGCTGACGCGCGGGCTCGTCGAGACGGCACCGGACGGGTGTGACGTCGAGGGGATCGTCTCCGCCACCGCCGCGTCCGAGCTCGACCGACTCCGTGCCCTGCTGCCGGGCGTCGACCTCTCCCGGACCGCACTGCCGCGTCGCGAGCTGTCCGTGGCGTGGCAGCTCGGCCTCGCGCGCACCGCCGCCCACGGCATGGTCCACGCCCCGAGTGTCCTGGCCCCGCTGGTCCGCCACGACCCGCTCCGCGACCCGGGCACCCAGACCGTCGTGACGGTCCACGACACGGTTCCCTGGACCCATCCGGAGACCCTGACCCCGCGCGGTGTCCACTTCCACAAGGCGATGGTGCGTCGCGCCTTCCGGTACGCGGACGCGGTCGTCGTGCCGACCCACGCCGTGGCCGAGGAGCTGAACGGGATCCACCGCTTCGGCGACCGGCTCCGCGTGATCGGCGGCGCGCCGAGCAGCAAGCTCCGCGTCCCCGTCGACGCCGACCTGCGCGCCGAGCGACTCGGCCTCCCCGAGCGGTACGTGCTGGCGGTCGGGACCCTCGAGCCACGGAAGGGCCTGCAGCACCTCATCGCCGCGATGGCACACCCTGAGGCACCGTCGGACGTGCCACTGGTCGTCGCCGGGCCGGACGGCTGGGGCGACGTCGACGTCCACGAGACCGCCGAACGAGCCGGACTCCCTCCCGAGGCCGTCCGGGTGCTCGGGCGCATCGACGACGCCGACCTGGCGACGGTCTACGACCGGGCATCCGTCTTCGTGTTCCCGAGCCTCGCCGAGGGCTTCGGACTGCCGGTCATCGAGGCGATGAGTCTCGGGACCCCGGTCGTCCACTCCGACGACGCAGCGGTCCGCGAGGTCGCGGCGGACGCCGGCGTCACGGTCGCCCGGGAACCGCTCGACTCGTACCCGACCCGGCTCGCGCAGGCCGTGTTCCAGGTCGTCTCCGACGAGAACCTCGCGGCGCAGTTGGCCGTGGCCGGACTCGACCGGGCACGGATGTTCGACTGGCGCGACTCGGCCCTCGAGACCTGGCAGCTGCACGCCGACCTCTGATCCGAGGGTCCCCGACCCGGACGACCGGTCCGCGCACCCGACCTCGATGCGCTGCGGCGCCCGTGTCGCCGCGTCGGCTCCGCGTGTGACCTGCGAGGATCGATCGCATGTCCCGTCGACTCCCCGTCACCGCCGCCTCCGTCGTCCTCGCCGTCACCGCCGCCGTCGTGCTCGCAGGGTGCTCCGGTGGCGACGGGCCCGAGCGGACGGCCTCGGCGTCCCCGAGCCGCTCGGCCACTCCGGCACCGACCGGGAGCGCACCGACGACCGTTCCCCCGTCCTCCGGATCCTCACCGTCGGACGTCCCGTCCCCCGGCCCGTCCGGCGGCGTGGACGACGGCACCGGACCCGGTACGGGCAACGGCAGCGGCGTGGAGCAGCCGGACTCCGTCGACTTCGCCGCGGTCTCGGCCCAGGGCGTCGCCGCAGCCGGCGGAGGAACGGTCGTCTCGCTCGCCGGGTCAGGTGACGAGTGGACCGTCGTGGTCGCGGGCCCCGACGGCTCCCGGACCCAGTCGGTGGTCTCCGCGACCCTGGGCCGTGTGACCTCCGGCCCGTTCCCCCGCGACGTGGACGCGGCGACGGCAGCGGCCGACGCAGCCCGGTCCGCCGCAGCCGAGGTCGACGCAGCTGCGGCGGCGGCGTCGGCGACCGCCGCGGTGCCCGGCAGCACGCTCCGGTCCGTCGTCCTGGAGGGGTCCGACACGGCGCCCGTCTGGAACGCGGTCGTCACCGTCGGAGGCGCCGAACGCTCCGTCACGGTCGACGCGCGGACCGGGACCGCGGCCGCCTGAGTCGGGGCGGCCTCCCCGGCGCTCCCGCGGGCCGACGCGACGTCGACAGCGACGACGAGGCCGTCAGAGCTGGGCGCGGAGCGCCGCGGCCTTCCGTTCCACCATCTCCTCGAGCGCACCGGCGTGCTCGGCGAGCCGCTGCGCGACGTCGGCGTCCGAGCTCCCGAGGATCCGCGCAGCGAAGAGCCCGGCGTTGGCAGCGCCGTTGATCGCCATCGTCGCGACCGGGATGCCGGCCGGCATCTGCACGATGGACAGCAGGGAGTCCAGCCCGTCCAACCGCGCCAGCTGCACGGGGACGCCGATGACGGGCAGGGTGGTCATCGACGCCACCATGCCGGGCAGGTGTGCCGCGCCGCCGGCACCGGCGATCACCACACGCACCCCTCGCTCTGCCGCGCCCCGGGCGAACCGCGCCATCTTGTCCGGCGTCCGGTGTGCGGAGACGACGTCTGCCTCGAACGTGATCCCGAGTTCGGTGAGGACGTCGGCAGCAGCGCGCATCGTCGGCCAGTCCGAATCGGACCCCATGATGATCGAGACGAGCGGTGCAGGAGCGGTGGTGTCGGTCACGCGTCGAGCCTAGCCCGCGGGGCCTTCCGCCCGGGGTCGAGGGCACGGCCGAACGTGCACCCGCTGCGGTCCGTCCAGCGGGTCAGTCGTCGAAGTGCGCGGCTGCTGCGCGTGCGCGGTAGACCACGTCGTCGACGTCCTCGCCGGTCACCGTGACGTGACCGATCTTCCGTCCCGGTCGGGGCGCCTTGCCGTAGAAGTGGTACTTCGCCTCGGGGAACGCGTCCAACGCGGCGGGGTACCGGGCCGCCAGGTCCCCGTCGAGCGGACCGCCGAGCACGTTGACCATGACGGACACCGGGGCGAGGGCGCCGGTGGCACCGAGCGGCAGGTCGAGGACCGCGCGGAGGTGCTGTTCGAACTGGCTCGTCGTGGCGCCGTCGATGGTCCAGTGCCCCGTGTTGTGCGGGCGCATGGCCAGCTCGTTGATGAGGATCCGCTCATCGTCGGTCTGGAACAGCTCCACGGCCAGGACCCCGGTCACGTCGAGCTCCTCGGCGATGCGGACGGCGGTGCTCTCCGCTGCGTCCGCGAGCCGCCCGGCGGACCGCGGAGCGGGAGCGATGACCTCGGCGCACACGCCGTCGCGCTGCACCGTCTCGACGAGCGGCCACGCGACGACCTCCCCGGAGGGGCGTCGCGCCACGGACTGCGCGAGTTCACGCGTGAACGGCACGAGCTCCTCCACCAGCAGTGCCTCGTCGGTGCCCGTCTCGGCCAGCGCCGTGAACCAGTCGTCGGCCTCCCCCGCGTCCCGCACGACCCGGACGCCCTTGCCGTCGTAGCCACCACGCGCCGTCTTCACGACCGCACGTCCGCCGTGGGCGGCCAGGAACCGGGCCAGCTCGGTCTGGTCGCGGACCGCAGCCCAGTCGGGGACGGGCAACCCGAGCTCGGACAGCCGGGTGCGCATCGTGATCTTGTCCTGGGCGACGTCGAGCGCAGCAGGTCCGGGGTGGACGGCCACCCCGGCGTCCACGAGGCGACGGAGCACCTCCTGCGGCACGTGCTCGTGGTCGAAGGTGACGACGTCGACGTCCCGCGCGAACGCCAGGACGGTGGCGGCGTCGTGGTAGTCGCCCTCCGCTGACGCCGCGATCGCAGCGGACATGCCCGGTCCCTCAGCGAGGACCCGGATGTCGAGGCCCAGCTCGATCGCCGCGGGCACCATCATGCGCGCAAGTTGTCCGCCACCGACGACCCCGACCCGCAACACCATGCTCAAACCCTCCACGACCCCAGGCGCACGCCAGGGTCCACTCGACTACAATCCTGCGAGGCCGATCGTCGATCCGCCCGGCGCCGGCGTTCCCACCGGCATCCGCAAGACTACGGAATCCTGGAGGCCACGTGCGGCGCCTCATCGCCCAGCTCGCCCGGTTCGGCATCGTCGGAGCCTTCGGGTTCCTCGTCGACTTCTCGGTGTTCAACCTGCTGCGGGCGACGGTCCTCTCCCCCGACGAAGTCCACTCCGGCCCGTTCTGGGCGAAGGTGGTCTCGACGGTGGTCGCGATCCTCGTCAACTGGGTCGGCAACCGGTACTGGACCTTCCGTCACCAGCGTCGTTCCGTCGCGGCGAAGGAAGGGCTCGAGTTCGTCGTCGTGTCCCTCGGCGGCATGGTCATCTCACTCGGCTGCCTCGCCGTGTCGCACTACGTGCTGCACTTCACGTCCGCCCTCGCGGACAACATCTCCGGCAACGTCATCGGCCTGGCACTCGGGACGGCGTTCCGGTTCTGGCTGTACAAGATCTGGGTCTACCACCCGGACCGGGTCGAGCGCGAGAGCGCCGACCGTCGCGGAGCCGAGGCGCAGGACCGTGAGGACGCGCCGGTGGTCCCCGGTGCTCCCGAGGTGGGCCGTCCGTACCAGGGCTGACGCACCGCCCCGTAGGATCGACCGGTGTCGACCCGAACGGAACGCCGAGCAGTGACCGACGGGGCCGTCCCGCCCGTGTCCCGCCGCGAACTGGTCGCGGTGGCGGTCGTCACGACCGCCTTCGCACTCTGTCTCGGCGTCTGGGCGATGGTGGTCCCCGCCTTCCAGGCCCCGGACGAGACCGCACACGTCGACGCCGCCGTGCACCTCGCACTGGGCGAACCGTGGGTCGATCCCGGAGACCTGCGTGTGCTGAACGCCGTGCAGGCCGCGGTGGCACAGCAGGACGGAGTCCCGCACGACGAACGGTCGACCTTCTCCGAGCTGTTGGCGGGAGCGCCCGGGGCCTCGGGGACCGTCAACCAGATGACCCAGCACCCGCCCACGGCCTACGCGGCGTACGCGCTCGTCCTGCGTGCGGTGGGCTACGGCGACCTGCGCTGGGACCAGGCCCTCCTCGTGCTGCGCCTGGTCGACGCCGCAGTCGTCGCGCCGCTCGCGGTGCTGGCCTGGGCCACCGTCCGACGGTTGACGCGGTCTCCCCGGGCCGGGCTGGTGGGCGCTCTGGCACTCTTCGCCACGCCACAGCTCGCGTCCATCGCATCCTCCGTGTCCAACGACGCGCCGGTCCTGCTGCTCTCCGGGGTCGTGGTCTGGATCGTGACACGGGTCCTCACCGGGGACGTGCGCTCGCGGACGCTCGTGTCGCTCGGCCTCGTGCTCAGCCTGCTGGTCTGGACGAAGGGCACCGGTCTGCCCGCGGTGCCCTTCGTCGGACTCGCCGCGTTCGTCGGAGGAGCCGGCGCTGCCACGCTCCGGACGCGTGTGGTCCGCGCCGCGGTACCGCTCGTGATCTGCGCGGCGCTCGGGTCCTGGTGGTGGCTGCACAACCTCGTGGCCTACGGTCGGGTCCAGCCGAACGGCTACTCCGCGATCCGGGGGCCGCAGGACTTCCCGCCCGGCGAGGGGCCGTCCGTCCTCCACTTCCTCGACGTCAGCTGGGGGACGCTCACCAGGACGTTCTGGGGCAGCCCCGGCATGCGTGCCCAGGTGAGCATCGGTGACCTCCTGACCGCGCTCCTCACGGTCGTCACCGTGGCGGTCGTCGCGCTCTTCGCCTTCCGAGCGGGTCCGCTCCGACGTCCGGCCGTCGTCCTCGCGGTGTTCCCCGCGCTCCTCGTGGTCGTGCAGACGGCGACGAGCGCCCGCGGGTACCTCACGACGACCGAGGTCGCAGCGACGCAGGGACGGTACTACTTCCCCGCACTGCTCTGCCTCGTCGCCCTGAGCGCGGTCGCGTGGCGACGGCTCGCACGGCGGGTCCACGGGCGCGCCCTCGTCACCGGTCTCGCGGTCGGCCTCCCCGCTGTCGGTGCGTACGGGCTCGTGGTCGTCGGCAACTGGTTCTGGAACGCGGCCGAGCTCCTGCCGACGGCGGCCGGGTCCGAGCGCTTCCGCACCTTCGCGCCGGTGCCGCCCGTCGTCGTCGGCATCGTCGTCGCGTGCGTCGCGGTCGGCGTCGTCGTGACCGTCCTCGCGATCAGCCGGCAGAGGTACCTCGCCGCGTCGTCCCCCGACGTCGGCGGTGCCACGACCTGACCCGCCGATCTGCCGCACGCGACCCGCGGGGCCGACGTGTGACCCGACCGCCGGTCCGGCCCGCCCTGTCGCCCGGGTGCCGTGCGGTGCCGTGCCGGTCCGTCAGACCTGTTCGGGTGTCTCCGCGTCGGGACCCACGGTGACGACCTTCCGTCGGCCGGAGCCGAACCAGGTCGGGATCGCTGCGGTCAGCAGGAACAGCGCGTCCACCGCGAGGCTCCAGATGCGTGTGACGACGACGACGACCAGGGCGACCGGGCCCGGCATCACGATCGCGAGCAGGAGCCCCTGGACGCCCTCGCGGACGCCGAGTCCGCCGGGAGCGAAGACGGCGAGCATGCTGATCGCGGACGCCATGCTCGCCGCGCCGATCACGAACGCGGCGTCCTGGACCCGCAGCGCCGGGTACACCGCGAGTGCGATGAAGTAGTAGGCGGTCCCGGAGATCACGGCGCCGAGGACGTACAGCCCGGCGCCGACCACCACCGTACCGAGCGCCGGCCTGACGTCGTCGTCGAGCGGCCGGCGTCGGAGGATCCGCAGTGCGAGCTGGATCAACCCGAAGAACACCCGCGGGACGAGGCAGACGACGCATCCCACGAACGCCACCACCATGAGGACCACGAGCCAGACGTCGAGGGAGTGCGTCCTGGGGTCGACCAGCAGGAGGACCAGGGCGAGCGCCAGGGTCGCCGCGATCTGCAACGCGCCCTCGAGCAGTCCACTGACCCCCAGACGCGCCTTCGACACGCCGTGCCGCGAGGCGAAGTAGACCTTGCCGACGATCCAGGTCGCAGCGCCCGGGATGTACCGCCCCATCCACGACTTCGCGTACACGAACGTGAGCGTCGTACCGCTGCCACGCAGGTCGCGGGCGCCGAGCCTGCGCAGGAGGAAGAACCAGATGCCGACGCCCCAGTACCGGAAACCGAGGCTGATGGCCGTCGCGAGTGCGACCCACCACCAGTTCCACTCGACGCCGGCCAGCTGCGCCCAGTCCACGCTCCGGACGTAGAGGAACACGAAGACGGCGAGGGCGACGTAGAAGACGATCGGCACGGCCCGCGTCAGGATCCGCTTCGCCCGAGCGCGCCGTCCTGCACCTGTCTGTTCCACAACACCCTCCACGATGACGCCCCAGTCTAGGTGACGTGCTCTCGGGGTCCGGTTCGTCCGGGGCAGGGCCCTGCAGTAACATCCAGCGGGATGGCCACCACCTACAGCTTCTACGGCATTCTCGACGTCAACCTCCAGACCGAGCACCGGGGATGGCGACGCTACTTCGACAACGAGTACGCGCGCATCGCCCGGCCGAGTGCCGACGCCCCCGCCGCACCGCTCACGGTGGACGTCCGTATCGCCGACCGCGCACCGAGCCGTGAGCCCGGTGACGTCCGTGGTACCGAGCGGTTCAAGGGGCTCTTCAGGTTCTCGTACGTCATCCGGGGCCTGGACACCGACCACGTGACGATCTGGTTCCGCAGCCACTGGCTCGACCGGGTCTACATGAACGCCATCGGCGTCTACCTGCAGGCCCAGGTCCTCGAGCCGATCATCTACGCGAAGCTCCTCGAGCGCGACGTCCTGCTCATGCACGCCGGCGGTGTCGCGTCCGACACGAAGGGGTTCCTGCTCCCCGCGTACGGCGGGACCGGCAAGACGACGCTGAGCATGTCCCTGATGGCCGCCGGGTACAAGCTCCTCGGGGACGACCTGCAGTTCGTCGACCTGCGCCGCGGCGTGGTGCACCCGTACCCGCGCCCGCTCCACATCTTCACGTACAACGTGCAGAACCTCGTCGGCGCGAAGGTGCCGCTGAAGTACTCGTCGGCGGTCTACGCGAAGAACGTCATCCGGTGGTTCCTCGAGCGTCTCCTGCGCCGCGAGTTCCTCATCTCGACCCGGATCCACGCGGACGAGCTCTACCCGGGCGAGGTGTTCGCGGACTCGGTGCCGTACACGGCCATCGGCTTCCTGCGGAAGACCGGACCCGGTGTCGAGTCCGTCCGGATCACCGACGAGAACGTCGACGAGCTCGCCGACGGCATCGCTGCGTCGGCGGACCTCAACGACAGCCTGGCGTCGATCCTGGAGCGCGACCCGCGGCTGGCTCCGATGCTCGAGCGGGAGCACCGGGTCCTCGTCACGCTGCTGCGGCAGTTCGACCGGCTGCTCTACGTCAACACGCGACAGATGGACCTCTCGTCGCCGGACGAACTCGTCCGCGAGCTCGAGGCGGGCACGCTCCGACCGTCGGACGCATGACCCGCACCGCTGGGTCTGCCCGGCCCCGCCTGCTCGTGCTCGCGTCCACCTTCCCCGCCCACCCGGACGACGGCGTCCCCGCCTTCGTGCTGGACCTGGCTCGGCAGGAGGCGGTCGAGTTCGACACCGCGGTGCTGACACCGCGGGTCGCCGGCGCCGCCCGCTCGGAGACGATCGACGGCGTCCGGGTGCGTCGGTTCGCCTACTTCCCGCGGCGCTTCGAGGACCTGGCCGACGGCGCGATCCTGGACAACCTCAAGGCCGACCGGAAGCGTCTGCTCCAGGTGCCGGCACTCCTCGCGGCACAGTTCCTCGCGGTGCGTCGAGCCGTCCGCGCCGCACGTCCCGACGTGATCCACGCGCACTGGGCGATCCCGCAGGGGCTCGTCGCGGCCCTGGCGGCACCCGGGGTGCCCCTCGTCGTCACCACGCACGGCGGCGACGTCTACGCGCTCCGCGCCGCGCCGCTGGTCCGGCTGAAGCGTTGGGTGTTCGGCCGTGCGGCGCACGTCACCACCGTCAACGACGAGATGCGGGCCCACCTGACCGAGTGGGGTGTCGACCCGACGCGGTCGAGCGTCGTCCCGATGGGGGTCGACCTCGCGCCCGCGATCGCGGCCAGGGAGACCACCGTCCGGCGACCCGGGCACGTGGTGGCCGTCGGCCGGCTGGTGGAGAAGAAGGGCTTCGGGAACCTCGTCGAGGCACTCCGCGGTCTCGAGGGCGTCGACTGGTCGCTGACCGTCGTCGGCGACGGCCCGTGGCGCGAACGCCTCGAACGACAGGCCGCGGGGCTGCCGGTCACCTTCGTCGGGCAGCGCGGCAAGAGCGAGGTGCTCGCCACCCTGGCGTCCGCCACCGTCGTGGCCCTGCCGTCCGTACCGGCCGCGAACGGCGACCAGGAGGGACTCCCGGTGACGCTCCTCGAGGCGGCGGCGGTCGGCGCGGCGATCGTGGCCAGCGACCTCCCCGGCATCCGGGACGTCGTCCGCGACGACGTCTCGGGTCTGCTCGTGGAGCCCGGCGACGTCGACGCGCTGCGCGCAGCCCTCGCGCGAGCGCTCACGGACGCCGACGCCCGGGAGCGCCACCAGGCCGGAGCGACGGCCGCTGCGGCCGGGTACGCGACCGAGCGCATCGGCTCCCGCTACCGGGACGTCCTCCGCGCGGCCGTCGAGCGCCGCACCCCGCACCGGGGCTGAACGCTCCCGGCGGGATCCGCCCCGACCGGAGACGACCGACAGCCGCTCCCGGCGAACGGAACGGCCGTCCGGAGAAGACGGACGTCCGTTCCCGGCGAGGGGAACGGCCGTCCGTCACCGGCGAGGTCGGACCGCTAGCGCCCCATGCCCCGGTAGGTGAAGCCCGCGGCGGTCCAGGCCTCGCGGTCGAGGCAGTTGCGCCCGTCGACCACGACCGGCGACGCGACGAGCGAGGCGACCTCGGCCGCGTCGAGCGCACGGAACACCGACCACTCGGTCAGCACGAGCACGATGTCCGCGCCGGTGACCGCCTCGGTCGGCGATCCGACGTACTCGAGCTCCGGGTGCAGCCGACGGGCGGTCTCGATCGCCTCCGGGTCGTACGCCGCCACCGATGCGCCGAGCTCGTGCAGGCGTGCCGCGATGTCGAGCGCCGGGGAGTCGCGGACGTCGTCCGAGTTCGGCTTGAAGGCCAGGCCCAGCACGGCGACGCGCTTCCCGGTGACCGTCCCACCGAGCATCTCCGTGGCGAGGTCGACCGCGTGCGCGCGTCGACGGAGGTTGGTGGCGTCCACGTCGGCCAGGAAGGCGAGGGACTCCCCCACGCCCAGCTCGTCGGCGCGGGCCTGGAACGCGCGGATGTCCTTCGGCAGGCAGCCGCCGCCGAAGCCGAGACCGGCGTTGAGGAACTTCCGACCGATCCGGTCGTCGTGCCCGATCGCGTCGGCGAGCGCCGTGACGTCGGCGCCGGCGACCTCGGCGATCTCGGCCATCGAGTTGATGAACGAGATCTTCGTCGCGAGGAACGCGTTCGCGCTGATCTTCACGAGCTCCGCCGTGGGCAGGTTCACCACGAGGCGGGGCGTCCCCGCGGCGAGCGCCTGCGCGTACACCTCGTCGAGGGCCGCGACGGCACGCTCGCCGGCCTCGCCCTCCGGGACGCCGTAGACGAAACGGTCGGGCGAGATGGTGTCCTGCACGGCGAAGCCCTCGCGCAGGAACTCCGGGTTCCACACCAGGGTCGCACCGGGGACCGCCGCCTCGACCTCGGCGGCCAGGCGCGCGGCGGTGCCGACCGGGACGGTCGACTTGCCCACGACGAACGCACCGGCCGACAGGTGCGGCGTGAGCGAGGCGACCGCGGCGTCGACGTACCGCATGTCCGCGGCACCGGTGGGACCCTGCGGGGTGCCGACCGCGAGGAAGTGCACGGCGGACCCGGCGACCTCGGCCATGTCGGTGGTGAAGCGGATGCGACCGGACGCCAGGGCCTCGGTCAGGATCTCGGGCAGCCCGGGCTCGAAGAAGGGGGCCTCGCCGGCGGCGAGACGCTCGATCTTGGTCGGGTCGACGTCGACCGCGACGACCTCGTGTCCGAGCTTGGCCATGGAAGCGGCGTGCACGGCACCGAGGTACCCGCAGCCGATGACGGAGATACGCACGGGACGACGCTACCGGGTAACGAGGAAGACTCCCACTCCGGGCGCTCGGCACCTCACCGACCGGGGTCGCCCCAGGCGGGTCGCGAGGGTCCCCCGACGATCTCGTCCCAGTCCGGCTCGCGGTGCCGTCGGCGGGCCTCGTGCGCCTCGACCAGGTCGTGCAGCACGGCCACCACGAGGTCGGCGTGCGGGACGTCGGCGAGCACCACGGGCGTGTCCTCGCCGGGGAAGACGAGCACGTCACCGGACCGCCACACCCCCTGCAGGCCGCGGCGCCGCACCGTGACGTCGTACCCGCGGGAGTGCAGGAGCTCGCGACGGGTCCGGGTGCCGAGACCACGGACCACCACGAGCCGCCGGGTCGTCACCACGTACCGCTCGGACATCCACCGCAGCAGCGGGACGAGGCCGCCGAGGACGACGAGCAGGACCGTCAGTCCGGCGACGACCGCGTTCAACCACGCGAGGTGTGCGCGGAACACGCCGAAGCCGAAGCCCCCTGCCAGTGCGACGACCACGACGAAGACGGCCGGACGGACGAGTCGGCGCGCGTGCGGCCGCAGCCGCGCGACCACGCGTTCGGGCGGCGGCTCGGCGGTCATGCCGTCATGCATAGCGCAGGTGGGTGAGGTCCCCCACCGCGACGCCCCTGGTTCGGCCGTCCCGATCCCGGATCGTGATGCGACCGTCGTCGTCGATGCCGGTGGCGTCGACCTCGTCGACGGTGCCGTCGGGTAGTTCCAGACGGACCCGGCGACCGATCGTGCCGCACGCTGCGCGGACGTGTGACCGGACGGCTCCGGCGGCCGCACCCCCGTCCACCAGCGCACGCACCGCCTCCAGGACGGCCGTCGTCCAGGTGGACAGCACCGCGTCCGCCAGGCCGTCGGCGTCACCGGTCGCACCGGCGACCGCCAACGACGTCGCGGTGGGCGTCGGCAGGGCGTCCTCCGGGATCGTCAGGTTCACGCCGGCGCCGACGACGACGCTGCCGTCGGCGGCGACCTGGCAGAGGATGCCGCACACCTTGCGTCCGTCGACGAGCACGTCGTTCGGCCACTTCACCAGGACACGCGGCTCCGGCACGGGCGTCGCGTCGTCGGCGTCGGCGGCCGGACGGGAGGCCCTGGTCGCCGCGTCGACGTCGCCCAGCACGGCGGACACCGCGTCGCGCATCGCGGCGCCGGCGACCAGGGGCAGCCACCCGCGGTCGCGGTCGGCCAGGTCGGCGCGGACGAGCAGGCTCACCGCGAGCGTCTGCCCGGTCGGCGCGCTCCACGACCGGTCGAGCCGCCCGCGCCCCGCCGTCTGGTCGAGCGTGACCACGGCGCTGCCGTGCGCCCGACCGGGAGCGACGTCCGACAGGTCGGCGTTCGTGGAGCCGGTGCGCCCGACGGCGTCGAACACCCCACCGGCGGCCTCGACGACGGCACGGGCACGCGGCAGGACCGGCGGGACGGGTGTGGACATGCACGCAAATCTACGGGCAGGAACCGTGGGGGTCCTCCAACCGGCCCCGCCGTGGCCGCCGGTAGGGTGAGCGGGTGACCACAGGAGACACCCCCGACCTCTCGACCACGGCCGGTCGCCTCGCGGACCTGCGCGACCGCTACCACGAGGCCGTGACCGCCGCGGGCGAGGCCGCCATCGCGAAGCAGCACGCGAAGGGCAAGGGCACCGCCCGCGAGCGCATCGAGCAGCTCCTCGACGAGAACTCGTTCGTCGAGTTCGACGAGTTCGTCCGCCACCGCACGACGTCGTTCGGCATGGACGCCAAGCGCCCCTACGGCGACGCCGTCGTGACCGGCGTCGGCACGATCCACGGCCGCAACGTCGCGGTCTACGCGCAGGACTTCACCGTCTTCGGTGGCTCCCTCGGCGAGGTCGCCGGCGAGAAGATCGTCAAGGTGATGCAGCACGCACTGAAGACGGGTGTGCCGATCATCGGCATCCTCGACTCCGGCGGCGCCCGGATCCAGGAGGGCGTCGTCGCCCTGGGCAAGTACGGCGAGATCTTCCGCCTGAACACCCAGGCCTCCGGGGTCATCCCGCAGATCTCCATCGTGATGGGGCCGGCAGCCGGTGGTGCGGTGTACTCCCCCGCGCTCACCGACTTCGTCATCATGGTGGACAAGACGAGCCACATGTTCGTCACCGGTCCGGACGTCATCAAGACCGTCACCGGCGAGGACGTCGGCTTCGAGGAGCTCGGCGGCGCACAGACGCACAACGCCGTCTCGGGCGTCGCGCACTACCTGGCCGAGGACGAGACCGACGCGCTCGACTACGCGCGCTCCCTCGTCGGCTTCCTGCCGGACAACAACCTGTCCGACCCGCCGGCCTACGACGTCGCCCCGGAACTCGAGACGACCGACGCCGACCACGAGCTCGACGTCGTCATCCCCGACTCGACGAACCAGCCGTACGACGTCACGACGATCGTCGAGCACATCGTCGACGACGGTGAGTTCCTCGAGGTCCAGCCGCTCTTCGCCCCGAACATCATGGTCGGCTTCGGCCGCGTCGAGGGCCGCACCGTCGGCATCATCGCGAACCAGCCGCAGGCGATGGCCGGGACGCTGAACATCGACGCCGGCGAGAAGGCGGCCCGCTTCGTGCGGTTCTGCGACGCGTTCGGCATCCCGATCCTGACCCTCGTCGACGTCCCCGGCTACCTGCCCGGCACCGACCAGGAGTGGACCGGCGTGATCCGGCGCGGCGCGAAGCTGCTGTACGCGTACGCCGAGGCGACCGTCCCGCTCGTCACCGTCATCACGCGGAAGGCCTACGGCGGCGCGTACATCGTGATGGGCTCGAAGCAGCTCGGTGCGGACATCAACCTGGCGTGGCCGACGGCCGAGATCGCGGTGATGGGCGGCCAGGGTGCGGTCAACATCCTGTACCGGGCCGAGATCAAGCGCGCGGAGGAGGCGGGCGAGGACGTCGCCGCGGTGCGCACCAGGCTCGCGAACGAGTACACCTACAACGTGGCGTCGCCGTACCTGGCGGCCGAGCGTGGCGAGCTCGACGGCATCATCCAGCCGCACGCGACCCGGGTCTCGGTGATCAAGGCGCTGCGGGCGCTGCGCGGGAAGCGCGCGTCGCTGCCGCCGAAGAAGCACGGGAACATCCCGCTCTGATGGGACGACACGCAGCACACCTCCCGGCGGACGCCGCGGTGCCGGCCGCGGCGGACGGCCCGGTCGGCGCCGACGTCCGGGTCGTCGCGGGCGACCCCTCGCCGGAGGAGCTGGCGGCCGTCGTCGCCGTGCTCCAGCGGCAGGCCGACGAGGTCGCCGCCACCGGTCGCGCCGAGGTCACCGAGTCACCACGTGCCGGGTGGGACGCGTCCGCCCGCGGCCTCCGCCGGCCGCTCGAGCACGGCTCCGGCGCCTGGGCCCGCTCGTTGCGCTGACCGACGGGCTGCGAGCCGCACGCCGCACGTCCCTCAACGGACCCCCGCCGTTCCCCGGCGGGGGTCTTGCGCGTCCGGGGGTACCGGCGGCACGATGTACCCCTGTCGCACCGCGCGACCCGGTCGTCGACCTCGGGTTGCGGGGTGCAATTCCCGGTCGGTCTCCCCTCGGCCGGGGGACACATCGACCGCGGAACCACCGGGAGGGCGTGGTTTGTCCCCCATAATGACGACTGACACGGCTTCGCGCAGCGGGCATAGTTGTCTGTGTTCGGTGTCCTTCCCAGAAGAACATCGTTGGTCGGTGGCCGACTAGGGTACGACGCCTCCGACCAGCTGCGAGCCAGGGCGACATTCGGGTTGTCGCTCAGGCTCGGGTCGTGAACGGGCCGGCCCCTCGGGACCGGCCCGTTCCCCGTTCCCAGGGGTCTTCCGCGCGCGTCTCGCTGGACGGCGGCTGTCGGTGCCGCCTCAGACCGTCGCGCGGCGCGGGATCTCGGTCCAGAGCACCACCGAGTCGTCCTCGTCGCCGTCGTCGTCCGATCCGACGCCGAGCGCCGCGGACTCGCTCGCCGCGGTGTCCAGTCGCAGCCCGACGATGGTGACCGCCGCCTCCGACCCCTCGGCCACCGTCCGGACGATCACGTTGTCCGCCTCGCGGGCTCGGCGCAGCGCACCGGCGATCTCGGCGTGCACCCGGCGGAGCTCGTCGATCTCCAGGTCGTCGAGGCCGCCGTCGTCGTGCAGCTGCACGGTGGCCCCACGTCGCCGCAGGCGCATGACCTCGTCACGGACGTCGTCGGACAGCAGCGATCGTCCGCGGATCTCGTCGCGGATCGCCTGCTCGAGGTGCAGGCACTCGGCCCGTTCGACGTCGGTCAGGTCCCCACCCCGATCGATCACCTGCTGCAGCATCGGCAGCGCCATCCGGGTGGTCTGGCTCAGGCGGAACTGCCGCTCGAACACGTGGGCGTCCTGCGCGGCCTGCCAGTCCGCGGTCTCCTGCTCGGCTCGGATGAAGTCGCGCGTGGTGCGGGTCGCCCGGTCCATCGCGACGGCGAAGCCGGTGGCGACGGCGACCCACGTCAGGTTGCCGACCAGTCCGAGCGCCCCGAAGGCACCCGGTCCTGCCCAGACCACACCGAAGACCGTGACGAAGCCGACGCCGACCCACGCGAAGGCGCGTCGGCCCCGCACGACGAGCACGACCATGAGCGTGCCGACCGCGGCGACCCACCAGGTGATCGAGTCGTCCTTCACCGTCAGGTCGACGACCGGGGCGGCGATGACCGGCATGACCAGCGCGGTGGCGAGCGAGAAGCACGCCGCCCAGACCGGGAGGGTCCGACCGGGCAGGAAGATCGCGACGGCACTCGCGGCGGCGTAGAGCGCCATGCACGTGAGCACCGGACCGACGTCACGGACGAACGGGAACGACGCCACGCCCAGTACGAGGTGGAAGACGGAGAACAGCGCGGCGAGCCCGATGGCGATCCTCGCCGGCAGGGACACCCTCATGCCGACACCTCCGGGTGCCACTCGAGGCGGACCCGCGTACCCGCCCCGGGGTTGCTCGCGACCACCGCCGTGCCGCCCACGGCCTGCACCCGCTCGATGATCGAGCGGCGGACGCCGAGCCGCGCGGCAGGGACGGCAGCGAGGTCGAACCCGGCGCCGTCGTCACCGACCTCGACGTGCACGGCGCCACCACGCTGCTCGACACGGACCCACCGCTCGACCCCTGCCCCGCCGGCGTGCTGCACGCTGTTGACGCACGCCTGCAACGCCGCGGATGCGAGCGCGTCCGCGATCGTCGCCGGGATGCGCAGCCCGCCGACCGGGGCGTCCCGCAGCCGGACGGGAGCGGCGAGCGCTCCGACGGCGTCGGTGATGCGGACGCGGAGGTCGTGCACCGTCACGGGCGGGGCCTCCCCCGGCAGGTCGGCTGCAGCGGCGCCGAGGTGGTCGATGGCGTTGCGCGCCATGCGGGCGGCGAGGGCCTTCGCCTCGGGTGTGTCCGCGCGTGCCGCCGAGAGCAGCGTGGTCAGGACGCTGTCGTGGACGATCGCGTCGACCTGCACGCGCTCGACCTCGGTCGCGTGCTCGCGGATCGCGAGCGAGTAGCGCCGCACCGCGGTGGCCTGTGCGGCGTCCACCGCAGCGGCGGCCCGACGGAGGAGCACGGCGATGACGAGGACCGCTCCGCTGAGGATCGCCGAGTACACGCCCTGGAGCACCGCGCTGGCCCCGGCGTCGCCACCGAGCGGCGTGAGGCGCACGACGACGTAGACGGCGGGCACGAGCGCGGTGTAGACGGTCGCGCGCCACGGTGCGAAGCCCATCGCCGCCGCCGTCGACCCCACGGTGAGGAACCACCACGGCCAGGGGTACTGACTGTCCGGGATCGGCTCGCGGACGGTGAGCGGCCACGTGACGAGCACGACGAGGAACAGCAGCGCGCACACGATCTGGGCGACCTGCGCGAACCGCTGCGCGAACGCGGACACCCCGACCGCCACGAACGACGCGCCGAGGACCGCCGCGGCGACCGGGCCCCACACGGGATCGAGCCACGGCAGCTGCCGCACGACGGCGGGCGCGTAGACCGCGCCGTACCCGACCGCGGCGACCGCGATGAGGATCGCGAAGAGTCGTTCGACCGATGCCTGCGTCAGCGCGGGTCGCACACCGCGCAGCGGGTCGACGCCGAACGGTGCCGCCTCGGTCGGCGCGACGTCGTCCGTCGCGGAGCCCGACCCGTCGGGCGCCCCGGCCGGGACACCTGCCGACCGTGCCGGTCCGGCCGTGGTGGCCATCGGGGTCAGCGGCCGTCGGCGTCGGGGTCGATGCCCGAGTCGAGCCCGGGCAGGATGCCGTCCTCGACCGCGCGGCGCAGCAGGTCGACCTTCGTCGGCGCCGGACGCCCCACCTCGACGTACTTCACACGGATGCGGTCGAGGTACTCGCGCGCCGTCGAGTACCCGATGCCGAGCTGCTGCGCCGCGAGCTTGAGCGGCAGCCCGGAGGCGTAGAGGTGCAGGATCTCGCGCTCGCGGCGTCCGAGCTGCGCCTTGGCGAAGTCGCGGTCGGCGTCGATGGCGCTCGCCCACTCGAGGTTGTTGAGCACGTCGCCGCGGGCGACGGTCGCCACGGCCGCCATCACGGTCTTGGTCGCGGACGACTTGGGGATGACGCCGGCCGCCCCTGCGGCCAGTGCCTCGCGCACGCTCGCGACGCGGTCGGCGATCGAGTGGACGAGCACCGCGGAGCCGGTGCCCTGCACACCCTTGACGTTCGCGGTCACGGTCGAGCCGTCGCCGAGCGACAGGTCGAGCACGACGACGTCGACCTCACGCCCGCCGAGCTGGGCCACGTACTCGGGCACGCTCGCGGCGGTGAGCACCACCTCGAACCCCTCGTTCTGGCACGCCGCCTGGATGCCGAGCCGCACGGACTCGTGGTCGTCGACGATCGCGACGCGGACGGGCCTGGTGGCCAGTCCGGTCGTCCCGCTGCTGGTGTTCGTGTCTGCTGCCACGGTGACCTCTCGTTCCGATGCGCGCCCGGCCCCTGTCGCCGGGAGCGATCACCGACCAAGGATACCCAGGTCGGACCCAGGCTCCGAGTTGTGGGACACCGCGTCACACTGCGGACCCGGGGTCAGGCGATCGGGACCAGCCGCGCGACCGCCTCGAGGTGGTGGGTGTGCGGGAACAGGTCGAACGCACGCAGCGCCTCGAGCCGGTACCCGAGGTCGGCGAAGGTCGCGACGTCGCGCGCCAGGGCGACCGGGTCGCAGGCGACGTAGACGACCTGCGCGGGCTGGAGCGCGGCGACCTGCACGACGACCTCGCGGCCTGCGCCGGACCGCGGCGGGTCGAGCACGACCGTGCCGGCGCGGAAGCGCTGCAGCTCCGGTCGGGACGCGTCGGCGGCCGTCCGGGCGAGCCAACGGTCCACGCGGCCGGTCTCGGCTCGCGCGCCGATCCACTCCGCCAGGTTCTCCTGCGCGTGCTCGGTGGCCCGGGCCGCGCTCTCGACGCTCGTGATGCGGGCCTTCGGGCCGACGACGTCGCCGAGTGCCGCCGCGAGCAGTCCGACGCCGCCGTAGAGGTCGAGGTGCTGCCCCTCCGGGTCGAGCCGGTCACGGTCGACCAGGTCCTGCACGGCCGCGGTGAGCACGGCCGGCGCCTGGCGGTGGACCTGCCAGAAGCCGTTGTCGTCGACGGTGAACGAACGCTCTCCCACGACCTCGGTCACGACGGTGGGCTTCTGCTCGTCGATGACGAGCCGGGCCCCCTCGGCGCCGCTCGGCGCGAGGACGTCGACGACCGACGCGCCCGGCATCGCACCGCGCCCGAGCGGCGCACTCTCCTGCACGCGCGCGGAGGCGAGCGGGAGCGAGGCCACCGGCACCACCGTGTGGGAGCGCGAGGCGAACGGGCCCGCCGTGCCGTCCTCGTCGACGTGCAGCCGGACGCGCGTGCGCCAGCCGAGGCCGTTCGACTCCTCGTCGCCGGGGGCGGCCTCGACCATGACGTCGTGTCCGAGCACCTCGGTGAGGTCCGTTCGGGCGAACCGCGCGAAGGCGTCGACCAGGACGTCGTGCTTGAGGGTGCGCTGGTGCGGCAGGGCGATGTGCCCGAACTCCGCACCGCCGGCGCGCACGGCGGGGTCGCGGTCGAGGGCGGCCTCGGGCCAGACGTGGTCGACCCGGTGCTCGCTCGGCGACCGGACGGACACGGTGTCGGCACGCCAGAACGACTTCTTGCGGTCCTCGGTCACGCGCGCGACGACGCGCTCGCCCGGCACCGCGTCCGAGACGAAGACCACACGCCCCTCGTGCCGTGCCACCGAGATGCCGCCGTGGGCGATCCCGGTGACGTCGAGTTCGAGCAGCGTTCCGACGGATTCACCCATGGTTCGATGTTCCCATGCGTCTGTACCTCGCGAGTACCTCCCCCGCCCGCCGTGCGCTCCTGGCGCAGACCGGCATCGAGCCGGTGCTCGTCGCGCCGGGCGTGGACGAGGACGCCGCCGTCGTCGCCGCGCGGGCCGCGCTCGGCCGGGAGCTCACCGGTCCGGAGCTCGTCGGGCTCCTCGCGGTCGCCAAGGCGGACGCCGTCGCGGACGCCCGCGTCGCCGGGTCCGCCGTGGACGGCTTCGTGTTCGGCGGCGACTCCGCCTTCGAGGTGGACGGCGTCCTGCACGGCAAGCCCCACGACCCGGAGGTCGCGAAGGAGCGGTGGCGGCAGATGCTCGCCGCGGGCGGCGGCACCCTGTGGAGCGGCCACTGCGTCGTGGACCGGCGCCTCGACCGCGGTCTCGACACGGCCCCGGACGCGACCGGGGACCGGCCTGGAGGCGCGGAGGGGACCGGCACCGTGCCTCCCGTCCGACACGTGGACGCGGCAGACGGCGGGCCGCTGGGCATCGCGGGTCACCTCGGTGACGTCGCGCCGGGCGGGTCCACGCTGGTCACCGCCGGCGACCACGTCGTCGCCGTGGACAGCGCCGTGCTGACCTTCGCCGAGGACGTGTCGATCGAGGAGATCGACGCGTACGTCGCGACGGGCGAGCCCCTCGAGGTCGCGGGCGCCTTCACGATCGACGGACGGGCCGCGGCGTACATCACGCGCATCGACGGAGCACCGTCGGCCGTGGTCGGGCTGTCGCTGCCGGTCCTGCGGTCGATGCTGCTCCGTGGCTTCGGCGTCGCCTGGCACGATCTGTGGGCGCTGTAGACATCCACACTGCTGGACGCTGTTTCTTTGTACGTGCCGGTCAAAACCGGCCGCCGCTGCACGAATACGCTGACGTACCATGCCCCGTATCAGCAAGGTCCTCATCGCGAACCGCGGCGAGATCGCCGTCCGCATCATCCGCGCGGCCCGCGACGCTGGCAAGGCCTCGGTCGCGGTGTACGCCGACCAGGACCGCGACGCCCTCCACGCCCGCCTCGCCGACGAGGCCTACGCGCTGAACGGCACCACGAGCGCGGACACCTACCTCGTGATCGACAAGATCATCTCGGTGGCCCGCCGGTCCGGCGCCGACGCCGTGCACCCCGGCTACGGGTTCCTCGCAGAGAACGCCGACTTCGCCCGTGCCGTCATCGACGCCGGGCTCACCTGGATCGGCCCCTCGCCGGAGTCGATCGAGCAGCTCGGGGACAAGGTCTCCGCGCGCCACGTGGCCGAGAAGGTCGGCGCGCCGCTCGCGCCGGGCACCATCGAGCCCGTCGCGGACGCTGCCGAGGTCATCGCGTTCGCGGACGAGGTCGGTCTGCCGGTCGCCATCAAGGCGGCCTTCGGCGGCGGCGGCCGTGGCCTGAAGGTCGCACGCACGCGCGACGAGGTCGCCTCGCAGTTCGAATCGGCGACGCGCGAGGCCATCGCCGCGTTCGGTCGCGGTGAGTGCTTCGTCGAGAAGTACCTCGACAAGCCGCGCCACGTCGAGACCCAGTGCCTGGCCGACGAGCACGGCAACGTCGTCATCGTCTCCACGCGCGACTGCTCGCTGCAGCGTCGGCACCAGAAGCTCGTCGAGGAGGCCCCGGCGCCGTACCTGACGCCCGAGCAGCAGACGCGCCTGTACGAGTCGTCGAAGGCGATCCTGCGCGAGGTGGGCTACGTCGGCGCCGGCACGTGCGAGTTCCTCATCGGCGCGGACGGCACGGTCTCGTTCCTCGAGGTGAACACCCGCCTGCAGGTCGAGCACTGCGTCTCCGAGGAGGTCACGGGCATCGACCTCGTCCGCGAGCAGTTCCGGATCGCCGAGGGCGGCACGCTCGACTACGAGGACCCCACCCCGCGCGGTCACTCGTTCGAGTTCCGCATCAACGGCGAGGACCCGGGACGGAACTTCTTCCCGGCACCCGGTCCGGTGCACGCGTTCACCGCACCGTCGGGCCCCGGCGTCCGCGTCGACTCCGGTGTGGTCTCCGGCGACGTCGTCTCCGGCTCGTTCGACTCCATGCTCGCGAAGCTCGTCGTCACCGGCGCCACCCGCGAAGAGGCACTCGAGCGGTCGCGCCGCGCCCTGGCCGAGTTCGAGGTCACCGGACTGCCGACCGTGCTGCCCTTCCACCGTGCGGTCGTGTCGGACCCGGCGTTCGCGACGGACGACGAGACGCCGTTCAGCGTGTACACGCAGTGGATCGAGACGGACTTCCAGAACGACGTCCCGGCCTGGAGCGGTTCCCCCGAGGAGCTCCCCGCACCGGCCGCCCGCGAGAGCGTCGTCGTCGAGGTCCAGGGCAAGCGCATCGAGGTCACCATGCCCTCGATCGTCGGCGGTGGCGCTGCCGGTGCCGCCGGTCGGCGTCCGGCCGGTCCCTCCGCTCCCCCGAAGCGCCGGTCGTCCGGTGTGAAGGGCGGGCTCGTGTCCTCGGGTTCGGTGACGTCCCCGATGCAGGCAACCGTCGTGAAGCTCGCGGTCGCCGAGGGCGACACCGTCGTGAAGGGCGACCTGCTGGTCGTCCTCGAGGCCATGAAGATGGAGCAGCCCGTCCAGGCCCCGCGCGACGGGGTCGTGACCGGCCTGAACGCCCCCGTCGGCCAGACGATCTCGTCCGGCCACGTGCTGCTCGAGCTCGCGTAGCGCGCCGCGGGGCGGGCACCGCGGCCGCGCCGCGCGCCGTCCGCCGCGCCGCACAACCGAAAGCACCTCGTGCCACGCAGTTCCGTGGCGCGAGGTGCTTCCGGTTGTGTCCGGGCACGTCGCGCCGGCTGCCGCCCGCAGGAGGATCGCTCACCGGACGGTCGTGAAGCGGCCGCGCGCCGTTGGCACCCCGACGGCGCGCAGCACTGAGCGCAGCCGCTCCGTGTCGTCGGTCTCGACGACGCTGATCCGGCCGAGCGCCCGGATGTCCGGGTGGCGACGAAGCCGGTCCTCGCGCCGCTTCTCCGCGACGAGCACGTCCTCGGCCGACATGCCCGCGGCACGCATGGACGGGTCGGCGTACTTCACTCGACCGTCGAACTCGAGGACCACGCCCTGGTCGGCGAACCAGAAGTCGACGACGCCGATCGGCCCCGAGCCGTCACGGAACTCCTGCTGCAGCATCGGCCTCGGCGCCCCGACCTCGTCGAGCGCCACGCGGGCGACGGACTCCCCCGGAGACCCGGAGCGCGCGTCTGCGAGATCCAGAGCCCGCTCCGCCCTCGCTCGGAACTGTACGGCGGTGCTCTCGTCCAGTGTCGCGCGGAGTTCATCGAGGCTGGATCCGCGGGCGAGCGCACGGTCCACCGCAGGCACGCTCGTCCGCAGCGGGTACGCCACGGCGAGGTCGACCACCGTGCTCGCCAGGTCGGTCAGGGCTCGCCCGTTCGCCACCATGTACGACGTCCGGAGTGTGCGCCCCGCGCCGGCACGCTTGTGCACGGAGCGCAGCGACTGACCGGTGGATCGCAGCGGATCGATCACCTCGACCGGGACCGGGAACTCGCCGGGCCAGGGCAGCCCGTGCAACGCCGCGGCTGAGGCGTGCGAGACGACCAGTCGCGGGGCGAGCCGATCGTGCAACGCCTTGATCCGAGCGATGTGCCGCTCCCCCGGGGTCGCCCGTCGCCAGTCGTCCGCGACGACGAACCGGCCCGGGGCCAGTCGTACGAGCTCTCCCCGCAGCGCGCGATCGCGGTGGTCCCGCCCGCGCCGCCCGGTCTCGTCCGCGCCGCCACCGACCAGGATCTCCAACGTCGCCATGTCCTGAGCGTGGCGCGCGCGCAGACCGGTCACGCGCCTCCCGGCCGTGCCTGTGAGCAGCGAGCGCTCGTCCCCGCTCTGTGCAGGAGGACCGGCCGCCCAACGAGGTCCGCGCTCGTCCTCGGTCCCGAGGTACCCGGATGCCCATCGGTGGTGTCAGCTGCTCGTGCACAACGGAAAGCACCTCGCGCCACGTGATTGCGTGGCGTGAGGTGCTTCCGGTTGTGCAGGTACCGGCGGCATCCGCACAGCGGCACGGGCGGCACCCGCACCGCAGGCGCGGCCGGCAACGGCGCGGCGGACCAGCGCCGCGCCGCTACGACACGCGGGGCCGCACGTCGGCGGCGAGGGCGTCGACGAGCGCCTGCGCCTCGGCCGGCGAGGCCGCCACCGTGTCGATGTAGACCTTCACCTTGGGCTCGGTGCCGCTCGGGCGGACGATGACCCGCGCGCCGCCCTCGAGGTCGTAGCGCAGGATGTCGGACGGGGGGAAGCCCTCCACCCCGTCCGAGTAGTCCGTCACCCCGGTGACCGTACGGCCGCCGAGCGACGAGGGCGCGGACGACCGCAGCGACGCCATGATCTCCCCGATCCGCGACAGGTCGTCCACGCGGGTCGACACCTGCCCGGAGGCGAACGCCCCGAACTCGGCCGCGAAGGCGTCGAGCTGGTCGGCGACGGTCCGGCCCTCGGCTGCGAGCGAGACGGCGAGGTCGAGCAGCGCCAGGGCCGCCGAGATGCCGTCCTTGTCGCGGACGACGCCGGGGTCGACGAGGTAGCCGAGCGCCTCCTCGTACCCGAACACCAGGTCGGGCACGCGGGAGACCCACTTGAACCCGGTCAGGGTGTCCCGGTACCCGAGCCCGTACCGCTCCGCGACGCGGGCGAGCGCGGGCGAGGACACGATCGACGCCGCGAGCACACCCGACCCGTCCGACGAGCCCGCGGCCTGCGCACGAGCGGCGGCCCGCCAGCCGAGCAACCAACCGACCTCGTTGCCGGACAGGCGACGGAACGAGCCGGCACCGTCGGGGATCGCCAGGGCGAGGCGATCGGCGTCGGGGTCGTTCGCGATGGCCAGGTCGGCCCCGACCGCGACACCACGCGCGATCGACAGGTCCATCGCACCCGGCTCCTCCGGGTTCGGGAACGACACCGTCGGGAACGCGCCGTCCGGCTCGATCTGCTCCGGTACGACGGCGGGCTCGGCGAACCCCGCCGCGGCGAACACGGCTCGCGCGGTCTCCCACCCGACGCCGTGCATCGCCGTGTAGACGACCTTCGGTTGCGCGTCGACCGGGAGGGTCGGGGCCGGCACCGTCGCGGCGGTCGCGTCGACGTAGGCCCGGGCGAGCTCCGCACCGGCGACCGTGTAGTCGGTGGAGCGCACGAGGTCGCGGACGTCCCCCGCGGCGACCGCGTCGATCGCCGCGGCGATCTCGCCGTCGACCGGCGGGACGATCTGCGAACCGTCGTCCTCGCCCCCGAGGTACACCTTGTAGCCGTTGTCCCGCGGCGGGTTGTGGCTCGCGGTCACCATGACGCCCGCGCCGACACCGAGGTGGCGCACCGCGAACGCGAGCACCGGCGTCGGGAGCGCGGACGGCAGGAGGGTGACCTCGAGCCCGAGGCCGCGCATGACCTCGGCGGAGTCGCGAGCGAAGACGTCGGAGTTGACCCGGCCGTCGTAGCCGATCACGACGCTGCGGTCACGACCGGTGTCGATCAGGAAGCGCGCGAGCCCCGCCGCGGCCTGCGTGACGACGACGCGGTTCATGCGCTGCGGCCCGGCGCCGAGCTCGGCGCGGAGGCCGGCGGTGCCGAACTGCAGGCGACCGGAGAACCGCGCGGCGAGCTCCTCGGCGTCGCCGCGGTCGATCAGCTGCTGGAGTTCCGCACGGGTCTCGTCGTCCGGGTCCTGCTCCACCCACGCGCGGGCGCGGGACAGGACGTCCTCGTCCACGGCGGCGAGGGCACCGCCGTCACCGAGGTCGCCGTCCGCGATGGCGCCGTCCGAGGCACCCTCGTGCCGGGTCACAGCGCCGCCACCACGCGGGCGAGGAGGTCCGCGATGACCGGCTCGGCCTCGCGCCCGGCCTCGAGCACCTCGGCGTGCGAGAGCGGGGTCTTCTGGATGCCCGCGGCGAGGTTCGTGATGAGCGAGAAGCCGAGGACCTCCATGCCCGCCTGACGGGCGGCGATCGCCTCGAGCGCGGTCGACATGCCGACGATGTGCCCGCCGATGGTCTTCGCCATCTGCACCTCGGCCGGGGTCTCGTAGTGCGGGCCGCGGAACTGCGTGTAGACGCCCTCGTCGAGGGTGGGGTCGATCGACTTCGCGACCTCGCGCAGCCGTGCCGAGTACAGGTCGGTCAGGTCGACGAACGTGGCGCCCTCGAGCGGGCTGTCCGCCGTCAGGTTGATGTGGTCGCTGATGAGGACCGGAGTGCCGGGCGTCCAGTGCTCCTTGATGCCACCGGCGCCGTTGGTCAGCACCATGACCGACGCCCCGGTCGCCGCGGCGGTGCGGACGCTGTGCACCACGCGACGGACGCCGTGGTTCTCGTAGTAGTGGGTCCGTGCACCGATGACGAGTGCGTGCCGGCCGTCCTGCAGGCGGATCGACCGGACCGTGCCGGAGTGTCCGGGCACCGCAGAGGCGCTGAAGCCGGGGACCTCGGCCGCGGGGATCTCGGACACCGTCTCGCCGATGATGTCGGCGGCCTTGCCCCAGCCGGAGCCCAGGGTCAGGGCGATGTCGTGCCGCTCGATGCCGGACCGGTCGGCGATGACGGCGGCGGCGTCGCGGGCGACCTCGAACGGGTCGGCGGCGGGGTCGTTCAGCGGGTTCTCCGTGCTCATGCCCCAACTCTAGAGGCAGCGTCGGGAGCTGCTCAGTGCTCCCCGAGCGCCCGGTCGACCGCGGCCGTGATCTCGCCCTGGTCGAAGTGGTTCCGGATCACGATGACCTCGGCGTAGGTCTCCCCGATCGCCTCGACGAACTCCTGGCTGGTCAGGATCACGTTGGCGTCCTCGGCCACGGCGCGCACCGAGGCGACGTCCGCCGCGACGACCGACGCCGACAGCCCGAGCGTGCCGAGGGCCTTCTCCGCGTTCACCTTGAGGATCCCGCTGGACCCGATCCCCGCACCGCAGATCGTCACGATCTTCACGCCGACACCCCCATGATCGTCCGGACCTCGTCCGCGGAGCCCGCCGCCGCGAGCCGCGCGGTCACCGTGGCGTCGTTGAACGTGTTCGCGATGTCGCCGATCGACTCGAGGTGCGTCCCGACCTCGGCGACCGCGAGCCCGAGGACGACCGACACCGGGTCGTTGTGCGGGTGCCCGAACGACACCGGTTCGCGCAGGGTCACGACGGCCAGCCCGTCCCGCAGCACCGCCGGTCCCGGCCGGGCGTGCGCGAACGCGAGTCCGGGCGAGATGACGATGTACGGGCCGTGCTCCTCGACCAGGTCGATCATCGCGTCGGTGTACGGCGGCGTCGCCGACCCCGAGGTGACGAGCGCGGCACCGGCGAGCCGGAGCGCGTCGCGCCACGAGGACGCGCTCGCTCCGAGCACGACGGCGTCGTCCGGCAGCGGCGGCAGGGACATCGCTAGGCCTCCTGGTGTCCGGCCGTGATGGTCGCGATGATCTCCTCGCGGTCCTCGAGCGGCAGGAACGAACCGAGCGCGGCGTTGATCTGGAACGCGGCGAGGTCGTCGAGGTCGTAGCCGAAGGTGCCGGCGAGCAGGGCGAGCTCGCGTGACAGCGACGTGCCGCTCATCAGGCGGTTGTCGGTGTTCACCGTCACGCGGAAGCCGAGCTGGTACAGCACGTCGAACGGGTGGTCGGCGAGGTCGTCGCCCCACGCGGCGATCGCACCGGTCTGCAGGTTCGACTGCGGCGCGACCTCGAGGGGGATCTCGCGGTCGCGGACCCACGACGCGATCTCGCCCAGCGACGCCAGCGTGGAGCCGTCACCGGCGTCCGACAGGGTGATGTCCTCGAAGATCCGGACGCCGTGGCCGAGGCGGAGCGCCCGACCGTCCACCAGCGCGGAGCGGATCGACGCCAGCCCGTCGGCCTCGCCGGCGTGGACCGTGACCGGGAACAGCTCGGATGCCAGGTACTCGAACGCCGCACGGTGGTTCGCGGGCGGGAAGCCTGCCTCGGCCCCCGCGATGTCGAAGCCGACCACGCCGCGGTCCCGGTGCCGGACGGCGAGCTCGGCGATCTCGAGCGACCGGTCCGCATGACGCATCGCGGTGACCAGCTGGCCGATCCGGATCGCGCCACCCGCGGCGTCGACCGCCTCCTCGATGCCGGCCTGCACCGCCTCGACCGTCTCGTCGAGCGTCAGCCCACCCCGCAGGTGCTGCTCCGGTGCCCACCTGATCTCGCCGTAGACCACCCCGTCGGCCACGAGGTCCTCGACGAACTCCTTCGCCACACGGTGCAGCTGCGGCGCGGTCTGCATCACCGACGTCGTGACGTCGAAGGTCTTCAGGTACTCGACGAGCGAGCCGCTGTTCGACTGCTCGGCGAACCACGCGCCGAGTGCCTCGGGGTCGGTCGTCGGCAGCTCGATGCCCGCCTCGTCCGCCAGGTCGACGATGGTCGCCGGGCGCAGACCCCCGTCGAGGTGGTCGTGCAGCGAGACCTTGGGCAGGTCGTCGATGACCGCTCCGGCGTCGGGCAGGCGGTAGGTCGGGGCGTCGGCGCTCATGCTCCCAGGCTAGCGGTGGTCGCCGACGCCGCGTCGGCACCTGTGCACGACAGACGGACGGACCGACTGGAGGCTCCCCACAGACGAGTGGGGAGCCTCCGGTCGGTGGGGCCGGGTGGCGGCCGCGGCGCTCAGCCGGTGATGCGCTCCCGCACGATGGGGCCGCGCTCGGGCGCGGACGACCCGATCGCCCACGCACCCTCGAGCGACTCCAGCGCGCGGTCGAAGCGCGCCGGCTCGTCGGTGTGGAGCGTCCAGAGCGGCTGGCCCGCGGTGACGGTGTCGCCGGGCTTGACGTGCAGCTCGATGCCGGCTCCCGCCTGCACCGGGTCCTGCGCGCGGGCCCGGCCGGCGCCGAGACGCCACGCGGCGATGCCGAACGGCAGGGCGTCCTGCTGGACGAGCACACCCGACTCCGTCGCCGTGACCACGTGCTGCTCGCGGGCGACCGGCAGGTCCGCAGCGGGGTCGCCGCCCTGAGCCTCGATCATCCGGCGCCACGTGTCCATCGCCCGACCGTCGGCCAGCGCTGCCGCCGGATCGGCGTCCGGCAGCCCGGCGAGCCGCAGCATCTCCGACGCGAGCTCGACCGTCAGCGAGACCACGTCGGACGGGCCGCCGCCGGCGAGGACCTCGACCGACTCCCGGACCTCGAGCGCGTTGCCGATCGTCAGGCCGAGCGGGACCTCCATGTCGGTGAGCAGCGCCGAGGTCGCCACGCCCGCGTCGTTGCCGAGGTCGACCATCGTCTGCGCGAGCTCCTTCGACGCCTCGTACGTCGGCATGAAGGCACCGGACCCGAACTTGACGTCGAGCACGAGCGCACCCGTGCCCTCGGCGATCTTCTTCGACATGATGCTCGACGCGATGAGCGGGATGCACTCGACGGTGCCGGTGATGTCACGGAGCGCGTAGAGCTTCTTGTCCGCCGGTGCCAGTCCCGAGCCGGCCGCGCAGATGACCGCCCCGACGTCGCGGAGCACCTCCATCATGCGGTCGTTCGAGATCGACGCCTGCCATCCGGCGATCGACTCGAGCTTGTCGAGCGTGCCGCCGGTGTGGCCGAGCCCGCGGCCGGAGAGCTGGGGCACCGCCACCCCGAACGACGCGACGAGCGGCGCGAGCGGCAGCGTGATCTTGTCCCCGACGCCTCCGGTGGAGTGCTTGTCCACCGTGGTCTTGCCGAGGGCGTCGAACGACATCCGCTCCCCCGACGCGATCATCGCGAGCGTCAGGTCCTTGATCTCCCGCCGTTCCATGCCGTTGAGGAAGATCGCCATCGCCAGGGCCGCCATCTGCGGGTCCTCGACGTACCCGCGCGTGTACGCGTCGACGAGCCAGTCGATCTCGGCGGTGGCCAGGGCCTCGCCGGAGCGCTTGGTGCGGATGAGGTCGACGGTGTCGAAGGGCTCGACTGCCATGTCAGTGCTCCTGCTGGTAGGTCGCGAGGGTGCGGGGCCCGAACGCGTCGGGGAGCACCTGGTCGATCGTGCGGATGCCCGAGACCGTCTCGAGGAGCATGCCCTCGGTCGAGTGCTCGAACAGCAGCTGCCGGCACCGGCCGCACGGCATGAGCGTCGCACCGTCGCCGTCCACGCAGGTGAACGCGACGAGCTTGCCGCCGCCGGTCATGTGCAGCTGCGAGACGAGCGAGCACTCGGCGCACAGGGTGACCCCGTACGACGCGTTCTCGATGTTGCAGCCGGAGACGATCCGTCCGTCGTCGGTGAGTGCAGCAGCGCCGACCGGGAACGACGAGTACGGCGCGTAGGCCCGCCGCATCGCGGCGGTCGCAGCGTCCCGCAGGGCGCTCCAGTCGACGTCGACGCTCGCGTCGATCACGGTGTCCGGGTCGGACGGGAGGCTCGTGGCCGGGTCCGTCCAGGACGGCTCGCCGGTCGCGGGGCCGGTGGTGACCTCCTGGTCACCGGAAGGGTTCGTGTCGGTCATGTGCCGCGCCTCCAGGCCGTCAGCTCTTGGTGTACGGCTTGCCGGCGGCCGCCGGTCCGCGCGACTGCCCGACCAGGCCGGCGACCGCGAAGATCGTGACCACGTAGGGCAGCATGAGCAGGAACTCGCTCGGCACCGGGGAGTCGATCGCGCCGAGGATGTTCTGCAGGTTCGACGCGAAGCCGAACAGCAGCGCTGCGAGCGTCGCCCGGATCGGGTCCCAGCGACCGAAGATGACGGCGGCCAGGGCGATGTAGCCCGCGCCCGCGGTCATGTCCTTCGTGAACGGGCCGACCGCGTCGAGCGTGAAGTACGCGCCGCCGAGACCGGCGATCGCGCCGGCGAGCGAGACGTTCCAGAAGCGCGTCCGCGCGACGTTGATGCCCACCGTGTCCGCGGCCTGCGGGTGCTCGCCGACCGCGCGGAGGCGCAGGCCCCAGCGGGTCTTGAACAGCGCGAAGGTGACGACCGCGACCGCGACGTAGGCGAGGTAGACGACGACCGTCTGCTCGAAGAACACCGGGCCGATGACCGGGATCTGGTGCAGGACCGGGATCTCGAGCTTCGGGAAGCGCACGCCGATGTTGAGCGTCTGCTCGTTCGGCGAGAGCACCTGCGAGTAGAGGAAGCCCGTCAGGCCCGAGATGAACGCGTTGATGACGACACCGACGATGACCTGGTCGACCAGGTACTTGATGCTGAACGCCGCCAGGAGGAACGAGACGAGCACGCCGGCGACGAGCGCACCGACGAGGCCGACCCACGCGGAACCGGTCAACGAGGCGATCATCGCCGAGGTGAACGCGCCGGCGAGGAACTGGCCCTCGATGGCGATGTTCACGACGCCGACACGCTCCGAGATGACGCCGCCGAGGGCACCGAACACGAGCGGGACGCTGAGTCCCAGGGCGCCCAGGAGCAGGCCCGGCACGGGGATGGTGTCCCCGGCGGCCGACCAGGCGAGGAAGCCGACGACGAAGACGACCGCGAAGACCGCGGTCAGCCAGAGCGGGATCCGGCGGTTCGCGCGGACCTCGACGACGGCGTACACGGTGGCGAGCGCCAGCAGGACGATGACGACGATGCCGGTGCCGGTCGCGGGGAGCGGCACGTTCGGCAGCGCGAAGAAGTCACCGCCGTTCGCGAGCCGGAACGTGGTGTCGCCGGCACGGTGGAGCACGCCGAAGAACAGCAGCGCGAGCAGGGTGAAGACGCCGAAGCCGATCGGGGCCTTCCAGCTCCGGGTCGTCTCGATCGGGCGGTCGGACAGCGCCGGTGCGGGCGCCGCGGTGGTGGTGGTGCTCATGCGGCGACCGCCTTCCGGGAGTTCTTCGCGGCACGACCGCGACGACGCGCACCCGGCTGCGGGATGCGGAAGATCGCGCGGACGAGCGGCGGTGCGGCGATGAACAGGACGATGAGCGCCTGGATCACGCCGACGATGTCGATCGGGATGTCGTTCGCGGCCTGCATGGCGTAGCCGCCGTTCTTGAGGACGCCGAACAGGATCGCGGCCCAGAACACGCCCCACGGCTTCGAACGGCCGAGGAGGGCGACCGTGATCGCGTCGAAGCCGATGCCGGCGTCGATGCCCGAGGTGAAGCCCGAGGTCACGGCGCCCTGCACCTGGTAGGCGCCGGCGATGCCGACGAGCGCACCGGAGATGACCATCACCCAGATGGTGAGCGCGGGGACGCTCATGCCGGCGACGCGGGCGGCGCGCGGGTTCTCACCGATCGTCCGGAAGCGGAAGCCGAGCGACGACTTGTTGACGAGCCACCACACCACGACCACGGCGATCAGCGCGACGACGAAGCCGAGGTCGATGCCGTACCGGGGACCGAACAGCGCCGGGAAGACCGCGCTCTCCTTCGTGGCGGGCGAGATCGGGTTCGAGCTGCCCGGCGCCTGCAGCAGCCCCGGCGTGCGGAGCAGGTAGCTGACGAGGTAGAGCGCGACGTAGTTGAGCATGATCGTCAGGACGACCTCGTTGGCACCGGTGCGGGCCTTGAGGACCCCGACCAGGCCGCCCCAGACCGCACCGCCCACGATGCCGGCGACGACGGTGAGCGGGATGTGGATCGCGGCGGGGCCGTCGAACGAGAAGCCGACCCAGCCGGCGGCTGCGGCACCGATGAGGATCTGACCCTGGCCGCCGATGTTGAAGAGGCCGGCCCGGAAGGACAGCGCGATGCCGAGGCCCGCGGCGATCAGCGGCACGGCGTAGTCGACCGAGCGTGTGATCGGCGCGATGGCCTGCGCGAAGGAGCTCGCGCCGAAGTTCACGACCGAGCCCTGGAAGAGCGACCGGTACGCGCCACCGACCGCGGTGCCGACGGCCTGGAAGGTGTCGGTGGGGCGGGCGAAGAAGTACCCGGCCGCCGCGCGGACGTTCTCGTCGGTGACGGCGATCAGGATGCCGCAGGCGACGAGGGCGAGGACGACGGCGAGGACGGTCACGAGCACGGAGCCGTTGACGATGCTCTGCAGCGCCGTGCTCCAGCGGTCACCGCCGGCAGCCCGACGCTCGGTGTCGTCCGCCGAGTCCGTCATGAGGTGCGGGGTGCCCTCGACGTCCTGCATGCGGTCGTCGGTGGGTGCCTCGGCCGGGGTCGCCGGCTGCGTGTTGTCTGGCGTGGGGGTGCTCACGCTGCCAGCTCCGTTCCTTCTGGGATCTCCCCGGCCATCATGAGGCCGAGGACGTCGCGCGGGGTGTCCGCGGGGACGATGCCGACGATGCCGCCGCGGTACATGACCGCGATCCGGTCGGCGAGCGCCACGACCTCGTCGAGCTCCGTGGAGACGACGATGACCGGGACGCCGGTGTCGCGGGTGGCGACGATGCGCTTGTGCACGAACTCGATCGAGCCGACGTCGATGCCGCGCGTGGGCTGCGCGGCCACGAACAGCCGCAGCTCGCGGCTCAGTTCGCGGGCGAGGACGATCTTCTGCTGGTTGCCGCCCGACAGCCGACCGGCCGCCGTGGTGCGGGACGGCGTGCGGATGTCGAACTCCGCGATCTTCTCGTCGGCGAACGCGTCGCGCTCGGCGGCGCGGATCGTGCCGGCCCGCACGAACTCGTCGTGGTCGGCGCGGTCGAGCATGAGGTTCTCGGCGATCGTGAACTCCCCGACCAGGCCGTCCTCCTTGCGGTCCTCGGGCACGAAGCCCACCCCCGCGTCGAGGACCTGCTTCACCGTGCGACCGGTGAGCTCCTTGCCGTCGAGCGTGATGCGACCCGCGTGCACGGGCTCGAGGCCGATGATCGCCTCGGTCAGCTCGGTCTGCCCGTTGCCCTGCACACCGGCGATGGCGAGGACCTCGCCGCGGCGGACGGTGAACGAGACGTCGTCGACGAGCACGACGCCCGACGGGTCGGTGACGGTCACGCCCTCGACCACGAGGGCGTCCTCGCCGCCGGACGCGGGCGTCTTGTCGACGACGAGCGAGACGGCCCGGCCGACCATGAGCGCAGCGAGCTCGTTGTTCGTCGCGGTCGGCGAGGCCTCGCCGACGACCTTGCCGAGGCGGATCACCGTGATCCGGTCGGCGACCTCGCGCACCTCGCGCAGCTTGTGCGTGATGAAGACGATCGCGGTGCCGGCCTCGCGGAGCTGGCGCATGATGCCCATCAGCTCGTCGGTCTCCTGCGGCGTCAGGACCGCCGTCGGCTCGTCGAAGACGAGGACCTTCGCGTCGCGGGACAGCGCCTTGATGATCTCGACGCGCTGCTGCACGCCGACGGGCAGGTCCTCGATGCGGGCGTCGGGGTCGACGTCGAAGCCGAAGCGGTCGCTGATCTCGCGGACGCGCTTGCGGGCCCCGGCGAGGTCGAGGCGACCACCGAAGGTCGTCTGCTCCTGACCGAGCATGACGTTCTCGGCGACGGTGAACACCGGCACGAGCATGAAGTGCTGGTGCACCATGCCGATGCCGGAGCGCATGGCGTCGCCGGGGCCGTCGAAGTCCTGGACGACGTCGTCCAGGAGGATCTCGCCCTCGTCCGCCTGGTACAGGCCGTAGAGCACGTTCATCAAGGTGGACTTGCCCGCACCGTTCTCGCCCAGGAGGCAGTGCACCTCACCGGGTTCGACCGTGAGGGAGATGTGGTCGTTCGCGACCAGGGGGCCGAACCGCTTGGTGATTCCGCGGAGCTCGAGCTTCATGTTGTCTACTGCGTTCCTGTTGGTCAGCGCGTCACCCGTCGGTGGACGCGCGGAAACGCGGGCGGAGGATCGATCCCCCGCCCGCGTTCACCCGACTACTTGTCCGACTGCGTCTCGACCGTGATCGAGCCGTCGATGATGCCCGACTTGATCTTGTCGAGCTCGTCCTGCAGACCCGAGTCCACCTTGGACTCGTAGTCGTGGAACGGCGCGATGCCGACGCCGTCGTTCTTCAGGGTGCCGACGTACGGCTCCTTCGAGAACTTGTCGTCCGCCGCCTGCTCGACGACGTCCTTGACCGCCGGGCGCATGCCCTTCATCACCGAGGTGAAGGCGATGTCCTTGTAGCGGGGGTCGGCTTCGTAGAGGTCGCTGTCCGCGCCGATCAGGACCGAACCGTTGTTCGCGTCCTTGATCGCCTCGGCTGCCGACTGGTAGATCGGGCCACCGACGGGCAGGATCACGTCGGCGTCCTGGTCGAGCAGGGTCTGCGCGACCGACTTGGCCTGCGTGCCCGCCTCGAAGCCACCGGTGAAGGAGCCCTTGCCGGTCTCGACGTTCCAGCCGACGACCTTGACGTCCTTCTTCTTCTGCTCGTTGTAGTACTTCACGCCGTCCGCGAAGCCGTCCATGAAGATGGTGACGGTCGGGATCTGCATGCCGCCGAAGGTGCCGACGACGCCGGTCTTCGAGTAGGACGCCGCCGCGTAGCCGGCCAGGAAGGCGGCCTGCGAGGTGTCGAACGTGATCGGCTTGACGTTCTTCGCGTCGATCGAGTTGTCGTCGATGATCGCGAACTCGGTGTCGGGGTTCGCAGCTGCCTGCTTCTTCGTGGCGTCTGCGAGGTTGAAGCCGACCGTGATGATCATGTTGCAGTTCTGGTTGACGAGCTGCTCGATGTTCGAGTCGTAGACCGTGGCGTCCTTGGACTCGGCCTTGTTGTAGTCGGCGCCGAGCTCCTTCGCCGCGTCGACCATGCCGTCGAAGCCGAGCTGGTTGAAGGACTTGTCGTCGAAGCCACCGGCGTCGGAGACCATGCAGGGGCGGAAGTCGGTCTTCTTCGCCGAGGTGGTGTCGGACGGGGCAGCCGAGCAGCCGGCCAGGACGGCCATGGTGCCGGCGAGCGCGAGGCCGCTGAGCAGGACCTTGCGGGTACGAGATGTCACGGGTTGGTTCCTCCGGGGGGCGGTGCCCGGACCACGTGCGTTCCGGGCGATCGTGGCGACAGTACACGACCGTCGGGCCGGTACAGAACGCCCCTGAGGGACTGCTGGGATCAGTTACCCGATCGCGACCCCGACGAAACGCGCTCGTAACGCCGACGTCCCCCGGGGACCCGGTCCGGGGGACGATCCGAGGATTTCGTGGTGGAGCGCTACAGCGAGCGACACCTGCCGTCGTTCGTGCACGGAAGCACCAGTCGACGGTCGCGCATCACTCGTCGGCCTGCTGCTCCGCGATGCGGTCGGCGTCGCCGGGGAAGCACAGGGACACTGCCTGGACCGTGGAGTTGCCGGGGGAGGCGTACGCACTGATCGAAGCGATCTGTTCACCGCCGCGCCCGAGCACCGCCGGTCCGTCGTCTGGATCACGGACGATGACCCGCAGCCCCTGCCCACGCCAGTGCTCCGCAATCCGGGCGCCGTCCTCGGACGGGTCACCCGCCAGCGTGCTCCCCGAGAGGTACCGCCACTGCGCACCCTGCTCGCCGTCGGACAGGACGCAGTCCTCGGGGTGGTCAGGTCCGGCTCGCGCCTTCCAGTGCCCGCCGAGGAGTCGGGTTGCATCGTCCACGGCGTCGATCATCTGCTGTTTCGCGGTCGCTGCGTCCGGGTAGGACTCCGTTCGTCGGTCCGTCGCTGTGTCGGTCGCGCTGGGGACACAGCCGCGCAGCAGACCCGCGAGCGCGAAGACGACGGCGGAGCTCGCGACGATCCGCTCGCTGCTCCGGCGAACGGAGACCGCCGTGAACGATGCTCCGTGCGTCACCCGTCGGCCTGCTGCTCCTCGACCCGTGGTCGTGGTCAGACGACGCGCGGGCCGTCCTGCGTGCATGCGCATCCTCCTTCGACGGAGCGGATCAGGACCCGCTGCTCTGCTCCTCTTCGATCTCGTCGGCACTCCCCGGGAAGCAGAGCGATTCGGCCTCCAGCGTGTACTTGCCCGGGAACGCGTACAGATCGATCAGCGGTCGAGGCTCCACCCCGTCCGACGACGACCGGGCCGTCAGGATCCGCGACTCGTCCGACGGTCATGCCCGCGGACTGCCAGGTCTTCGTGACCGACGCAGCATCGTCGTTCGGATTGCCCCCTCCGTCCGTCCTGGTGGTCAGGTAGACCCAGTTGGCTCCTTGTCCACCGTCGGGGAGCGTGCAGCTGTCGACGTAGTCCGGACCCTGCGTGGTGACCCATTCGCCCCCGAGCGCCGCAGCGGTCCTGTCGACGAGCTCGGTCATCTTCCGCTGAGCAGTCTCGGGGTCCACCTGGGCCGTCCTTCCATCGTCGGACAGCGTCTCGCCGACCGGAGGGTGTTGCGTGCAACCGCTGATGACGATCAGCAATGCGAGGGGTGTGAGGGCAACGCTCGTCAGGCGCCGCATGGTCAGCTCGGCAGACATTCGTCTCCTCTCGAGACGCTCCGGCGTCTCGTCCTCGGAGGCTCACTCGACCTCGTCGGCGTCGTCCTCGGCCATGCGGTCGGCGTCGCCGGGGAAGCACAGCGAGACGGCCTGGACGGTGTAGTTGCCGGAGACCGCGTAGAAGCTGACGGACGCGATGTCCCCGCCTCCCCCACCGAAGACCACCGGCCCGGTGCTCGTGTCCCGCGCGGTCACGCGCTTGCCCTGCGCACGCCAGTGGTCGGCCATCGCCGAGCCGTCTTCCTCCGGCCGCCCCTCGATCGCGCTCCCCGTCAGGTACCGCCAGTGTGCTCCGCGCTCCCCGTCCGGCAACGAGCACCGCTCCGCTGCGTCCGGTCCGGTCCGCGCCGTCCACAGTCCGTCGAGGAGCTCGGTGGCGTCGTCCACAGCGGCGATCATCTGTTGCTTCGCGGTCACTGCGTCCACGATCGGATCCGTTGCGCTGGCCGTCCTCGTCTCGACCGCTCGGGACGCACACCCGGTGCTCAGTCCCGCGAGCGCGAGGACGACGATGAGGCTTGCGAGGTCGCGCGCGCTGATCCGGCACGGCCAGGACACCACGAACCCGGGATCGCGGGTCATTCGTCGGCCTGCTGCTCCTCGATCTCGTCTGCGCCGCCAGCGAAGCACATCGAGAGCGCTTGGATGCTGTAGTTGCCGGGGAAAGCGAAGAAACGGATCATCTCGACGCGATCGCCGCCGCGAGCGACCACCGCCGGCCCCTTGGAGTCAGCGAGTCGGTCCACGGTCAGACCGGCGGACCTCCAGACATCGGAGGCAGCAGCAGCGTCCGCCTCGACGTCGGCGAACTCTGCTCGAGCAACTCGGTACACCCACCGAGCTCCTTCTTCGTCGCTCGACAGCTGGCAGCTCTCGACGTAATCGGGAGACGTCCGCGTCTCCCATTCGCCGCCGAGCGCGGCCGTTGTCTGATCGACGATGTCGATCATGTTTCGCTTCGCAGTGTCTGCGTCCACGGAGGACGTCCTCTCAGTCGGTCGGGTTGCATCATGCTGCTGCCCGGCACATCCGGCGGTCACGACGACGACTGCCAGTAGCGCCGCCGTCGCCGCGAGTGCGCGACGAGCACGGTGTCGTGCGTTCATGTGCCTCCTCCTTCGTCGGACCGGGTCATCGATCTCGCGCCCCGGTCAGCAACTCGTCCTGACCTGTGGTGGCGAGTGCCACGTTGTGCAGTGACTCGGTACCACGGTCCAGGTAACCTCGGTGGTCCTTGAACACCGGGGCGTGATGCAGGACCGACGCAAGGGTCTGCCCCTCGCTCCCAGTCCCGCCGTCGGCGCCGAACACGGTCGCTCCGAAACCCTGCGCGGTCGGGTCGACGCGATGGGCGAGGCTCTTCTCCCGGCCGAACGTCGCCCATTCGTCACCCTGTCCGGACTCGCCGGTGGGGCCGTCCTTCGCCTGAGCCGCGAAGACCTGGTCTGCGTGCAGCTGCTGCGCATCGTCGAGACCATCGGGCAGCCCGGCAGAACCCAGTGCGACGAACCGATCAACGTGAACACCCCGCTCGGCCAGAGCCACAGCGCCCGCGGTCGTGCCGTAGGAGTGCGCCACGACGTTCGTCTGCACGTCATCAGTTCCGCGGAAGGCTGAGAACCCGCGGATCGAATCTGCGAGACGCTTGCCGCCGTCCTTCGCCTTGGCCATGAGGAGCACATCCTGTGGTCCCGGGGTGGTGTAGCCGACCCAAGCGACGACTGCTCGATCCGAAGGGTCTGCGACGTCTGTGGTGTCCGCAACGTCCGTTTGCTCATCGGCGATGTTCTGAGCGGCCCTCGCCCACGTCGTCATGTCCGCTGTCGTGGTGTCCATACCAGGGACAGCCCAGGTCGCTGACTTCGCACGGTCCAGATCGCCGATCGAGACGGCAGCGAGCGGCGGTCGATCATCCGTGAGAGCGATGAGGAAGCGCTTGCCGTCGGAACCCTTCTTCGTCAAGGCAGCATTGACGTTCCGGAGGGCCTTGCGGTCCGCGTACCGCGCCGTCAGTTCCCGCGCCAACACCCGTGAGCCGTCACCCGCCGATGCGACCGTCCGCTCCAGCTGCTCGATCTGGCGCTCCACGTCGACCAGTCGCTGGTTCAGCACGAGGGCGTTCGCCGTACTCCGCGCCCAGTACGGGACACCCTCGAGGTTCCCGAGTCGCGCGAGCACGTCCGTCGGGAAACCGTCGAACACGCTGGCGTCGGCCGTCGTCAGCCCGAGCGCAGCCCAGCGCTCCGCGACCTCCGTCGGCGTCAGGTGCTCCGCGAACAGCCGTTGGAGGGCAGGCGCCGCCTGTCCGGTCGCCGCGATGTCGAGAGCCGCGTTCGACAGCGACCCACTGCCGCCGGCGGCCTCGAAGGCGTCGGCGATCCTGCCGATCCAGCTCCGATCCTCGTCGTTCTCGCGCACGTAGCGCGCGAAACCCGCCGGCATGCTCGCGCGGTCGACCGTGACCCAGGCCCAGGAGGACCGGAAGGAGGACCACGCCGATCGCACGCGCTCGGACTCGGCCGACGCGGTCGTGTCCGGTCCCGAGGTCGTCGTCACGAAGGCCCGGAGCGCGCTCGGATCGGCAGAACTCCTGCCACGGCTCGCTCCGTCGCCGTAGCGCGCACGCTCCCGACCGCGGAACTCGGCGTCGACCTCCGGCCTCGGCTCGGGTTCGGTCGCCGGCTCGGGATCGGTGAAGCGCTCCAGTGCGTCGACGACCGATCGTCCTGCGGACCGGCGAAGGCCTCGGCCACGGACGCCGCCCGTTTCCGGTCGGCGTCACGCGCCTTCCAGTCGGCGTGGTCACGCTGGCGCTCCCGTTCGCGCTCCGCAGCAGCGACCGCGGCGTCGATCTGGTCGGCGAGGTCGACCAGCACGCCCGCCAGTCGTGCCCGGTCCTCGGCCTCGACCACGGCCGCCTCACGGAACCGGTCGGCGTACGAGCCAGCAGCGTCGTCGAGCGCGGATGCGACGGCGCCCGACCGCGGACCGGCCTGCCCTCGCAACGTGTCAGCGGCTCGTCGCGCGACACGTGCGAGCGCACTCGCGTCCGAAGTCTCGAACTGGATGTCCCCCATCAGCACTCCCCCGAGTCAGCCCGGCCCCCGCGACCGGAACATCACCGTACACCAGGTCGGCGGACCGTCAGAGCACGTCCCCCCGACCGCTCAGCTTCAGTGCGTCCACCACACCCTTGACCCGCTGCGCGTTCGCGCTCGTGGTGACGAGCAGCGCGTCCGGGGTGTCGACGACGACGATGTCCTCGACCCCGATGAGCGAGATGAGTCGCTGGCTGTGCGCCACGACGATGCCGCTCGACGAGTCGGCGAGGATCCGCGCGCCGTCCCCGAGCACGGCGAGGTTGTTCGCCCGCCCGCCGGACTGCAGCTTCGCGAGCGAGGCGAAGTCGCCGACGTCGTCCCAGTCGAAGTCGCCGGGCACGACGGCCATGCGCCCCGCGGCGGCGGCGGGCTCGGCCACGGTGTAGTCGATCGCGATCTTCTCGAGCCCCGGCCAGATCGCGTCGACGACCGCGCCGCGCGAGGAGGTGTCCCACGCCGCGGCGAGCTCCTCGATGCCGGCGAGCAGCTCGGGCTTCGTGCGGCCGATCTCGGCGAGCAGCACGTCGGCCCGCGCGATGAACATGCCGGCGTTCCAGAGGTACGAGCCGTCCTCCAGGTAGCCGCGGGCGGTGTCGAGGTCGGGCTTCTCGACGAACGACTTCACCGCGTGCACCGTCGACGCACCCTCGACCGGGAGCGCAGCGCCGTCGGCGTGGATGTAGCCGAAGCCGATCGCCGGCTCGGTCGGGGTGATGCCGATGGTCGTCACGTACCCGGCGCGTGCGGCGGCGACGGCCTCGCGCACCGAGCGGCGGAAGCCCCGGGCGTCACCGATGACGTGGTCCGCCGCGAACGAGCCGATGACCACGTCCGGCTCACGGCGGCGCAGGATGGCGGCGGCGAGCCCGATGGCCGCGGTCGAGTCCTTCGGCTCGCTCTCGAGCACGACGTTGTGGTCGGCCACGCCGGGCAGCTGTGCCTCGACGGCTGCTCGGTGCGCCCGCCCGGTCACGACCATGATCCGCTGCTCGCCGGCGAGCGGTGCGAGCCGGTCCCAGGTCTGTCGCAGGAGCGACGCGCCGGAGCCGGTCAGGTCGTGCAGGAACTTGGGCGCGTCGGCGCGCGAGAGCGGCCAGAGGCGGGAACCGATGCCGCCGGCCGGGATGATCGCGTAGAAGTCCTCGAGTGCGTCTGCCACCCGCTCACCGTACCGGTGTCGCCGGACGTGACCTGGACGCCACCCGGACGACCGCCGCACCGCTCCTGCGGGTGCCCGCAGCGGCCGCTCGCACCGGGACGGGCCGCAGCCGACGGGACGGCCGTGCCCCGCGCCTCCCGACCGGCTCGCAGCGCAGCGCGAGTTCACCGGCTGCGCGCCGCCCGTTCACCCGCGCCGCCCCGGCCGGTCACGGCGCGCGCGGACCATGGACAGCACCATGAGCGCACGCAGCGTGGAGCGCGGCACGTCCCAGCGGACCGTCGCCGTCGTGACCGAGAGCTTCCTGCCCACCCTGAACGGCGTGACCACCAGCGTCCTGGCGGTCCTCGACCACCTGGAGCGCCGTGGCCACCGCGCGGTCGTCATCGCCCCCGACGCCCCCGGTCTCGCTCGGTTCCGCTCGGGCACCCGGGTCGAGCGCTACCGGTCCTTCGACGTGCACCGGGTGCCCGCCGTGGCCTACCGGCAGTTCCCGGTCGCGCTCCCCCACCCCGTGCTCGACACGATCCTCGCCGCCTCCGGCGCCGACGTGCTGCACGCTGCGAGTCCGTTCCTGCTGGGCGGTCGCGCGATCACGGCGGCCGGGAGGCTCGGCATCCCCTCCGTCGCCGTCTTCCAGACCGACGTGGCCGGGTTCGCCCGCCGCAACGGGCTGACCGCGACCGTCCCGTTGGTCAGGAGGATCCTGGGCCGCATCCACGCGGGGGCGTCGCTGACGCTCGCCCCGTCCAGTGCGACCGCGGCGATGCTCGCCGAGGACGGCGTGCCCCGCGTCGCCCGGTGGGGTCGCGGTGTCGACACCGCGCTCTTCCACCCGGACCGACGCCGTTCGGCGGCGGTCCGCGCAGCCCGACGTCGGATCGCTCCCGACGGCGAGACGATCGTCGGCTACGTCGGTCGGCTCGCACCCGAGAAGGAGGTCGAGCGGCTCGCCGAGCTCGGCGGTGTGCCGGGGGTCCGGATCGTGGTCGCCGGCGGCGGGCCGTCGCGTGCGTCCCTCGAGCGTCGGCTGCGACACCTCGACGTCACGTTCACGGGACCCCTGCGCGGCGACGCCCTGGCCGACGCCTACGCGATGCTCGACGTCTTCGTGCACACGGGTCCGGCCGAGACCTTCGGGCAGACCCTGCAGGAGGCCCACGCGAGTGGCCTGCCGGTCGTCGCGCCGGCATCGGGCGGCCCGATCGACCTCGTCGCGCCCGGCCTCGACGGCGAGCTGTACGACCCCGACGTGCCCCAGGCACTCCGTCACGCCGTGCTCGGGCTCGTGACGGACCCGGCGGCGGCCGCACGGATGGGCTCGGCCGGGCGTCTCCGGGTCGAGGGCACCACGTGGGAGGCCGTCGGCGACCAGCTCCTCGCACACCACGACTCCGCCCGCACGATCGGGGCTCCGCCGACCCTGTCCCGGACCCTCCGTGTCGGGTGGGACGAGAGTGTCAGCGCACGCGCATAGGATGGGTCGTGTTCCACACGAACACGAACGGCAAGGGCTCGCCGATCGGACGAGCCCGTCCTATGGGAGGACTCGCTCATGGCCGAGCAGACCGCAGGCGGGACGACGATCGTCGAACCGAGAGTGACGATCGAGGCGCCCCGTGCGTCCCGGAAGCTCGAAGGAACGCTGTACCGCGGGTCCACGGGGATGTGGTCCTGGGTGCTGCACCGCATCACCGGTGTCGCGATCTACTTCTTCCTGCTCGTGCACATCCTCGACACCGCGCTGGTGCGCCTGTCCCCCGAGGCGTACAACGCCGTGATCGGCACCTACAAGACGCCGATCATGAACATCGGTGAGATCGCGCTCGTGATGGCGATCGTCTTCCACGCGCTGAACGGGCTGCGGATCATCCTGGTCGACTTCTGGTCGAAGGGGCCGAAGTACCAGCGCGCCATGTTCTGGATCGTCCTGGTCGTGTGGGCCGTCCTGATCGCGGGCTTCCTGCCCCGTCAGCTCATGAACCTCGTCGCGGACTTCCAGTAGGCGAAGGGACCCACGGACATGACCACGCAGATCGTCGAGCCGCCTCGTTCGGCCGCAGCAGCCCGCCGCACCACCAACTGGGAGAAGTGGGGGTGGATCTACATGCGCGCCTCGGGCGTCCTGCTCGTCGTGCTGATCTTCGGCCACCTCTTCGTCAACATGGTCGCCGGCGAAGGCGTCAAGCAGATCGACTTCGCCTTCGTCGCCGGCAAGTGGGCGAACCCCTTCTGGCAGGTCTGGGACTCCCTGATGCTCGTCCTCGCCCTCGTGCACGGCTCGAACGGCATGCGGACGATCATCAACGACTACGTCGCGAAGCCCGGCATCCGGAAGACCCTGCTGCTCGCGGTGCTCATCGCGTGCGTCGCGCTGGTCGTGCTCGGCCTGCTCGTCTGCTGGACGTTCGACCCGTGCCCGGCCGGCGCCGCCGCTGCCGACCTGCCGTCGTTCTGCCCCGCGCAGTAGCAGCACGGCTCGGCCACGAGCACCGCGCCGTAGACCCACGCGCACGCCGCGACCACCCCGCCGGCGCGCTGACCCACCCCGAAAGGCCCCAGTGAGCGAGACCACCGTCCACCACCACCAGCACGACATCGTCATCATCGGCGCGGGCGGTGCCGGCATGCGTGCCGCCATCGAAGCCGGCCCGAAGGCGAAGACGGCCGTCATCTCGAAGCTCTACCCGACGCGCTCGCACACCGGTGCGGCCCAGGGCGGCATGGCTGCGGCCCTGGCCAACGTCGAGGAGGACTCGTGGGAGTGGCACACCTTCGACACGATCAAGGGCGGTGACTACCTGGTCGACCAGGACGCCGCCGAGATCCTGGCGAAGGAGGCGATCGACGCCGTCATCGACCTCGAGAACATGGGCCTGCCGTTCAACCGCACGCCCGAGGGCAAGATCGACCAGCGGCGCTTCGGCGGGCACACGCGTGACCACGGCAAGGCCCCCGTCCGCCGGGCCTGCTACGCGGCCGACCGCACGGGCCACATGATCCTGCAGACGCTGTTCCAGAACTGCGTGAAGCTCGGCGTCGAGTTCCACAACGAGTTCTACGCGCTGGACCTCGTCATGGTCGACGTCGTCGGCGACGACGGGGTCACCCGTCAGCAGCCCGCTGGCGTCGTCGCGTTCGAGCTCGCGACCGGTGAACTGCACGTCTTCCACGCCAAGGCCGTGATCTTCGCGACCGGCGGCTTCGGCAAGATGTACAAGACGACCTCGAACGCCCACACCCTGACCGGTGACGGCGTCGGCATCGTCTGGCGCCAGGGTCTGCCGCTCGAGGACATGGAGTTCTTCCAGTTCCACCCGACCGGCCTCGCCGGCCTCGGCATCCTGCTCACCGAGGGTGCCCGCGGCGAGGGCGCGATCCTCCGCAACGCCTCGGGCGAGCGCTTCATGGAGCGGTACGCCCCGACCATCAAGGACCTCGCGCCCCGCGACATCGTCGCCCGGTGCATGGTGCAGGAGGTCGCCGAGGGGCGCGGTGCCGGTCCGAACAAGGACTACGTCCTCCTCGACTGCACCCACCTCGGTGCCGAGGTGCTCGAGACGAAGCTGCCGGACATCACCGAGTTCGCCCGCACCTACCTCGGTGTCGACCCGGTCGTCGAGCCGGTACCGGTCATGCCGACCGCGCACTACGCGATGGGCGGCATCCCGACGAACACCAACGCCGAGGTGCTCTACGACAACACCACGGTCGTGCCCGGCCTGTACGCCGCCGGCGAGTGCGCCTGCGTGTCCGTGCACGGCTCGAACCGCCTCGGCACCAACTCGCTGCTCGACATCAACGTCTTCGGCAAGCGCTCGGGCAACAACGCGGCCGAGTGGGTGCAGACCGCCGAGTTCCTCCCCCTGCCCGAGGACCCGGCCGCCGGCGTCCGCGGGATGCTCGACCAGCTCCGCGCCTCGACCGGGACCGAGCGCATCGCCGTCCTCCGCAAGGAGCTGCAGGACGAGATGGACAAGAACGCGCAGGTGTTCCGCACCGACGAGTCGCTCGGCAAGATGACCGAGACGATCCACCAGCTCCGCGAGCGGTACCTGAACATCGCCGTGCAGGACAAGGGCAAGCGCTTCAACACCGACCTGCTCGAAGCCGTCGAACTCGGGTTCCTGCTCGACCTGGCCGAGGTGGTCGTGTTCTCCGCGCGGAACCGCAAGGAGAGCCGCGGCGGCCACATGCGCGACGACTACCCGAAGCGCGACGACGAGAACTACATGCAGCACACCATGGCGTACCTGACGGGCGACCCGCACTCGTCACTCGCCGACGACCACATCACACTCGACTGGAAGCCCGTCGTCGTGACGCGGTACGAGCCGATGGAGAGGAAGTACTGATGACCGACACCCTGGTCTCCGACAGCCCGCGCACCGACACCGTGCAGAGCGCTCCTCCCGGATCGTTCCCCGTCACGATCATCGTCCGCCGGTTCGACCCGGACGTCGACGACGAGCCGCGCTGGCAGGACTTCGACGTGATGATGCTGCCGACGGACCGCATCCTCGACGCCCTGCACCAGATCAAGTGGGAGCAGGACGGCTCGCTCACGTTCCGTCGGTCCTGCGCGCACGGCGTGTGCGGCTCGGACGCGATGCGCATCAACGGGCGCAACCGGCTCGCGTGCAAGACCCTGATCAAGGACCTCGACGTGTCGAAGCCGATCTACGTCGAGGCGATCAAGGGCCTGCCCCTCGAGAAGGACCTGGTCGTGGACATGGAGCCGTTCTTCCAGTCCTACCGCGAGGTCCAGCCGTTCCTGCAGGCCTCGAGCAAGCCGGAGAAGGGCAAGGAGCGCGTGCAGTCCGTCGCCGACCGCGCCCGGTTCGACGACACCACGAAGTGCATCCTCTGCGCCGCGTGCACCTCGTCGTGCCCCGTGTTCTGGACCGACGGGCAGTACTTCGGCCCGGCGGCGATCGTCAACGCACACCGCTTCATCTTCGACTCGCGCGACGACTCGGCGAACGTGCGCCTCGACATCCTCAACGACAAGGAGGGCGTGTGGCGGTGCCGCACCACCTTCAACTGCACCGACGCCTGCCCGCGCGGCATCCAGGTGACCAAGGCGATCTCCGAGGTCAAGCAGGCGATCATGCGCGGCGGCGTGTGAGACGTCGACCCACCGGGGGCACGGCGGTGTCTCGGCGAACGGCATGGAACCGGCCGGTAGGCTCGCGCCCATGACGTTCGCGGAGACCCGCCCCATCCTGGACCAGCTCGGCTACACGATCCGCTACGTGCAGCTCCCCGGTGAGACGCTCGGCGAGCCCCCGGTCGAGGGTGCCCTCCGGGTCGTCTCGACCGAGGCCCACGGCGACTTCGCGCTCGAGGTCGTCGACTACGGCACCGCTCGCCGACTCGCCACCGCGCGTGGTGAGGACGACGCCGTCGAGATGCTCCGCCGCTTCCTGAACCGCGCCTTCCCGGCACCGCGGGACATCCCCCGGCACGAGCTCGACGGGCTGCGTGACCGTGCTGCGTCGACGTACCCGCAGCTCGCGCAGCAGGTCGGCCAGGCCGGTCCGCAGGGGCTCACCATCCAGATCCCGGCCGGCGTCCCCGTCGACCGCGTCGGCGGCCCCGACGGCTACCTGCTGCACCCACTCGACACCCCGCTCCCCCAGCGGTCACTGCCGCCGCACGTCGCGGCGGCACCCGAGGTGCACCGCTACGTCGTCGACCGGCCCTTCATGGTCACGGTCACGTTCGTGCAGCCCTGGTTCGACCAGCCGGGAGGCGCGCTCCGGTTCGCGACGGCCGACCCGTCCGTCACGGTGCGCGACCTCGTCGTGGACGGTTCGCTGGTCCGTCTCCGGGTGGTCTGAGCCTCCGCCCATCTCCCTGACCTGACGAAGCGGCCCACCCCTGCCGGGGTGAGCCGCTTCGTCGTGTCCGGGTGCTCAGACCTGCGGGCCGGGTGCCTCCGGTCGGTCGTACTGCGCCCCGGCGGGGCTCGACTCCAGGCACCCGAAGACGATGCCGGCGACCCCAGCCGCGAAGGAGACCAGCCAGAAGGGGCCGGCGAGACCGGCGTCGTGCACGCGGCGCCAGCCGAGCGCGAGGGACGGGACGAAGGTCGCGAGTCCCCACAGCCCGAGCAGCCCGGCGAACAGGAGCGCGACCACCGGGAAGCCGCCGGTCGAGGTCGTGGTGCCGTACTCGTCCGTCGTGGTGGCCCCGGCCGCCCAGACGAGGATCGAGGCGATGTACGCGCTGAACAGGACCGTCACCACGATCGCGTTCGCCAGGTACCACCACCAGAACTCACTGCGGCTCGCGCGCCCGTCGAACCGGGCGTACTTCTTCCAGAACCGGACGAAGGCGTCGAGGAACCCGGCGCCGTACCAGGGCGCCCAGAGCGGCGGGGCGCCGCTGGCGTCCGTCGGGATCGGCGCCTGCTGCTGGTACTGCGGGTACGGCTGGCCGTACGGCTGGTGCTGGGGGTAGGGCTGGCCGTACGGCTGCTGCTGCTGCTGCTCAGGATTCCGGTCGTGCTGCTCGCCGTTCGTCACCGCGATCCCTCCGGTCGGTCGAAGCGGGCGCCTGCGGGCTTGGAGTCGAGCAGGGTGAAGACGAGGAGCGCGATCCCGCCGAAGAACGGGACCAGGCCGAGGAAGAAGAACGGGCCCGCCAGGTTCGCGTCGTGCAGGCGTCGCCACGCCAGGGCGATCGAGGGCAGGACGATCACGAGCATCCACAGGGACCCCACGTACCCCATGATGAAGAACAGCGCGGACGGCTCGCTGACGACCGTCTCGACCCCGGACGGCGTCACGTACGTCTCACGGCCGGACTGCGCGAAGCCGATGCCCCAGATCGCGCCCAGCACGACGGAGATCGCGACGTTCCAGAGGTACACCCACCAGAACTCGCTGCGGCTCGCGCGCCCGTCGAAGCGGACGTACTTCCTCCAGTAGCGCGCGTACGCCTGGACGAAGCCGATGCCGTACCAGGGTGCCCAGAGCGGAGGGCGCCCGTCCGGTCCCACCGGCGCCGAACGCTCGAACAGCGCCTGGCCCTGCGGTCGGAACTGCGGCGGCTGGTCGTACTGCGTCTGCTGGTACTGCGGTGCCGACGGTGGGCCCGTCGGTCCCGGTCGATCGGACGGTCGTTGGTCGCTCACGTGATCCCCCTCGTGGTGTTCGGTCGTGCGACGTACCCGTCGAGTCAACCAGAACCGAGTGCGCTCACGGGATCAGTGCGAGCTTGCCGCCCGGGTGCTGCGACTCGAGCAGCTCCGCCGCGGCCTTCGCCTCGGCCAGCGGGAACGTGCGCGCCACGGGCACCTCGAGCTCCCCCGCCGCGGCGAGGTCGACCAGCCGCTGCCGCACGGAGTCCCGGAAGGCCTGGCTCTCCGGCTGCGCACCGCCCACCGCGGGGAAGCCGTCCTGCTGCGCGCGGCCGAAGGCCGCGATGGTCACGATGCGGGAGCGGTCGGCGACGAGTGCCAGCGACACGTCGACCGCCTCGTCCGTCCCGACGCAGTCCAGCGCCACGTCGACACCGGAGGGTGCGAGGTCCCGGACGCGCGCCTCCAGGCCGTCACCGTACGCGACCCACTCGCCCCCGAAGCGGCGGACGGTCTCGGCGTTGCGTTCCGAGGCGGTGCCGATGACGCGTGTGCCGAGCTGGCGGAGGAGCTGCAGGACGGCGACCCCGACCGCACCGGAGGCGCCGTGCACCAGGACCGTGTCGCGCCCCTCGGCACGGGTGACCCGGATCATGTCGGCGGCGGTGGTCCCGGCGAGCAGCAGGTTCGCGGCCTGCGGGTGGTCGAGCGACGCGGGCTTGGCGAAGACGTCCGCGGCCGGGACGGTGATGCGCTCGGCCCAGCCGCCCTCGACCCGGAAGGCGAGGACCTCTTCGCCGACCGCTCCCCCGCCCGAGGCGATCTCGGTGCCGGGGCCGACCGCGCTGATCACGCCGGACACCTCGTACCCGACCGCGATCGGCAGGTCGGACGGGTCGCCCTGCCGGGTGTGCTTCGTGTCGGCGGGGTTCATACCGGCGGCACGGACGTCGATCGTGACCGCGCCGGTGCCGGGGGCGGGCACCTCGACGTCGACGTACTCGAGGACCTCGCTGCCGCCGAACTCGGGGGCGACCCAGTGCTTCGTCATGGGGTGGACGCTACGCTCCGGGACCGGCCTGCCCTCAGGTCCGGGCGGCGCCGCAGCGTGACGGCGGCGTCTCGTCGAGACGCCGCCGGGTCGGCGAGACACCGTCGGATCCGGCTGCGTCTCGCGGGCAGCACGGCGTCTCGCGGGCAGCGCGGCGTCTCGCGGGCGGCGCGGTACCCGGACGCACGGGAGGCGCGGTGCCGGCCGGCACCGCGCCTCCAGAGCGTCGTGTCGTCGCGTCAGCCGCGCGCCGACCGCACCCGGTCGGTGAACGCCGCGTGCAGCGGGTGCTGTGCGTCGAGCCCGGTGATCTCCGTCGCCACGTCGGCGTCCGAGCGGTCCGAACGCAGCAGCTGCTGCAGCTCGACGCTCTGCTCGTCGTCGGCGACGTCGAAGCGCAGCGCAGCGCCCATCGCGTCGAGCAGCGCGGTCGGCTCGGTACCGTCCTCGGCGAGGGCGGCCGCGGGCGAGACGAAGCGCTCGTCACGCGACAGCTTGCGGAGCGGCTGCCGACCGACGCGGGTGACCGTGTCGGGCAGGTGCGGGTTCTCGAAGCGGCCGATGATCGCCTGCACGTACGAGCGGTGCACCTCGGGGTCCAGCTCGTGACGACGCACCAGCAGGTCGCTCGTCTCGGCGAGCACCGACTCGATCTCCGACCGCACGGCCGGGATCGCGATCGCGTCCGAGATCTTGTCGGCGCCGGCGAGGAAGCCGTGGTACGCGACCGTGGCGTGTCCGGTGTTCACCGTGAAGAGCTTGCGCTCGATCGACGCGGCGAGCCCGTCGACGTAGTGCGCACCGGGGATCTCCGGCTCGTTCCCGCCGAAGGGCGTGCGGTCGATGGCCCACTCGAAGTACGTCTCGACCGTCACGTCGAGGCCGGCGCCCTCGGGCTGGGCCGGGACGATCCGGTCGACGGCGGTGTTCGCGAACACGGCCTTGGCCAGGGCCTCGTCGCGCGACTCGGCCGGGAGCGCCTCGACGATGAACTCGCGCAGGCGGTCGGTCGCGTTGATCGCGTTCTCGCACGCCATGACGGCGAGGGGCGCGGCACCGGCGTCGCGCTGCTGGAGCGCCTTCGCGATGACCGGGGCGATGAACTTCAGGACGGTCGGCCCGACGGCGCAGGTCACGATGTCGGCGGCGGCGACCTCGGCGACCACGCCGGCCTCGTCCTGCGCGCTGTTCACGGCACGGAAGCCGGTGACCTCGTGGTCCTGTGCGCCCTGGCCGACCTCGTGCACGGTGTACGAGTCGGCGGCGGCGAGGGCGTCGATGAGCGGCGCGGCGACGTCCGCGAAGACGACCTCGTAGCCAGCTTCGTGGAGCAGGAGCCCGACGAAGCCGCGCCCGATGTTGCCGGCGCCGAAGTGGACGGCGGTCCCGGTCACTCGTTGACCTCACCGAGGATCGACAGGATCGCGGCGGTGTCCGGCGCGTCGGTGAGCTTCTGGACCTCGTCCTCGTCCGAGAACACGATCGCGATCTTCGACAGGATGTCGAGGTGCTCGTTGTTCACGCCGGCGATGCCGACGACGAAGCGCACGGGGTTGCCGTCCCAGTCGATCGGGGTGGCGTAGCGGATGAACGACAGGGCCGAGGACTTGATGGCGTCCTTGGCGTCGTTCGTGCCGTGCGGGATGGCGAGGAAGTTCCCCATGTACGTCGAGACGCTCTTCTCACGCTCGAGCATCGCCGGGTAGTAGTCCGCCGTGACCGCGCCCGCAGCCTCGAGGATCTCGGCCGCCTCCTTCATCGCCTCCGACTTGGTCGGGGCGGTGTCCTCGGTGTGGATGCGGATCTGGCTCTCCTGCAGGACGGGCATCGGGGTTCTCCTTGTTCTCGACGGACGTGGTGGAGGGGACGGGTTCGCACCCGTCCCCTCCGATACTGCACTTCGTTACTGGTTCTTGAGCTGGTCGACGACCTGGTCGTACTGCGGCGCGTTCATGAAGTTGCCGACCGACACGTGCTGTGCGTTCGGGTTCTTCTGCTTCGCACGGTCGGTCAGTTCCTCCTGCGTGATGATCAGGTCCTCGGTGCCGTCGAGGTTCGCGATCGCCTTGTTGACGACCGTGACGCCCTCGATGCCCGCCTTCTTGACCTTGTTGCGCAGGACGCTGGCGCCCATGGCGCTCGAGCCCATGCCCGCATCGCAGGCGAACACGACGCTCTCGACCCGGGTCGCCGTCGCGGTGGACGCCGAACCGACGCCACCGAGCGCGGCCTCGGCCTCCTCGTCGTTGGCCGGCGCGTTGTTGCCGAGCAGGCCCGAGGTCGCGGCGTTGACGTCGCGGCCCTTGTTGGCCTGGAGCTTCGCCATCGCGGCGCTCATGTCGCCACCGTTGTTCGCCAGGTCACGCTTGCGGCTGGCGAGCAGGAAGAACGAGGCCACCGCGAACGAGACCGCCGCGGACAGGATCACCGAGAGGATGACGCCGACGTAGCTGTCCTTCGCCGTGGCGGTGAGGACGGCGATGATCGAACCGGGCGAAGCCGGCGCGACCAGGCCGGACTGGAACGCGACGTTGGTCGCGACACCGGTCGCACCGCCGAGGATGACGGCGAGGAACAGGACCGGCTTCTGCAGCACGTACGGGAAGTAGATCTCGTGGATGCCGCCGAAGAACTGGATGAGGATCGCACCGGGAGCGGTCGAGCGGGCGATGCCGACACCGAAGAAGGTGAAGGCGAGCAGGATGCCGAGACCCGGGCCGGGGTTCGCCTCGAGCAGGAACAGGATGCTCTTGCCCGACTCCTGGACCTGCTGCGCACCGAGCTGGTCGAGCACGCCGTGGTTGATCGCGTTGTTCAGGAAGAAGACCTTGGCGGGCTCGATGATGACGCTGGCGAGCGGCAGGAGCGAGCTGTCGACCAGGAACTTCACCGCGGCACCGAGGCCCTCGGCGATGAGCTTGAACAGCGGCGCGAGCCAGAAGAAGCCGACGAGCGCGAGCACGAAGCCGAGGATGCCGGCCGCGTAGTTGTTCACGAGCATCTCGAAGCCGGGCTTGATCTTGCCGTCCCAGATCTTGTCGATCTGCTTGATGAGCCACGCGCCGAGCGGGCCGCAGATCATCGCGCCGAGGATCATGATCGTGCCGTTGGCGCCGATGATCACACCCATCGCCATGATCGACCCGACGACGGCGCCGCGGGTCTCGTAGATCATCCGGCCGCCCTGGAAGGCGATCGCGAGCGGGATGAGGTAGGTCAGGATCGGGCCGACGAGACCGATGTTGGCCACGCCGTCGGTCTCACCGAAACCGCCGAGGACGCCCACGGGCGTCCACCCGGTCTCGATGAAGAAGGCGGTGATGAGGCCCCACGCGATGAAGATCGCGATGTTCGGCATCACCATGCCGGAGAGGAACGTGCCGAACTTCTGGACGGCGACGCGTGCGCCGCCCCGCGACTTCGCGGGTGCGTCGGGCGCTGCAACGGACGACGTTGTCATGTGCCTGGCTTTCTGTGATGGGTGCTGCTGCGGTGTGAAGGGGTGCTGCGGTGGTGCTGGTGCTGCGGTGGTGCGGGTGCTGCGTGGGGTGGAGCTGGTCGGGTCAGACGGCGTGCGCGGCAGCCGCGGCGGACTTGGCCGCCGCCGCGGTGCTCGCGGCGAGTGCCGCCTTCGCCATCTCGCGGGCCTGCTCGAGCGAGTGCTTGCCGAGTTCGGCGCGCACGTCGGCCAGGGCCGCGGGGGTCATGGACAGGGTGGTGGCGCCGAGGCCGACGAGCACGACGGCGAGCAGCGGGTCGGCCGCGGCCTCGCCGCAGATGCCCACGGCCTTGCCCGCGTCGGCGCCGGCCGCACCGAGCTGTGCGACGAGGCGCAGCACGGCGGGGTGCCACGGGTCCTGGTAGGACGCGACGGTGCCGAGCATGCGGTCGGCGGCCATCGTGTACTGGGTCAGGTCGTTCGTGCCGATCGACACGAAGTCGGCGTTCGTGAAGACCTGCTCGGCCATGAGTGCGAGCGAGGGCACCTCGGCCATGACACCGGCGGTGCGGATGCCGAGCTCGCGGGCCAGGTCGACGAAGTACTCGGTCTCCTCGGCGTCGGCGACCATCGGTGCCATCACCCAGAGGTCGGCCTCGGTCGCCGCGTCGGCCTGGGCGAGCGCGGTGAGCTGGTCGCGGAGGACCTCCTCGTGGTTCCGCAGCGCGCGCAGTCCGCGACGGCCGAGCGCCGGGTTCTCCTCGTCCTTGTCGGTGAGGAAGGGCAGCGGCTTGTCGGCGCCGGCGTCGAGCGCGCGGACGACGACCTTCTTGCCGGGGAACGCCTCGAGCAGCTGGCGGTAGGACTCGGTCTGTTGCTCGACGGTCGGCGCCTTCGGCGAGTCGAGGAAGAGGAACTCGGTGCGGAAGAGCCCCACGCCCTCCGCACCGAGAGCAACGGCGCCGGCGGCGTCGGCGGGGCTGCCGAGGTTCGCGAGCAGCGGGACGGTGTGGCCGTCGGCGAGTGCACCGGCGGTCAGCGGTGCGGCGGCAGCGGCGAGGCGGTCCGCGATGCGCTGGTCGACGTCGGCCACGAGCTCGGTGGACGGGTCGGTGACGACGGTGTCGGCCGCGGCGTCCACGACGACGTGGGTGCCGTCGGACAGGTCATCGGCGCCGGTGACGCCGACGATCGCGGTGATGCCCTTGGCACGGGCGAGGATCGCGGTGTGGGAGGTCGGGCCGCCGTCACGGGTGACGAGGGCGAGCACCTTGTCGAGGTCGAGCAGCGCGGTGTCGGCCGGCGCCAGGTCACGGGCGACGAGGACGAAGGGGGTGTCCGACTCGGGGACGCCCGGGGCGGGGACACCGCGGAGCTTCGCGATGATGCGCTGCGCCACGTCGTCGAGGTCGGCCGCGCGCTCCCCCATGTAGCCGCCCATGCCGACGAGGAGGTCACGGAACTGGCCGAACGCCTCGAACACCGCACGCTCGGCGTTGGTGCCGCCGTCGATGCGGGCGTGCACGTCGTCGAGGAGCGTCGGGTCCTGCGCCATGAGCGCCTGCGCCTCGAGCACGGCCTGGGCGTCGCCGCCGGCGAGCTGTCCGCGCTTGTTGAGGTCCTCGGCCACGGCCGCGAGCGCCTCGGCGACGGCGTGCTTCGCGTCGTCCGCCGTGCCGGCCAGCGCGTCCTTCGAGGGTTCGCCGAGCGGGTCCGCCATGCGGAGCACGGGGCCGTGGGCGACGCCACGGCCGACGCCGGTGCCGAGCAGTTCGGACATTCGAGACTCCTTCATCTCCACGCGCTCACGGTGGGGGTGGTTCGTTCGGTGCGCAGCGACACGAACGGACCACGCCCGTGCGGCTTGGCAGCACACTACCCCGATCCGCGTTGACAAACAAACACATCCGGGGATAAAAATGCAGAAACAGATGCCCGTTTGCGTCTGGCGGACGAAGCGATCCGGACGGATCCGGCGCCGGTCTGCCCGAGCATGCCCGTTCTGTTCCGAGCAGGCCGATCGACCGAGACGACGAGGTCCATGTACGCACCAGAGCGCCACCAGCGCATCGTCGAACGCGCGAGGTCGCAGGGACGGGTCGACGTGAAGGACCTCGCCGAGCTGCTCGAGGTCACGCCCGAGACCATCCGTCGTGACCTCACCAGCCTGGAGCGGCGTGGGCTCGTCCGTCGTGCACACGGTGGCGCGATCCCCGTCGAGCGGATCACCCTGCACCCGGGCGTCGGCGACCGCGGCGGCATCAACCAGGCCGAGAAGATGGTCATCGCCGAGGCGGCCCTCGCCGAGCTGCCGGAGAACGGCTCGGTGATGATCGACGCCGGGACCTCGACGATCTGCCTGGCCGAGATGCTCCCCACCGACCGCGGGCTCACCGTCGTGACCCACTCGCTGCCGGTCGCCATGGCCGTCGCGAACCGGTCCGGCATCGACCTGCACCTGCTCGGCGGCAACATCCGGAGCGACTCGCTCGCCGGCGTCGGCACCTGGACGCACCAGCTCATCGGCATGGTCAGCGTCGACGTCGCCTTCATCAGCATCAACGGCATCACGCCCGAGCGCGGGCTGACGACCCACAACATGGCCGAGGCCGCCGTGAAGAGCGCGATGATCAAGTCCGCCCGCAGGAGCATCCTGCTCGCGGACCACACCAAGTTCGGCCGCGAGGAGTTCGGCCGCGTCGCGCCGCTCGCCGCGATCGACACGATCATCACCGACCCCGGCGTGAACGCCGACCTCGTGCGCGAGGTCGAGGCCGCCGGCACCGAGGTCCTCTGGCCCGGTCGCGACTGACCGGCGCCGGTCCCCGGGACCGCCCACCACGCGCTCGCTAGCATGAGCGCACCACCCGTCGACAGGAGTCCATCGATGTCCGAAGCCACCCGCACCGTCACCGTCGCCAGCGCGTCCGGCCTGCACGCCCGCCCCGCGTCCCTCTTCGTCCAGACCGTCACCGCGTCCGGTCACCAGGTGACGATCGCCAAGGGCGACAAGTCCGGCAACGCGGGCAGCATCCTCGCGCTCCTCGGCCTGGGCATCGAGAACGGCGACGAGGTCACCCTCACGGTGACCGGCGACGACGCCGAGACGACGGCCGACAGCCTGGTCGAGTTCCTGCAGACGGACCACGACGCGGCCTGAGCAGGTCGGTCGCGCACGCGACCACACGACGGACGGGAGGCACGGTGCCAGCTGGCACCGTGCCTCCCGTCCGTCTCTCGCGACCCACGGCGACGGGCTGGGCCGGAGCCGTCGGCGCGCGTCGGTAGGGTGGTCGGCATGACACGCCTGCGCCTCGCATCCGTCAACGTGAACGGCGTCCGCGCCGCGTTCCGGAAGGGCATGGGCGACTGGCTCGCCACCCGCGACGTCGACGTGCTCGCCCTGCAGGAGGTCCGCGCCTCGACCGACGACCTGGCGGGGCTGCTCGGCGACGAGTGGGACATCGTGCACGACCCCGCGACGGCGAAGGGCCGCGCGGGGGTGGCGATCGCCTCGCGGCACCGCGCGCACGTCCACCGTGTGGAGCTCGGCCCGTCCGACTTCGACTCCGCCGGGCGCTGGATCGAGGCCGACTACGAGCTCGACGGCACCACGGTCACGGTGGTGTCCTGCTACGTCCACTCGGGCGAGGTCGACACCCCCAAGCAGGACGAGAAGTGGAAGTTCCTCGACGGGATGACCGAGCGGCTCCCCGCGCTGCGCGAGCACAACCCGCTCGCGGTCGTCGTCGGCGACCTCAACGTCGGGCACGACCAGCGCGACATCAAGAACTGGAAGGGCAACGTCAAGCGCGCCGGTTTCCTGCCGCGGGAGCGCGCCTACTTCTCGCGGTTCTTCGGCGCCGAGGGCGAGCAGGTCGAGGGCGCCGACGGGTCCACCGCGCCGGGTCTCGGCTGGGTCGACGTCGGCCGTGAGCAGGCCGGCGACGTCGACGGTCCCTACACGTGGTGGTCGTGGCGCGGGCAGGCGTTCGACAACGACTCCGGATGGCGCATCGACTACCAGGTGGCCACCCCCGACCTCGCCGCGAAGGTCACGAGCTGCACGGTCGACCGCGCTGCGGCGTACGACCAGCGATGGTCCGACCACGCCCCCGTGGTCGTCGACTACGAGCTCTGACCCCCTCCCCTCCACGCAGTACAGGAACACCCTCATGACCAAGACGCGCATCTTCTCGGGCATCCAGCCGTCGGCCGGATCCCTCCACCTCGGCAACTACGTCGGGGCGCTCATGCAGTGGCGCGACCTGCAGGACGACCACGACGCCATCTACTGCGTGGTCGACATGCACGCGATCACGTCCCCGCAGGACCCCGCGGAGCTCCGCGCGAGCACCCGGGCGACCGCGGCGCAGTACATCGCCTCCGGCATCGACCCGACGAAGTCGACCCTGTTCGTGCAGTCGCACGTGCCGGCGCACGCCGAACTCGCCTGGGTGCTGAACACCCTGACGGGGTTCGGCGAGGCGAGCCGCATGACCCAGTTCAAGGACAAGTCGGCACGGCAGGGCGCCGAGGCGGCCTCGGTCGGGCTCTTCACGTACCCGGTCCTCATGGCGGCGGACATCCTGCTCTACGACACCGCCGTGGTGCCGGTCGGCGACGACCAGCGACAGCACGTCGAGCTGACGCGGGACCTGGCGACCCGGTTCAACTCCCGCTTCGGCGACACCTTCGTCGTCCCGAAGGCGCAGATCGGCACCGAGACCGCACGCATCTACGACCTGCAGGACCCGACGAGCAAGATGAGCAAGTCCGCCGCGTCGGACAACGGCCTCATCCGCCTGCTCGACGACCCGAAGCGCACCGCGAAGAAGATCCGCTCCGCCGTCACCGACACCGAGCGCGAGATCCGGGCGGACCGCCAGGAGAAGCCCGGCGTGACCAACCTGCTCGCGATCCTGTCGGCGTTCACGCGGACCACGGTCGCGTCGCTCGAGGAACAGTTCGTCGGCAAGGGCTACGGCGACCTCAAGGGTGCCGTGGCCGACGCCGTCGTCGCCGAGCTCGAACCCGTGCGCGCGCGGACGCTCGAACTGCTCGACGACCCTGCGGAGCTCGACCGGCTGCTCGCCGTCGGCGCCGAGCGTGCCGAGTCCATCGCGCAGGCCACGCTCGCCCGCGTGTACGACCGCATCGGCTTCGTGCCCCGCTCGCGCGGCTGACGATGCTCCCCGTGACGCTGTCGTCGGACCGGGTGCACCTCACGGTGCCGACCCGGTCCGACACCGCGGCCATCACGCGGGGCTGCCAGGACCCGTCGGTCGTGCGGTGGACGACCGTCCCGACGCCGTACACGGACCGCGACGCGCAGACCTTCGTCGACGCGCTGGTCGGCCCGGGGTGGGCGTCCGACCGCGAGTACACGTGGGGCATCCGGCGCCCGGGGTCGACGTGGCTCGAGGGTGTGGTGTCGTTCCGCACCGAGCACCGCGACCTCGGCTTCTGGCTCGCACCGACGGCCCGAGGCCAGGGCCTGATGCACGCGGCGGTGGAGCTCGTCGTCGCGTGGGCGTTCTCCCAGGGGGCGCCCGACGTGTACTGGGAGTGCTACGAGGGCAACGTCGGCTCCGCCTCGGTGGCCCGCGCCGGCGGCTTCGCGTTCACGGGCACCGGGACCGCCCGGATCCCCGACCGGGACGGCGGGCCGACGACCGCGTGGACCGGCCTCCGTCGCGCCGACGGCGTCCCTGCGTCCGACCTGCCCTGGCCCGCGGCGTCGTTCGCTGACAGGGGACAGCAAGGTGACGCGTCATCGACGCCTCGTCGGTAGTGTCGGAGCGTGATGTCGCCGTCCGACCCGCGCGCCCGCCCCGAGGAACTCCGGGCGATGCGCCGCGCCCTCGAGCTCGCCGCGCTCGGACCGGTCGTCGGTGACCACGCCCGCGTCGGTGCCGTGCTGCTCTCCCCCGCCGGGGACGTCCTCGCCGACGGCTGGCACAAGGGCGCGGGGACCCCGCACGCCGAGGTCGACGCGATGGCGAAGGTGCCCGCCGAACAGCTGCGGGGCGCCACCGCCGTCGTGACGCTCGAGCCGTGCAACCACGTCGGTCGCACCGGCCCCTGCGCGCTCGCCCTGATCGAGGCCGGCGTCGGCCGCGTCGTCTACGCCGTCGACGACCCGGGTGAGCAGGCGAGCGGCGGGGCCGAGCGACTGCGGACGTCCGGCGTCGAGGTCGTCAGCGGCGTCCTCGCCGACGAGGCCGAGGCGTTCCTCGAGCGCTGGCTGCTGTCCGTCCGCACCGGGCGCCCGTGGGTGACCGTGAAGTGGGCGTCGAGCCTCGACGGTCGCGCGGCCGCCGCCGACGGCACGAGCAAGTGGATCACCGGCGCGGCAGCCCGACAGCACGTGCACGAGCAGCGTGCCGCCCACGACGCGATCCTGGTCGGCACCGGCACCGTGCTCGCCGACGACCCGAGCCTCACCGCACGCGGCGACGCCGGCGAACTGCTCGCCGACCAGCCGCTCCCCGTCGTCGTCGGCGACCGCCCGGTACCCGACGACGCGGCCGTCCGACGCCACCCACGCGGCCTGCTCGCCCTGCCGGGGCACGACCTCGCCGCCGCGCTGCGCACCCTGCGTGACCACGGCGTGCACAGCGTCCTCGTCGAGGGCGGTCCCACCGTGGCCTCGGCGCTCGTCGCCGCGGGCCTCGTCGACGAGCTGCTCGTGTACCTCGCGCCCGTGCTGCTCGGTGGCCCGCGCGTCGCGATCGGTGACGTCGGCGTGGGAAGCATCGGCGACCGCCACCCGTTGGACATCACATCGACCACCAGCCTGGGACCCGACCTCCTGGTCCGCGCTCGACCCCACCGCGCCCGGACCGCCCGTGCCGACGACGCGACGTCGACGGCCGCGACGACCAGGACCGCCGACCAGGCACAGAACGACCGGAGCACCCCATGACCGACGCCCTCACCTCCCCCACCCCGGGCAGCCCGGTGCAGTTCGAGGTCGCGACCACCGTCCCGACCACCCACGGCACGTTCGAGATGCGGGCCTACCGCGACCTCGTCACGAGCGCCGAGCACGTCGCGATCATCGCCGCGCTGCCCGACGGATCGGCCCCCGGGGACGACGCCCTGGTCCGCGTGCACTCGGAGTGCCTGACCGGCGAGGCGTTCGGGTCGCTGAAGTGCGAGTGCGGGCCGCAGCTCGACGCCGCGCTCGACACCATCGCCACCGAGGGCGGGGTCGTGATCTACCTGCGCGGGCAGGAGGGACGCGGTATCGGGCTGATCAACAAGCTCAAGGCCTACCGCCTGCAGGAGGACGGTCTCGACACGCTCGACGCGAACCTCGCGCTCGGACTGCCGGCCGACTCCCGCGAGTACGGCGGCGCGGCGGGCATCCTCACCGACCTCGGCATCGCCCGCGTCCGACTGCTCTCGAACAACCCCGAGAAGCGTCGGCAGCTCGAGGAGCACGGCATCGCGGTGTCGTCGCTGGTCCCGCTCGTGGTCGGCGTCGTCGCGCAGAACGCCGGGTACCTCGACACCAAGCGCGACCGCATGGGCCACCAGCTGCCCGCGCACCTGGAGACCGGCGCGACCAGCTGACGGGGATGGCCGGCTGACGGCGGTGGCCGGCTGACGGACGCTCCGCGGCGCGCGGACGCTGCCACGGGCCTCCCGGCCGATTTCCAGCTGCGCGACGGGTGTCGTAAGGTGAGGGTTCCGTCACGAGCGGTCCACCACCCACCGAACGCACCCGGTCCGAGCCCGCGCCACCCCGCGCGACCGACCGGTGTCCGCAGCCTCGGTACACCGCCGCGCTCCTCGTGAGTGCTCCCCTCGGAGTCCCCGTACATGACCGCCGCCCCGGCACCCGCCGCCACGACCGACACGAAGGCCACCGGCAACCCGCGCTCCCGCGTGATCATCGCCAGCCTCGTCGGAACCTCCATCGAGTTCTACGACTTCTACGTCTACGCGACCGCCGCCGTCCTCGTCTTCCCCACGCTGTTCTTCCCCAACGAGGACCCGACGGCCTCGCAGCTGTCGTCCTTCGTCACGTTCGCCCTGGCGTTCTTCGCCCGCCCGGTGGGGTCGATCGTCTTCGGCCACTTCGGCGACCGTGTCGGTCGCAAGGCCACCCTCGTCGCGTCGCTGCTCGTGATGGGGACCGCCACGTTCCTGATCGGCTGCCTGCCGACCTTCGCGTCGATCGGCATCTGGGCACCGGTCCTGCTCGCCGTGATGCGCTTCGCCCAGGGCGTCGGGCTCGGCGGCGAGTGGTCCGGCGCGGCGCTGCTCGCGACCGAGAACGCGCCGAAGGGCAAGCGCGGTGTGTTCGGGTCGATGCCGCAGCTCGGCGCCCCGATCGGCTTCCTGCTCGCGAACGGCCTGTTCATCGCGATCAACGCCGCGATGCCCGCCGGCGCGGACGGCACCCCGAACGCCGACTTCCAGGCGTGGGGCTGGCGCATCCCGTTCCTGCTCTCGGCCGTCCTCGTGATCGTCGGCCTCTACGTCCGGTTCAAGCTCGTCGAGTCCACGGTGTTCCGCGGCGTGCAGGAGTCCGGCTCGGTCGCCAAGGTGCCGCTCGGACGGGTGTTCCGCACCTCGTGGAAGGCCCTGATCGTCGGCACCTTCGGCATGGTCGCGACCTACGTGCTCTTCTACTTCATGACGACGTTCACGCTGTCCTACGGCACCACCGCCGCCGAGGCCGGCCCGCTGGTGCCGAAGGTCGGCCTCGGGTACAGCCGGGGCGAGTTCCTCACGCTGCTCATGATCGGCGTCGTGTTCTTCGGCGTCTTCACCCCGATCGCCGGGTGGCTCGCCGACAGGTACGGCCGCCGACGCACGCTGATCCCCACCACGATCGGCATCGCCCTGTTCGGCCTGACGTTCCAGTTCTGGTTCGCCGCGTCGACCGGGCCGATCACCGTCGTCACGTTCCTGGTCGTGGGGCTCTCGCTCATGGGCCTGACGTTCGGTCCGATGGGGGCCCTGCTGCCGGAGCTCTTCCCGACGAACGTCCGCTACACCGGGTCGGCGATCGCCTACAACGTGGCGTCGATCCTCGGGGCGTCGCTCGCACCGACGATCGCCCTGGCGCTGTGGCAGCCGGACGGCACGATCGTCTGGGTCGGGCTCTACCTGACGCTCGCCGCCGTGGTGACCGTGGTCGCGCTGTTCTTCGTCCGTGAGACGAAGGGTGCGGGGCTCGACGAGGCCGACGCAGCCGGTTCGCCGGACGCTGCTCCGGCAGACGTGCGGGCATGACCGGCGCGTCCTGACGCGACCACCCGACGGACGGGAGGCGCGGTGCCGGTCCGGCACCGCGCCTCCCGTCCGTCGCGTCCAGGGTCGCGCGCGCGATGTCGCCTGCGCGTGCTGCCGCTGTGGGACGACACCCCCGACGTCGTCCGACAGCGGGGATGTCGTTCAACGGCGAGACGACCAACACGACGCCGCGCACCACGCTCCCACGGGACGGTGCGAAGATGGACGACGGCCGCCAGCACACCTCGCACGGGCGGCAGGAACCAGGAACGATGAGCCTCTTCTCCGCACGCCGCAAGCCGTCCGAGGGCCCACGGGCGAGCTTCGGCCGCCTGCTGACCTACCTGTTCGAGAACAAGCCCGCGATGGCCGTGATCATCGTGCTGAGCGTCCTCGGAGCCGGCGCGTCGCTCGCGCAGCCGTTGCTCGTCAACCAGGTCGTCACCGCCGTGCAGCACGGGGAGACGCTCTCGATCCTGGTCTGGGCGCTCGTCGCCCTCGTGCTCGTCTCGGGCGTCCTGAACGGCGTGCAGCACTTCCTGCTCCAGCGCGCCGGTGAGGGCGTGGTGCTCTCCACCCGCCGCAAGCTCATCGCGCGGATCCTCAACCTGCCGATCTCGGAGTTCGACACCCGCCGCACCGGCGACCTCGTGTCCCGCGTCGGCAGCGACACGACGCTCCTGCGCGCCGTGCTCACGCAGGGACTCATCGAGTCGATCGGTGGCGCCCTGACGTTCGTCGGCGCGATCATCGCGATGGCGGTCATCGACCCCCTGCTCCTCGGCATCACCGTCGTCATCGTCCTCGTCGCGATCGTCGTCGTCGGCGGGCTCAGCCGACGCATCCGCGTCGCGTCGAAGCGTGCCCAGGAGAAGGTCGGCGACCTGACCGCGGCGGTCGAGCGGGGCATCGGTGCCGTCCGCACGATCCGTGCCGCCGGGGCTACCGGCCGCGAGGTCGCGGAGGTCGACGGCCACGCCACCGAGGCCTACCGCCGCGGCCTGGACATCGCGAAGATGTCGGCGTTCGTGGTGCCGGTCGCGAGCATCGTGATGCAGGTCGCGTTCATCGCCGTGCTCGGGGTCGGGGGTGCACAGGTCGCCGCGGGGCAGATCACCATCGCCACGCTGATCACCTTCATCCTGCTGCTCTTCATGATGGTCATGCCGCTCGGGCAGGCCCTCGGCGCAGCCGTCGCGGTCGCGCAGGCACTCGGCGCCCTCGGCCGCATCGAGGAGATCCTGCACCTGCCGACGGAGGACCAGGACGACGGTGCCGTCCGGGTCGCCGCGGCGACGGAGACCGACGACGCGATCGCGTTCGAGCACGTGACGTTCCGGTACGCGCGGGCTGCGGATGCGACGGGCGCGGACGGCGCGTCGGGCGCGGGTAGCGCGTCGGGCGCGGACGGCGCGACGGGCGCGGGCAGCGCGACGGACCGGTCGGGAGGCTCGGGTGCCGTCGACGCCGCACCCTCCGCCGAGGACGTGGTGCTGGACGACGTGTCGTTCCGCGTGCCCCGCGGCGCGCGGGTGGCGCTGGTCGGTCCCTCCGGGGCCGGCAAGTCCACGACGCTCGCGCTCATCGAGCGCTTCTACGACCCGACCTCGGGTGTGATCCGGCTCGGCGGCGTCGACGTCCGCGGGCTCGACCGCGCCGAGCTCCGCGCGCAGATCGGGTACGTCGAGCAGGACGCCCCCGTGCTCGCCGGCACCATCCGGGCGAACCTGCTGCTCGGCTCCCCCGACGCGTCCGAGGCCGAGTGCGTCCGGGTGCTCGAGGCCGTCAACCTCGGCGACGTGCTGCACCGCGACCCCCGCGGGCTCGACGCCCAGGTCGGTGAGGACGGCGTCATGCTGTCCGGTGGTGAGCGGCAACGGCTCGCGATCGCCCGGGCACTGCTCGCCGCGCCCCCGATCCTGCTGCTCGACGAGTCGACGTCCTCGCTCGACGGGGTGAACGAGCAGAAGATGCGGCTCGCGATCGACGCCGTCGCGGCCGACCGGACGCTGCTCGTCATCGCGCACCGGCTGTCGACCGTCGTCGACTCCGACGTCATCGTCGTGCTCGAGCACGGCCGTGTCGTCGGCACGGGCACGCACTCGGAGCTCGTGCAGTCCACCCCGCTCTACCGCGACCTCGCGAAGCACCAGCTGCTCGTCTGACGTCGATCCCGCGGAACGCAACGTCGGCGGTTCCTCGCAGGGCTGTACCGTTGCGGGGAACCGCCGACGTTGCGTCGTGCGGAGGGGGGTCAGGCGGCGAAGGGGTCCGGCGTGAGGACGTAGACCGACTCCAGGTACTCCTCGAGGCCCTCGTGCGAACCCTCGCGGCCGAGCCCCGAGGACTTGACCCCGCCGAACGGGAACGCCGCGTTCGACACGACGCCCGTGTTCAGCCCGAGCATGCCCGTCTCGAGACGCTCCGCGAGCCGCTGACCGCGCCGGAGGTCGGTCGTGAAGGCGTACGCGACGAGCCCGTACTCGGTGTCGTTCGCGAGGCGGATGCCCTCCTCCTCGGTGGCGAACCGCGTGATCGACACGACCGGCCCGAAGATCTCGGTGGTGAGGATGTCCGACCCCGGCGGGACCTCGTCGAGCACCGTCGGTGCGTAGAACGTGCCCGGACGGTCGACCCGCTCCCCGCCGGTCACGAGCCGGGCACCCCGCTGCACGGCGTCGTCGACGAGCCCGGCGGCCTTGTCCACGGCGCGGTCGTCGATGAGCGGACCGATGGTCGTCCCGTCCTCGGTGCCCCGGCCGATCCGCAGTCCGTCGACCTTCGCGGTGAGCGCCGCGGTGAAGGACTCGGCGATGCCCTCCTGCACGAAGAAGCGGTTCGCCGCCGTGCAGGCCTCGCCGACGTTGCGGAACTTCGCCTGCATCGCCGCCGTGACCGCCTCGTCGAGGTCGGCGTCGTCGAAGACGAGGAGCGGAGCGTTGCCGCCGAGCTCCATGCTCGTCTTGAGGACGTTGTCGGCGGCCTGCTTGAGGAGTGCCGACCCGACCGGCGTCGAACCGGTGAAGGTGAGCTTGCGGAGCCGGCGGTCGGCGATGATCGGCTCCGACAGCGCCTTCGCATCGCGCGAGGGCACCACGTTGAGCACGCCGTCGGGCAGCCCGGCGCGGCGGAACAACTCGACCAGGAAGAGCGTCGTGAGCGGCGTGAGGTCCGCCGGCTTCAGCACGACCGTGCAGCCGGCCGCGAGTGCCGGGCCGATCTTGCGCGTCGCCATCGCGAGGGGGAAGTTCCACGGCGTGATCGCGTAGACGGGACCGACGGGGCGTCGGAGCACGATGCCGCGTCCGGTGCCCTCCGGGTTGGTGCGGTAGTCACCCGAGATGCGGACGGCCTCCTCCGAGAACCACCGGAGGAACTCGCTGCCGTAGGCGACCTCGCCCCGGGACTCGGCGAGGGGCTTGCCCATCTCGAGCGTCATCAGGGCGGCGAGGTCGTCCTCGTGCTCGTGGGCCAGGTCGAACGCCCGGCGGAGGATGTCCGACCGTCGCCGCGGCGCGGTCGAGGCCCAGGCCTCCTGCGCGGCCACGGCGGCGTCGAGGGCGGCGATGCCGTCCTCGGGCGTCGCGTCGGCGACCTCGGCGAGGACCTCGCCCGTGCTGGGGTCGCGGACGGGGAAGGTCGCGCCGCCGCTCGCGGAACGCCATTCGCCACCGATGAACAGCCCGGTGGGGACGTCGGCGACGGTGACGTGGTCGTCCGAGACGGTGGTGGTCGGGCCGGCCGGGGCGGGTCCGCTGGTCGTGGTGGTGGGTGCGGTCACAGTACTGCTCCTCCGGGGTTCGCGAGCCCCTCGTCCATGTCGCTGTGGTCGACGTGCCCGCCGACCGCGCTGATCTCGTCCAGGGCCCGTGCGCTGCGGTCCGGGTCCACCCCGGCCACGAGGTCGTCGTAGACGGCGACGTCGTACCCGGCGGCCCGCGCGTCGAGCGCCGTGGCGCGCACGCAGTGGTCGGTGGCGATGCCGACGATGTCCACCGTCGTCACCCGACGGTCGGCGAGGAGGTCCGGCAGCGCGGTGCCGTCGTCCGTGCTCGCCTGGAACGCCGAGTAGTCCGGCCGGCCCCGCCCCTTGAACACGTCGACGTCGATGACGCTCGTGTCGAGGTCCGGGTGGTACGCCGCACCGGGCGTGCCACCGACGCAGTGCACCGGCCACGTGTCCACGAAGTCCGGCCCCTCGGGTCCGGCGAAGTGTCCGCCGTTGTCGTCGTCGCCGTGGTGCCAGTCGCGGGAGCCGACGATGAGGTCGTACTCGTCCGCGTGCCGACGGAGGAACGCGCTGATGCGCTCCGCGACGGCCGCGCCCCCGGTCACACCGAGCGCGCCGCCCTCCGTGAAGTCGTTCTGGACGTCGACGACGAGCAGTGCCCTGGCCATGTACCCATCCTGCACCCGGCACCCTGCGGCTGCGTGGACGTCAGGACGAGGTCAGGCTCCCACCGCACCGGTACGTCGCCGCGGTGACGGCGTCGAGCGCCGGCAGTGCCGCGGCACGCGGAGACCCGATCGCGTAGAACGCGAAGGTGAGGCGTCGGCCGTCCGCCGCGTCGATGTACCCGCCGAGCGTGTTCGCGCTGTCGATCCACCCGGTCTTCGCGTGCACCTTGCCGCGCGCCACCGCGTTCTCCCCCGTGAACCGGCTCGACAGGGTGCCGGACACGCCGGCGACGGGGAGCGCCCCGGACAGCACGCCGAGGCCCTTATCCCCCGCGGCGACCGCGACCATGAGGTGGGCGACGAAGGACGGCGACACCGCGTTCGCCGCGCTCTCCCCCGAGCCGTCCTCGATCGTGATGCCCGCGGGATCGACGCCGTAGCCGGCGAGTGCCTCCTGGTAGACGCCGGTCAGCGACGCCGCCGACCCGCCTGCACCGGACTCCTTCGACGAGACGCGCGCCAGCATCTCGGCCAGGGTGTTGTCGGAGTTCGGGATCATCTGCCCGATCAACGTCGACACCGGCTGCGAGGAGACCGAGGCGATCTGGTCCGTGCTCGTGGTCGCGCGCTGCACCACCTGCGCGTTCCCGGCTCCTGCGACGCCCGCGTTCGCCAGTGCCGTGCGGAAGGCTGCTCCGGCGCGACCGACCGGGTCGGTGGAGCGGGGCGAGGTCGCAGCGGCCGGGTTCGCCCGGTCGCCGTCGACCATGAGCGCGGTGACCCGGGGCTGGTACCCGATGGTGCGCTCGCTCTCCGGCCAGGTCGGGTCCCACGCGTCGGCGTCGTCCCAGTAGCTGTCGTCGGCGACGATCGTCGTCACCGGGGCGTCACCGAGGGCCGCCTTCACCTGCTGTGCGAGCTGCGCGAGGGTCGGCGCGCCCGGGTACACCGTGCCGTTGCCGGCCGAGAGCGTCGCATCGCCGTGACCGACGAGCGCGACGGTGCCGTCGGCCTCCTTCGTCACCGTGGTCGGGATGCGGTGGTCGCCGCCGAGGACCGCGAGGGCCGTGGCGCTCGTCAGCGTCTTCATCACGCTGCCGGTCTGTGCCGCCTCCTCCCCGTTCCGCGAGAACAGCGTCTCCCCGGACTCCGCGTCCATGACGAAGCCCTCGAAGGACCCGAGGCCGGCTGCCGAGGCCGCGGCGTCGATCGTGCAGGTCCGCAGGGCCGACGGGCCGGCGGCGTCGTCCGGCACCGAGCGGGACTCGTCCGTCGGCGTCGCACTCGGTGTCGCGGAGCTCCGGGGCGTGTCCGACGGCGCGGTCGTCGCGGCGGCCGACCGCGTCGCCGCGGACGGGCGGGACGGCATCGTCGCGGCAGCCACGGCGACCGAGGCGCCCGAGCCCAGCAGGAGGACACCGACGAGACCACCGGCGATCCACGGGACCGGTCGGCGAGCCGCGGAGCGGCGCAGGGACCCGACGGCGCCGCGGAGGCGTGCCGGGACGGACTTCGACGTGGGCTGCTGGTCGGACATCGCGACCGATCCTACGGAACCGCGGGAGGAGCCTCCAGACCGGATCGGTCACCGGCGCACCCGCCGGCGGACGTCAGTCGGCCGACGGCGCGTCCGATCCGTCGTCGTCGGCCGCGTAGCGGACGCCCACCTGCCGACGGGCCTCGTCCATGACGGCCGTGATCGCGATCGTCTCCTCGGGGTCCATCGGGCCGCCCTCGTGCGTCCCGGAGGTGACCATCGCCTCGAACGCACGCGCCTCGTGGGCGTAGCCGGCGAGCTCCTCGCGCGAGTCGAACTCCTCGAGGACCGTGCCGTCGCGGTCACGGAGCCGCCACGTGGTGGGCGTGTACCAGGTGTCGTCGAGGTCGATGCGCCCGTCCTCGCCGATGATCGACGCGGTGTTCGGGCTCCGCAGGTCCAGGCTGAAGTGGATCATCGACTGGGCACCGCCCTCGTGGGTGAGCACCAGGCCCATCTGGGTGTCGACGCCCTGGTCGCTCAGCGTGCCCACGGCCGTGACCGCGGTCGGCACACCGAGCACGTCCACCGCGAACGAGATCGGGTACACGCCGAGGTCGAGGATCGCGCCGCCGCCGAGCGCCGGGTCGTTCAGCCGGTGGCGGGGATCGCTGGGCAGGGCCTGGTGGTGGGTGGCCTCGACCAGGCGCGGGCGTCCGATGCGCCCCTCGGCCACGAGCTCGCGGATCATCCGCATCTGCGGCAGGAAGCGGGTCCACATCGCCTCGGTCACGGCGACGTCGGCGCGGCGGGCGGCGTCGACCACCCGACGCGCCTCGGCCGCGGTGATGGTGAACGCCTTCTCGACCAGGACGTGCTTGCCGGCGTCGATCGCGAGCAGGGCGTCCTCGGCGTGACGCGAGTGCGGTGTGGCGACGTAGACGGCGTCGACGTCCGGGTCGGCGACCAGGTCCGCGTAGGAGCCGTGCGCGCGGGTGATGCCGTGCTCCGCGGCGAAGGCCTCGGCGGACTCGCGCGTGCGGCTCCCCACCGCGACGAAGTCGATCCCCGCGGCGGTGCAGTCCGCCACGAACGAGTGGGCGATGCCGCCCGTACCGATGACTCCCCAGCGAACCGTCATGGCACCTGTCTACCAGCCGGTCGCCGGGCGACGACGCGGCAGGCACCTGTACGGACCCACATGGACCACTCGGCTGACCGACAACTAGCGTGCTGCTGTCCCCCGATCGGGGGCGGTCCCCGACTCGAAGGTCACCAGGTCTCCATGCGCCGATCCCTCCGCACCGCCGTCGCCACGAGCGCGGCACTCCTCGTCGTGTCCACCGTCCTCACCGCGGCGCCGGCCGACGCGCACGGCTGGACGCCGCCCGCTCACGGCCCCGACTCCTCGCTCGCCCCGAGGACGCACTTCACGATGGCCGCGGACGGCTCCTCCGGCACCACGGAGGGCGGCGAGGGCATCCCGAACATCGACTCCGTCAAGAAGACCATCGCCACCTACTACGGCGACCCCGGCACCGGACTCGCGAACCGAACCGACTCCCCCTACGTCCGCGAGGTGCGGTCGATCGTCGACCGCGAGACGCGCCAGCTCCGCCGCATCCACGACCGCGCCGTCCGGCACGGGCAGCGCCCGGCGATCGTCCTCGACGCCGACGACACCACGCTGTGGACCTACGACATGGAGGTCGCGGACATGCACTTCGTCTTCGACCCCGCGCGCCAGGACGATTGGGTGCAGGACCAGCGCTTCCCCGCGACCCCGTCCATGGTCGGCTTCGTGAACCGCGCGCAGGCGATGGGCTTCACCGTGTTCGGCCTGACCGGCCGCACCGACGACCAGAAGACGGCGACCGTGCAGAACCTGGCGAAGGTGGGCTACACGGCCTTCTCCGAGGACCACTTCTTCACGAAGTGGACGGGGACCGGCGCGTCCCAGCAGCCGTCCTGGATCACCTGCGCAGCCGCGAAGTGCACCACCGTCGAGTACAAGGCACTCACCCGGAAGCACATCGAGCAGGACCTCGGCTACGACATCGCACTGAACGTCGGTGACCAGTGGAGCGACCTGCAGGGCGGGTACGCCGACCGGACGCTGAAGCTGCCGAACCCCACGTACTCCCTGCCCTCGGCGGACCTGCCCGGCGTGCGCGAACCGCGCCTCGCCCCGAGGACCCACTTCACGATGGCCGCCGACGGCTCCTCCGGCGCCACGCAGGGCGGCGAGGGCATCCCGAACATCGACTCCGTCAAGAAGACCATCGCCACCTACTACGGCGACCCCGGCACCGGACTCGCGAACCGCACCGACTCCCCCTACGTCCGCGAGACGGCCCGGCTCGTGGCACGACAGGCCCCCGCGATCGCCCGGCAGTGCTCCGTCGCCCGGCAGCAGCACCGCAACCCGGCGATCGTCCTGGACGCCGACGACACGACGCTGTGGACCTACGACATGGAGGTCGCCGCGATGCACTTCGTGTTCGACCCCGCACTGCAGGACGAGTGGGTGCAGGACCAGCGCTTCCCCGCGACGCCGGGCATGCCGACGCTCGTCGCCGCCGCGCAGCAGGCGGGCTGCACCGTCATCGGCGTGACCGGTCGGAACGAGGCGCAGCAGGACGCCACCATCGCGAACCTGCACGCCGTCGGCTACCCGCAGTTCGCCGCGACCACCGGCGGGAACCGGACCTACTACACGAAGTGGACCGGCACCGGCAGCTCCCAGCAGCCGTCGTACGTGACCTGCGCCGCCGCGAAGTGCACGACGGTCGAGTACAAGGCGCAGACCCGGGCGCACATCGAGTCCCCCGCCGGCGGCGGGTACGACGTGGTCGCGAACCTCGGCGACCAGTACAGCGACCTGCTCGGCGGATCGTCGGACCGGAGCGTCAAGCTGCCGAACCCGACCTACTACCTGCCCTAGCCGAGCGGCCCGACAACGACGGAACCCCCGGTCGGACAGTGTCCGACCGGGGGTTCCGGTGTCGAGCCGCCTGTCGGAATCGAACCGACGACCTATTCATTACGAGTGAATCGCTCTGCCGACTGAGCTAAGGCGGCGGACGCTCCGTTCCCGGAGCGGCACGAGCAATGACTATACAGGTTCAGACGAGCGAACGCGAAACGAGCGCGCCGAGCTCGTCGAACGACCGCTGGAGCTCCTCGGTCAGCTGCGTCTCGGTGGCCCCGTCGGACCACTCCCACCAGGCGTGTCGGAGCGCTGCCAGCGCCACCACCGACGCGAGCCGGGCGCGGCGCCGCAGCGCGTCTGGGTCCGACGCCAGGTCGGGTTCCGTGTCCGCGAGCCGCCCCGCCACGGCCTCCTCGATCTCGGCCTGGAACTCCTTCATCGAGGCCATCCGCCGCGTGAACAGCTCCGGAGCGGCGCGGAGCACCTGCTGCCGTTCCGCGAGCAGCCCGCGTTCTTCCACCAGCTCGCCCGTCGCGTGCACGAGCAGGGTGCCGAGGTCGGACAGGAGCTCGCCGCTCGGTCCCCCGGCGCGGAAGGTGTCGAGCGCCGGTCCCGTCGGCAGCGTCGGGTCGTCCCCGAGGAGCGCCTGTTCCTTGCTCGGGAAGTAGTTGAAGAACGTCCGCGGGGACACGTCCGCTCGTCGGGCGATCTCGTCGACGGTGACGGCGGGCCAGCCGGAGTCGAGTGCGATCCGCAGGGCGGCCTGCTGGATCGCGAGACGGGTGGCGCGGCGCTTGCGCTCACGCAGTCCGGGTGCGGCTTCGGGCATGTCGCGATCTTCTCACGGTGGTCGGGGCGATCGGCTGCGGGGTCGCGCAGGGTCCGGTGGGTGGAGGCTGACCGGCCGGGAGGCACGGCGCACGCCCGCCCCGCGACCCCGGTCGCCAGGGGTCCGGTGTCACGGCGGTCCGGGCCGCGCGGGTCAGGGTGGCGCGGGCCGCACGGGTCAGGGTGGCGCGGGCCAGCGGGTCGCGCGGGTCAGCGGGCCACGCGGGTCAGCGGGTCGCGCGGGCCACGGTCACGAGCAGCGCCTCGAGCGCGAGCAGTGCCGCGACGTTCGCCGCGATCCGCGAGCGGGCGAGCGACACCGCGTCGAGCACCTCGAGCGCCGCGGACGGCGGCACCACCTCGAGCGCCCGGTCCAGCTGGTCGCGCATCGACAGGTTCACCGGCTCTGCCGGCGCACCGAGGCCGAGCAGGAGCAGGTCGCGGTACAGCGACGAGACGTCGACGAGGATCCGGTCGAGTCCGTCGCGCAGGCTGCGGGTCGCCCGGCGCTTCTGGTCCTCCTCCAGCGCCCGCAGCTGCGACCGCAGCGCCGGTGGCACCGTGCCGCCCGGCTCCACGCCGAGTGACCGCAGGGCTGCGTCCCGCTCCTCGCCGTCCCGCTGCTGCGTGATCGCCTTGGCGTCCTCGTCGGCGACCGCCAGGAGCTCGGCGGCGGCCATCACGGCGTCGCCGACCGAGCGCACCCCGAGCACGGTCTCGAGTGTCCGGCGTCGGCGTGTGCGGGCGTCCTCGCTCGTCGCCAGTCGCTGCGCCATCCCGATGTGGCTCTGCGCCTGCCGCGCGGCATCGGTCGCGAGGGCCCGGTCGACCCCGGTCCGGGCCACGATGAGCTCCGCGACGGACGCGACGTCGGGCACCCGGAGCCGCACCGAGCGCACGCGGGACCGGATCGTCGGTAGCAGGTCCGCCTCGCTCGGCGCGCACAGGATCCACACCGTCCGCTCCGGCGGCTCCTCGAGTGCCTTGAGCAGCAGGTTGGAGGTGCGCTCCGTCATGCGGTCGGCGTCCTCGATGATCACCACGCGGTACCGACCGACCGAGGGCGAGTAGTACGACGACGTCACCAGCTGACGGATCTCGTCGATCGTGATGATGACGCGTTGTGTGGTGAGCACCGACACGTCGGGGTGCGTGCGCGCGGTGATCTGCCGCAGGGCGTGGTCGTCGTCCGCTCCGGCACCGACCAGGGCGGCAGCGAAGGCGGTGGCGACGTTCGACCGGCCGGACCCGGGCGGCCCGGTGATCAACCACGAGTGGGTCATGCCACCGGTCCCGTCGGGAGCCTCGGCCGCACTGCGCAGGGCCGCGACGGCGTCGTCCTGTCCGGTCAGGCCGTCCCACACGCTCACGAGGACATCCTGTCAGCAGCCACCGTCACGCCGGACCGTCCTCGTCCGCGATCCCGACGACGGCACCGACCGCGGCGCGGACCGCGCGGTGGACCGTGTCGGCAGGCTGCCCGGCGTCCACGACGAGGAAGCGTTCCGGCTCCGCATCGGCAGCGTCCAGGAAGGCCCGTCGGACGGTCTCGTGGAACGACGCCGCCTCGGACTCCAGGCGGTCGAAGACGTCGCCCCGAGCTGCCGCGACCCGGCTCCGCCCGACCGTGACGTCGAGGTCGAGCAGCACCGTCAGGTCCGGGAGCAGGCCGTCGGCCGCCCAGTCGGACACCGAGCGGATGCGCTCGGCACCCAGACCCCGTGCAACGCCCTGGTACGCCACCGACGAGTCGATGTACCGGTCCTGCAGGACGACCTCCCCCCGGGCGAGCGCGGGGCGGACGACCGTCTCGACGTGGTGCGCCCGGTCCGCGGCGTAGAGGAGGGCCTCGGCGCGCGCCGAGACGTGCCCGCGCTCGTGCAGCACCATCTCGCGGATGCGCTGCCCGAGCTCCGTGCCGCCGGGTTCACGCGTGCGGACGACCGTCCGACCGTGCTCCTCGAGCCATCTGCTGAGGAGCTCGGCCTGGGTGGTCTTGCCCGCGCCGTCGCCGCCCTCGAGCGTGATGAAGCGCCCGGTCACTTCTTCTTGGCCGCGGTCTTCCGCGCCGGCGCCTTCTTCTTCACCGGCCCCTTGGCACGCTTGTCCGCGAGCAGCTGCACGGCACGGGCGTGGTCGACGGTCTCGACGTCCTCGCCGCGCGGGATCGTCGCGTTCGTCTCACCGTCGGTGACGTACGGACCGAAGCGGCCGTCCTTCACCTTGATGGGCTTCCCGGACACGGGGTCCGCCTCGAACTCCTTGAGCGCGGCCGTGGCAGCGCGTCGGCCGCCGTACTTGGGCTGCGCGAAGAGCTCCACCGCACCGGGCAGGTCGATCTCGAAGATCGCGTCCTCGCTCGGCAGCGTGCGGGTGTCCGTGCCCTTCTTGATGTACGGGCCGTAACGACCGTTCTGCGCCGTGATGTCGTCGCCGGACTCCGGGTCCTTGCCGACGACGCGGGGCAGGTCGAGGAGCTTGAGCGCGGTCTCGAGGTCCACGGTCTGCGGGTCCATCGACTTGAAGAGCGACGCGGTGCGTTCCTTCGGCGCCGCGGCCTTCTTCGTCGTCTTCTTCGCGGGGGCCTTCGCGCCCTTCGCGGTGGTGGTCGCCTGGTCCGCGGCTGCGGGTGCTGCATCGGCGGCCGGCTCGGTGACCTCGCCCGTCGACGGGTCGACGGTCGGTTCGGGCTCGGGGGTGCGCTCGGTGACGTACGGCCCGAAGCGACCGTCCTTCGCCAGGACCTCCTTGCCCGTCTCGGGGTTGATGCCCACCACGCGGTCGCCCACGACGGGTGCCTCGACGAGCTCGCGGGCCTTGTCGGTCGTCAGCTCGTCGGGCGCCAGGTCCTCGGGCACGTTGACGCGACGGGGCTTCTCGGGGTCGTCGCTCGGCACCTCGATGTAGGGGCCGTACCGCCCGATCCGCAGGGTCAGACCCGGCGCGAGCTCGACGGAGTTGATGTCGCGCGCGTCGATCTCGCCCAGGTTGTCGATGACGGTCCGGAGCCCGCGGTGGTCGTCGCCGCCGAAGTAGAAGCCCTTGAGCCAGTCGGTGCGGTCGGCGTCGCCGCTCGCGATGCGGTCGAGGTCCTCTTCCATGCCGGCGGTGAAGTCGTACTGCACGAGGTCGCCGAAGTGGTCCTCGAGGAGCCGGACCACGCTGAACGCGATCCAGTTCGGGACGAGGGCACTCCCGCGCTGCGTGACGTACCCGCGGTCCATGATCGTCGAGATGATGGCGGCGTAGGTCGACGGACGACCGATGCCGAGTTCCTCGAGCGTCTTCACCAGGCTCGCCTCGGTGTAACGCGGCGGAGCCGACGTGTCGTGGCCCTTGGCCTCGACCTCGGTGACGCCGAGGTGGTCGCCCTCGGCCATCTGTGGGAGCTTGGCATCGCCGTTCTCGCCCCCGCCGTGGCGCTCCTCGTCGCGGCCTTCCTCGTAGGCGTTGAGGAAGCCGCGGAAGGTGATCACGGTGCCCGACGCGGTGAACTCGGCGTCCGTCCCGTTCGCCGTCGAGGCGACCCCTGCGACGCTGTCGGTCGACGTGATGCCGAGGACGACCGACGCGGTCGAACCCTTGGCGTCGGCCATCTGCGAGGCGACCGTCCGCTTCCAGATGAGGTCGTAGAGCTTCCAGTCGTTGCCCCGCAGCACGCCGTTCATCTCGGACGGGGTGCGGAACGTGTCGCCGGCGGGGCGGATGGCCTCGTGGGCCTCCTGCGCGTTCTTGCTCTTGCCGGCGTAGCTGCGTGGCTTGTCGGGGATCGTCTCCGGCCCGTACAGCGCCGAGGCCTGCTTGCGCGCGGCGGTGATCGCCTGCTGCGACAGCGACGAGGAGTCCGTACGCATGTAGGTGATGTGGCCGTTCTCGTACAGCGACTGCGCGACGCTCATCGTCTGCCGAGCGGAGAAGCGGAGCTTGCGAGCCGCCTCCTGCTGCAGGGTCGACGTCGTGAACGGTGCGGCGGGCCGACGGGTGTACGGCTTCGACTCGACGCTGCGGACGACGGCGTCGCCGGCCCGCTCGAGCACGGTGGTGAGCGCCGCGGCCGAGGCCTCGTCCAGGCGGACGGCCTCGCCCTTGAGCGCGCCGCGGTCGTCGAAGTCGCGACCCGAGGCGACACGGGTGCCCTGCAGTCGGGCGAGGCGCGCCGTGAAGGCGGTGTCGCCGACCTTCTCGAACCGAGCCGTCAGGTCCCAGTAGTTCGCCGACACGAACGCCAGGCGCTCGCGCTCCCGGTCGACGACGAGTCGCGTCGCCGCCGACTGCACACGACCGGCGGACAGCCCGGGGCCGACCTTGCGCCACAGCACCGGCGAGACCTCGTACCCGTAGAGACGGTCGAGGATGCGGCGGGTCTCCTGCGCGTCGACCAGGGCGGTGTCGAGCTCACGGGTGGCCTCCTTCGCACGCTGGATGGCCTCCTTGGTGATCTCGTGGAACACCATGCGCTTGACCGGCACCTTCGGCTTGAGCACCTGCAGGAGGTGCCACGCGATCGCCTCGCCCTCGCGGTCCTCATCTGTTGCGAGGAAGAGCTCGTCGGCGTCCTTCAGGGCGCGCTTCAACTCGGTGACGGTCTTCTTCTTCGCGTCGGAGACGACGTAGTAGGGCTCGAAGCCGTTGTCGACGTCGACCGAGAACTTCCCGAGGGAGCCCTTCTTGAGCTCAGCCGGCAGGTTCTTGGGCTCGACGAGGTCGCGGATGTGTCCGACGGACGCCTGGACCTCGTATCCGTCGCCGAGGTATTGCGCGATCGTCTTCGCCTTCGCAGGGCTCTCGACGATCACGAGCTTCTTCGTGCCTGGCACGTGACTCCTTGATCGATGGTGCGCGCCGGCCCAGGACCGCAACGGTGTCCGGGTCGACCGGGACAACGGTGACCGGGGGCCGACGTGCACACCATACACACACTGGTCGGGCAGCCCGCGTGGCGGCCCGGCGACGGCCACTGCGCTCACGGCGAACGGTCCGGAGCCCGCCACCGTCCGGACCCGGGCGGCGGAGCCCGCGGTGGCGCAGGCGTCGAGTGCGGCACCGTTGGCGCGTGCCACGCGTCCGGCGACGGCGCAGGGGGCGCCGGGAAGACGGTGCACGAGCACCGCAGCGGCGGCGAGCACTGCGGCGTCGGCGGCGGTGCGCGTCCGTTCGAGCAGCACGCGCGTCCGAGCACCGGCGAGCGCCGCGGAGCCGACGAGCAGCGCGAGCGCCAGCACGGCGACGAGGGCGACGGTCACCGAACCGCGGTCCGGTGCCCTGCGGACCGCGACGGTCCCGGTCGGCCGCACGCGCCGGTCGGGTCCCGACGGCCGCGTCATCCGCCCCCTCCTGCCGCGCAGCCGGTCGCGCGGAGCGGCAGGACCGCGAAGGGACCGGCCGGGGTCCCCTGCACGTCCACGCACACCAGACCGTCCTCGTGGCGGACCCGTGAGGTGGAACCGGGCACGGTGGCGAGTGCCGCGGCGGCCGTCCGCTCGTCGTCGCGCCCGAGCGCCCGTGCCGCCGTGCCGGCGACCGACCCGAGCCGCCCGGCACGGTCGACCAGGACCACGCCGGCGACCAGGGAGACCAGGACGAGGGCGACGACCGGGAGCCCGACGGCGAACTCCACGGTCACACTGCCGCGGTCGGACGCGGACGGACGGAGCCCGGTCACGGGACCAGTGCCCCGCGGACGAGGTCGGTCAGGATCTGCTGGACCTCGCCCGAGCGCATCACGGCGACGAGCACACCGGCGAACGCCACCGCGGCGAGGATGACGACGGCGTACTCGGCGGTGGCCGACCCGCGGTCGTCCCCGGGGCGGCACCGACGACGTCCGGCACCGGGACGAGCGGGGACGTGCACGCTCGCGGCCCACCCTCGGGCGACGCCCGCCGTGTCTCCCGGTGACGGCACCGGCGCCGGGACCCGTGTCGGCTGCGGAGGTGTCGAGTCGGTCATGGTGTTCCCCTCTCTCTGTGGTGGTCCCACGTTCGCCCACCGGGGGCACCGTCCGACGCTCGGCGGGTCGGTCTGTGGACGGTTCAGCGGAGACCACCGACGGTGGAGGAGAGGACCCCGACCACGACCGGCACGACGCCCACCAGGACGAACGCCGGCAGGACGCACACGCCGAGCGGCAGCACGAGCCGGACGGCCAGTCGCTCCGCCGCAGCGAGGCCCGCCGCAGCGGCGTCGTCCCGGGCGTCCTCGGCAGCGGCGCGCAGCAGCTCCGCGGCGGGCACCCCGGCGCGACGACTCAGGACCAGCACCTCGTGCAGCCGCGCCGCCTCGACCCCGTCACCGGCGGTTGCTCCGAGGGCTCCGCGCACGGCTGCTTCCGCCGACTGCCACGACCCACCACCGGTCAGCGCCACCGCCCACGCGTCGAGCAGGACGCCCGGCACGTGCCCGTCCGGCGTCACGGCGTCGACCAGCCGTCGGGTCCAGCGCTGCCCGACGAGCACGAGTCCTGCCGCCGCTGCGCAGCAGATCCACCCGACCGGCCGGGTGAGGAGCACGACGAACGCGTCCGCGCCCCACACCGAACCGAGTCCGAGCCCGAGGAGCGGCAGCGCCAGCACGACCCGAGCACTCGTGCGCGGTCCCGACAGGGCGACCCGGACGGCACGGTCGGACGCGGCTGTCCGGCGCATCGCCGCGGCGAGGGCGCGCAGGGCACCGGCAGAGGGCGCCCCGGTCCGCTCCGCCACCTGCAGGACGAGGCGGACGTCCTGCCAGGCGGGAGCGTCGGCCTCGGGCACGCCACCCAGGAGGGCCCAGGCCCGCGGTGGTGGCACCCCCGCACCGACGAGCACCGCGACCCGGTCCAGCACGCGCGCGGCTCCAGCTGCGTCCGGACCGACCCGACCGTGGCGGCGACTCACGGGCCGGCGCGTCCGACCGGGCGGACCTCGAGCCGCCCGTCGCGGTCGATCCCGCACGTCCCGACCGCCGTGATCCCCCGCCACGACGACCGCCGCTCGACGTGCACGACGAGGTCGACCGCGCTGACGACCTGTCGCGCGAGTGCCTGCGGGCCGAGACCGGCCAGTGCCCCGAGGGCCTCGAGCCGCGCTCCGACGTCGGCCAGACCGTTCGCGTGCAGGGTGCCGGCCCCGCCGTCGTGCCCGGTGTTCAGGGCCCCGAGGAGCTCACGGACCTCGGCACCCCGGCACTCCCCCACCACCAACCGGTCCGGGCGCATCCGGAGTGCCTCGCGCACGAGCCGGTCGAGCCCGAGCGCACCGGTGCCCTCGGCGGTCGCCTGTCTCGCCTCGAGCGTGACGACGTGCGGGTGCTCGACCCGGAGCTCCGCGGTGTCCTCGACCGTGACGATCCGCTCGTCGTGCGGCACCGCGCCGAGCATCGCCGCGAGCACGGTCGTCTTCCCGCTGCCGGTGGCACCCGTGACCAGGACGTTGCGCCTCCGGGCGACCGCGTCCTCGAGCACGGCCCGGGGGACGACACGGAAGGCACCGAGACGTTCCAGGCCGGCGAGCGTCGGGCGCTCCGGTCTCGGCAGCCGGACGGACAGCGCGGTGCCGCCGACGGACACCGGCGCGAGGACGACGTGCACGCGCACCCCGTCGCCGTGCCGCACGTCGGCGCACGGCGTGGTCTCGTCGACGTGACGGCCGCCGAGGGCGACGAGCTCGGCGGCGAGCGCTCGCGCACGCCGCTCCGGGAGCTCGGGGCGGACGCGTTCGAGGCCGCGACCCCGGTCGATCCAGGTGCCCTGCCCGCCGACGACGAGCACGTCGGTCGTCTCCGCGTCAGCGACCAGGGCCGCGAGCTCCTCGAACACCGACGGATCGAGGGCCCTGCGACGCCGAGCACGCGCGGCGCCCGGCAGGAACGGCACGCCGCCCGGCTCAGCAGGGGCGCCGGGACCGGTGGCGTCGTGATCGGCCCCGGGGGCGTCGGCTCGGTGGCGGTGCATGCGGTCGACGCTAGGTCGGTCGGCGGCGGCCACGGCAGGAATCGGTATGTCGTGTGGACGGCTCCCGCTCGACACCCTCGAGGTGCCGTGTTGTACCCCGTTACGCAAAGCCGTACCCCGTTCGGTGTCCGCAGGCGACCGTGCGGAACCGACGGCACCGGGCCGGGCGGCCGGTCGCCCGGGCACCCTCCGAGCGGACGCCGTCGCGAGCGGCCCTGCAACGAGGACGTGGACAAGTCTGTCCACTCTTCGGCACCAGGACGCCGATCGAGCCGTGCCACCCGGACACGCTGCGCAACAGGCGTCGGGGAAAAAGAAGAGGCGGCACCTGTTGGGGGGAACCGGTGCCGCCTTGACATCGGTGGATTGGGGGGAATCCGGCCCGGTGCCACCGGAAACGAGTCCGGCAGGAACCACTGTACCCCATGACGACCCGTGCTCGGCAACCCCTCGGCCGGAATGTCCGCGGGGCCCCGCAGCACGGTCCCGCACCGGGGGTAGTCTCCGACTGCACCCCAGCCGCAACGATGCGAGAGGACACCGATGTCCACACCGACCCAGGCCGACGAACGCCACGAGGACGGCCCGACCTTCGCTCCGCCGGCGGACTTCGTCGCGGACGCCGTCGCGCGGGAGGACCTGCACGAGGCGGCCGCCGCTGACCGCGAGGCGTTCTGGGCGGACCAGGCCCGGACCCTGCTCGACTGGCGCACACCGTTCACCCGGACACTCGACTGGTCGGGCGCGCCGTTCGCGAAGTGGTTCGACGACGGCACCCTCAACGTGGCCGAGAACTGTCTCGACCGGCACGTCCGCGCGGGCAACGGCGACCGGGTCGCGATCCACTTCGAGGGTGCACCCGGCGACACGCGCCGGATCACCTACGCGGAACTCACCGCCGAGGTGCAACGCGCCGCGAACATGCTCACCGACCTCGGCGTCGCGCAGGGCGACCGCGTGGTCGTCTACATGCCGCTGATCCCGGAGGCGGTCGTCACGATGCTCGCCGTCGCCCGGATCGGCGCCGTCCACTCGGTCGTCTTCGGCGGCTTCAGCGCCGAGAGCCTGCGCGCCCGCATCGAGGACGCCGGCGCGAAGCTCGTCGTCACCGCCGACGGGGGCTGGCGGCGCGGCGCGGTCTCCCCGCTGAAGCCCGCGGTGGACGAGGCACTGGCCGGCGAGGGCACCGACTCCGTCGAGCACGTGCTCGTGGTCAGGCGCGGCGGCAACGACATCGCCTGGAACGACCGCGACCTGTGGTGGCACGACGAGCTCGCGAAGGCAGCCCCCGAGCACGAGGCGCGGGCGTTCCCCGCCGAGACGCCCCTGTTCGTCCTCTACACCTCGGGCACCACCGGGAAGCCGAAGGGGATCGTGCACACCTCCGGCGGCTACCTGACACAGGCCGCCTACACGCACCGGAACGTCTTCGACATGCACCCGGAGAAGGACGTCTACTGGTGCACCGCCGACATCGGCTGGATCACCGGGCACTCCTACGTCGTCTACGGCCCGCTCGCGAACGGCGTCACGCAGGTGCTCTACGAGGGCACCCCGGACGAGCCGCAGCCCGGCCGCTGGTGGGACATCGTCGACAGCTACGGCGTCACCGTCCTCTACACCGCGCCGACCGCCGTGCGCGCCGCGATGAAGGCCGGCCGGCAGATCCCCGAGGCGCGGAGCCTCGAGTCCCTCCGCCTGCTCGGCAGCGTCGGCGAGCCGATCAACCCCGAGGCGTGGCAGTGGTACCGGCAGGTCATCGGCCACGACCGGACGCCGATCGTCGACACCTGGTGGCAGACCGAGACCGGCGCGATCATGATCTCGGCGCTGCCCGGCGTGACGAAGCTGAAGCCCGGAGCCGCACAGACCCCGCTGCCGGGCATCGTCGCCGAGATCATCGACGAGGAGGGCCACCGCGCCGACCCCGGCGAGAGCGGCTACCTGACGATCACGGAGCCGTGGCCGTCGATGGCCCGTGGCATCTGGAACGATCCCGACCGCTTCGTCGAGACCTACTGGAGCCGCTTCCCCGGCCGCTACTTCGCCGGCGACGGCGCGCGGCTGGACGGGCAGGGCGACATCTGGGTGCAGGGTCGCGTCGACGACGTCATGAACGTCTCCGGCCACCGGCTCTCCACCGCCGAGATCGAGTCGGCCCTGGTCGGGCACGAGGGCGTCGCCGAGGCCGCCGTCGTCGGTGCCGCGGACGAGACGACCGGCCAGGCCGTCGTCGCGTTCGTCATCCTGACCGCCGAGGCGGCCGAGGGTGCCGACCGCGACGCGGTCGCGAAGGAACTCCGCGACTGGGTCGGCAAGCGCATCGGTGCGATCGCGAAGCCCCGGCAGGTCGTCGTGGTCCCGGAGCTGCCGAAGACCCGCTCGGGCAAGATCATGCGTCGCCTGCTGCGCGACGCGGCCGAGGGCCGTCGCATCGGCGACACGACGACGCTCGCCGACCCGACGATCATGGCGACCATCGCAGAGCTCATGTAGCCGGAACGACGCGAGCAGCGCCTCCCGACCGGTCTGGAGGCGCGGCTCGCGTCAGCTGCGTCGCCGACGGTCGGTCAGTCGGTGAGCTCCACCACCAGCTCGACCTCGACCGGTGCGTCCAGCGGGAGCACGGCCACGCCCACCGCGCTGCGCGCGTGGACGCCGGCGTCCCCGAACACCTCGCCGACGAGCGTCGACGCGCCGTTGGCGACCGCGGGCTGCCCGGTGAAGGACGGGTCCGACGCGACGAACACCGTCACCTTGACGACCCGGGCGACCCGGTCCAGCGAGCCCGCGACCGACTGCACTGCGGCGAGGGCGTTGAGCGCGGCCACGCGCGCCTGGGCGGTGGCGGTGTCCGCGTCGACCGCGGCACCGACCTTGCCCGTGACCGACAACGCCCCGTCGACGAAGGGCAGCTGCCCGGCCGTGTACACGTACTGCCCGGTGAGGACGGCCGGCACGTAGGCGGCGACGGGCGCAGCCACCTCCGGGATCGTCAGACCGAGCTCCGCGAGGCGGTCGGCGGTGCTCACGCGTCGGCCTTCGGGCGCTTCAGGTAGGCGACGAGCCCGCCCTCGGGGCCGCTGACGACCTGGACCAGCTCCCACCCCTCGGAACCGAAGTTGTTGAGGATCGCGGCCGTGTTGTGGATGAACAACGGAGCGGTGAAGTACTCCCACTGAGTCATGCGGTTCCTTGCCAGCCTTTCAGTCGTGGGCGTCGTTTAGGCTGCATCCTATGTCTGCCCAGAAGTCTGCCTCGCGGACCAAGCCCGTCTCCGCGATCGGCGCCTTCGTCGGTTTCGTCGGTTTCAGTGCGCTCGCTGGTCTGCTGGTCACGATCGGGGTCACCCCGGCGATCGCCGTCGCCGGCGTCACGACGACCTCGACCATCGGCGTGTTCGAGTCCCTGCCGGAGTACATCGAGATCGGTGACCTCCCGCAGCGCAACGAGATCTACGCCTACGCGAACGGGCAACCGGTCAAGCTCGCGACGGTCTACGACCAGAACCGCGAGGAGCTCAAGTACGACCAGATCAGCGACCAGCTGAAGAACGCCGCGATCGACGGCGAGGACAAGCGCTTCTGGGACCACGGTGGCGTCGACATGACCTCGCTCGTCCGCGCCGGCGTCGGCAGCATCGCCGGCGGCCTCGGCGAGTCCGGCGGTGGCTCGACCCTGACGATGCAGCTCGTCCGCAACATCAAGATGCAGCAGGCCCTCGAGCTCCCGTCCGAGGAAGAGCGCCAGAAGGCGTACAACGACGCCGTCGAGCAGACCATCCCCCGCAAGCTCGAGGAGATGAAGCTCGCCATCGGTCTGGCGAAGAAGTACTCGCACAAGGAGATCCTGACCGGGTACCTCAACATCGCCTACTTCGGCGACCAGACGTACGGCGTGCAGGCCGCCGCACAGCACTACTTCAACAAGTCGGCGACCGACCTCACGCCGGCCGAGGCGGCCTCGATCCTCGCGATCGTGCAGTCCCCGAACACGCGCAACCTGGCGAACGAGAAGAACTACGAGGCGAACAAGGCTCGCCGCGACGTCATCCTCAAGTCGATGTACGCGCAGAAGCACCTGACCAAGGACGAGTTCGACCAGGCGATCGCCTCGAACCCCGCGGACTACGTGCACCTGACCGAGCCGAACCAGGGCTGCCAGTCGGCGGCCGGCAACGGCGCGCAGTTCTTCTGCGACTACGCGGTCAAGGTCGTCAAGCAGATGTCGCAGCTGGGCGGGACCCAGAAGGAGCGCGACCAGGCGTGGCGCAACGGCGGGTACAAGATCCAGACGTCGCTCGACATCAACCTGAACGGGCAGCAGAAGGACCTGCTGAACACCTACGACCCGAACACCGAGTCGCGGTTGCAGCTCGGCAGCGCGCTCAACTCGGTCGAGGCATCGACGGGCCGCATCCTCACGATGGCGCAGAACAAGGACTACGACCAGTCCCTGCAGTCCCCGCCGACGGCGACGTCGATCAACTACAGCGTCGACAAGGAGTACGGCGGCTCGATCGGCTTCCAGGTCGGTTCGACCTACAAGGTGTTCACGCTGCTCGACTGGCTCAAGGCCGGGCACGGCCTGAACGAGAGCGTCAACGGCACCCCGCACAACACGTCCCAGTGGACGCAGTGCGGCTCGACGATCACGTCCCCGTGGGCTCCGAAGAACGACTCGGCGGGTGAGCGGGGCCAGTTCACCGTCGCCCGTGCGACCGCCCTGTCCGTGAACGCCGCGTTCGCGTCGATGGCCGCGAAGCTCGACCTGTGCGACATCCGGCAGACGGCCCAGGACCTCGGTGTGCACTCCGCCGACGAGAAGACGGAGCTGAACGCGTACCCGTCGTCCATCCTCGGGACCAACACCATCGCCCCGCTGACGATGGCTTCGGCCTACGCGACCATCGCCAACGGCGGGACCTACTGCGCACCGATCGCGATCGACCAGGTCACCGACGCCTCCGGCAAGGAGCTCGGCGGCCAGCCGAAGCAGTGCAAGCAGGTACTCGACCCGAGCGTCGCCGCGACCGCTGCGTTCGCGATGCGTGGCACGATCCAGTACGGCACCGCCCAGGGCGCCCAGACCCCGGACGGCACGCAGCTGTTCGCGAAGACGGGTACCACCGACGACGCCGACCAGATCTGGCTCGTCGGCGCGAGCTCGAAGGTCGCGACCGCCTACTGGCAGGGCAACACCGACGGCGCGAAGAACAACCTGCGCCACTACTACAACACCGCGGGGTATGGCTCCTACGCGTCGCAGCGTGCGCACGTGTGGCAGCAGGCGATGATCCCGATCAACCAGCTGCACCCGGCCGACCCGTTCCCGACGCCGTCGCAGACCGCGCTGCGTGGGAACAGCGTCAACGTGCCGGACGTCCGTGGCAAGACCGCGGACGCGGCCCGCGCGACGCTCGCCGGCGCCGGGTTCACCTACGTGGACGGCGGTGCGCAGCCGGGCGGTGGCACGCCGGGCACGGTCTCGTCCACCTCTCCGGGTCCGGGGTCGCTCCTGTCGACCGGGTCCAGCGTGACCGTGTACACGACCGACGGCAGCCAGACGACGGTGCCCCAGGTCACCGGCAAGAGCGTCGGGGATGCCCGCAACGTCCTGCAGGAGTCCGGCTTCACGAAGGTCGCCCTGTCCGGCGAGTACGCGAAGGGCGACGACGGCAACAAGTGCACCGTCGCGGCGGTCGACCCGGGCGAGGGCACCGCGGTCGGGAAGGACGCGACCGTCACCCTGCAGCTGTTCGGCAACAAGGACGGCAAGGCACCGAAGGACTGCAAGTGAGTCGCGGTCGCGCCGCGCTGGGAGTGATCGCAGCGGGCGCGGCCGTCGGAGCGGCGACGGCGGCGTGGGGTTCCCTCGTCGAACGTCGCCGCTTCGGCATCCGCTGGGAGACGGTCCCGGTGCTGCCGCCGGGGTCCCGGGACGTCACCGTCCTGCACCTCTCCGACATCCACATGGCGCCCTGGCAGGCCGACAAGCAGCAGTGGCTCCGCGACCTGAGCCTGGTCGAGCCGGACTTCGTCGTGAACACGGGCGACAACCTCGGGCACCCCACGGCCAACACCGCGGTCGAGTACGCACTCGAACCGTTCCGCGGTGTCCCGGGCGCCTTCGCGCACGGCTCGAACGACTTCTACGGCCCCTCCCCACGGAACCCGTTCAAGTACTTCAGCGGCCCGAGCAGCCACCCCACCGGTCGCCGTCCGGTCGAGCTCGACATCGACCGGCAGACCGCGTTCTTCGAGTCGCTCGGGTGGCTCGACGTCAACGACCAGGCCCACGCGATCGAGCTCCGCGGGTCGCGCTTCGAACTGTTCGGCACCTCGGACGCCCACCGCGACTGGGACCGCCTCGACCTGCTGCCGACCAACGTCGACGAGATGCGCAGCGCCGTGCCGTGGACCGAGGACGAGGACGGCCCCTCCCCCGTCGCGATCGGCGTCACCCACGCCCCGTACCGGCGCGTCCTCGACGCCTTCGTCGACCAGGGTGCGGACATCGTCTTCGCCGGGCACACGCACGGTGGTCAGGTGCAGGTGCCCGGGGTCGGTGCACTCGTCACGAACTCCGACCTGCCCCGGCAGTACGTCAGCGGTCTGCACCGGTGGCAGCACCGTGGGCACTGGTCGTGGCTCGAGGTCTCGGCGGGCATCGGCACGTCGATCTACGCTCCGGTGCGGTTCTCCTGCCGCCCCGAGGCCGTGGTCGTGACCCTCACCGCGAAGACCTCCTGACCCGAGCGGCCGCGACGCGCCCGGGTGTACCGCGAATGGTCGTGAGCACCCTCGAACGTCCGGTAGACTTTCCTGGTCGCTCCGGTTCGGAGCAACCACACCGCGGGGTGTGGCGCAGCTTGGTAGCGCGCCTCGTTCGGGACGAGGAGGTCGCAGGTTCAAATCCTGTCACCCCGACACTGTGTTGAGACAGTAGAACAGCAGGGCCCTGATCCACTCGGATCGGGGCCCTGTTGCTTTCCCGGGACGCTCCTCCCCGCCTGTGTCCGACGACACAACGCTCGGCCGTCGAGCACGTCGACGAGACCGGGGCCGCTACGCTCGCAACCGTCATGACGATCCCCGCCCCGCTCGCCACCGTCCTCGCGGAGATCGGCGCGCACTTCCCCGAGCTCGCCGACGACCCGGTCCTCGCACAGAGCCTCCTGGACAACGTGACGTCCATGATCAGCGAGGCCCACGAGCGTTACGCGACCGGCGACGGGGCCGCGAGTGTCGTGAGCGACCGGTACCTCGACCCCGAGCACCTCGCGACCGGCGTCCTGCACGCCGAGCGTGCACAGCACCCCGCCGGGGCCATGCTGGCGGCCGAGATGCTGTTCGACGCCTACCTGCCGGTCTTCGTCGACGAGGTCGGAGCGCGCACCACGGACGAGGTCCTCCGCGCCACCCGGGCACTGCACGCGGGCGTCTGGAGTCGGTTCCCCGCAGGGGCGATCGCGTACACGGAGGCACTCCGGCAACGGGTGACCTCGACGAACCTCGACTCGCGGGAGCAGATCGCCCGCGACCTGCACGACCGTGTCGCACACGGGGTGCTCGCGGGACTGCAGCGCCTCGACCTGGTGCTGCTCACCGATCCAGCGGAGGCGGAGCGGACCGCGCAGCTCGAGTCCGCGGCGCGGCTGCTCCGAGGGGCGCTGACCGACGTGCAGGACCTCGCGCTCTCCCTGCACGCCAGGGTCGGCCAGGACCGGCTGGACGACGCCCTGCGGCGGCACGTGGACGACCTGTTCCCGGGGGACGACCGCCTGGTGATCACGACGACGGGCGTCGCCGGCACCCTGCCGAACTGGAAGGCCGAGGAGGCGCTGACGATCCTCCTCGAAGCGCTGACCAACCGGCGGAAGCACGCGCCCGGGTCCGCGGCGTCCGTCGAGTTCGCGTGGTCGCCGGGGACGGTGGTCGTGACGGTGCGGGACGACGGCCCCGGGTTCGCTCCCGACGCCGTCGCCGAGGGCCGCCTCGGGCAGCGCACCATGCGTGAGCGGGCCGGTGTGCTCGGCGCCCGACTGGACGTCGAGAGCGCCCCGGGCTCGGGCACCGTCGTCCGGTTGACCGTCCCGAGGGGAGCCATGTGACCGCCGTCACCCACGTCGCGATCGTCGACGACCACCGACTCTTCCGCGAGGGGCTCGCCACGATCCTGGCAGCGGTCCCGACGATCCGGGTCGTCGCGCACGGGGAGCGCCCGTCCGACGTGCTGGACTCCCCCGAGGCGGCCGCGATCGACGTGCTCCTGCTCGACGTCGAGCTCGACGGGCCACCGGCGCGGACCACCATCGCCACCGTCCGCCGCCGACACCCGCACATCAGCGTCGTCGTCCTGACGATGCACCGTGACGCCGTCCTCCGCCGCGCGCTGCTCGACGCCGGAGCCGTGGACCTCGTGACGAAGGACACCCCGAGCCGGGAGCTCGTCGACCGGATCGTCCGAGCGACCCGCAGGGGCGCGGGTCCCGTGACGTTCCCGGTCGACCTGGTCACCGACGCCCGCGCCGGGTCACCGCTCAGCGACCGCGAGCTCGAGGTGCTCCGTCTCGTCGCAGATGCGCGGTCCAACGCCGAGATCGCCACCGAACTCGGGCTCGCCGTCGGCACGGTGAAGCGGCACGTCTACAACGTCTACCGGAAGCTCGACGTCGGGACGCGCGTCGCCGCGATCACCGCCGCGACGCGCCTCGGGCTGCTGGCCTGACGGCTCCCACGGCTGGACGCCCGCAGCGGGCGCCCGGCCGCTAGACCGTCGCCCCCGCCGGCACCAGGCGGCCCTCGGCCTGCAGGGACGCCACCACGTCGAGCGCCTGGTGCCGGTAGCGCGCCTGGGCGGCACCGGGCGCGACGATCACCCCGTCGGCACCGGTGGACGCGACGAGCTCGTTGATCTTCGTGGCGACGTGCTCGCGGTCGCCGTAGGCCTGCCGCTCCGTCCGCGCGGCGATGAACCGGCGCTCGAGGTCCGAGAACTCGTACGCGCGGGCCTCGTCCATGGACACCGGTTCGGGCTTGGCGCCCTGTCGCATCCGGATGAACGAGATCATCCCCGGAGCGCTCTGCTCCTCGACGATCGCGGGGTCCTCGTCGGTGACGACCTGCACGCCGATGAGGGCGTTCGGGGTCTGCCGGAAGCGCGACGGGCGGAACGAGTCGCGGTACAGCGCGAGCGCCGCCTCGGTGTTGTCCGACGCGAAGTGGTGCGCGAAGGCGAACGACACCCCGAGCGCGCCGGCGACCTGCGCGCTGTAGCCCGAGGAACCGAGCAGCCAGAACTCCGGCACGTCGCCGTAGCCCGGGACCGCACGGATGCGCGACAGCGGGTTCGACGCGTCCATGCCGGTGAAGAAGCCGATCAGGTCGGCGAGCTGCTGGGGGAAGTCGTCGACGTCCAGCCGGTCGGTGCGGCGCAACGCCATCGCCGTCGCGCCGTCGGTCCCCGGTGCGCGCCCGATGCCGAGGTCGACGCGGTCGCCGTACAGTGCGCGCAACGTGCCGAACTGCTCGGCGATCACGAGCGGTGCGTGGTTCGGGAGCATCACCCCGCCGGAGCCGATCCGGATGCGTGAGGTCGCGGCACCGACGGCGCTGAGCAGCACGGCGGGCGCCGACGAGGTGATGCCCGGCATGCCGTGGTGCTCGGCGACCCAGACACGCTCGTAGCCGAGCTGCTCGGCGTGCACGGCCATGTCGATCGACCCCTGCAGGGCCTCGGTGTTCGACTGGCCGTACTCGCGGGTGGCCAGGTCGAGGACGGACAGGTGCACGGTGGCGTCGCTCATGCGGACGACAACCGTCGCCGGCGTGCGCGCATTCCGCGCCACGGGCCGGCCTGGAGGCGCGTGGCGGCGCCGCACCGTGCCTCCCGTCCGGCGGTGGCCCACCTGTCGGACGTGGGTCGGATCAGTGGGCGAGCTCGCCGTCGAGCCGCCCGCCCGACTCGCTGAGGTAGCAGTTCGCGCAGAGCGACTCGTAGGTGACGTCGACCCCGTCGATCGCGACCTGGGACCCGTCGAAGACGAAGCGGCCGTCGACCTTGCGCGCGTTGAACACGGCCTTGCGACCGCACCGGCAGATGGTCTTGAGCTCCTCGAGCGAGTGCGCGACCTCGAGCAGTCGCGCGCTGCCGGGGAACGCCTCGGTGCGGAAGTCGGTGCGGATGCCGTAGGCGAGCACGGGGACCTCGTCGAGCACGGCGACGCGGAGCAGGTCGTCGACCTGGCGCGGGGTGAGGAACTGCGCCTCGTCGACGAGCACGCAGCTCACCGGACGCACCATGCCGTCGAGCCGATCCGACTCGGGGTCGGTGGCACCGGCGTCGGCGACCGCGTGCCGGACGTCGTCGTGGGGCGCGAAGACGACGTCCACGGAGCGTGTGACGCCGAGTCTGGAGACGATCTCACGGTCGCCCTTGGTGTCCACCGACGGCTTCGCCAGCAGCACGCGTTGCCCGCGTTCCTCGTAGTTGTACGCGGCCTGCAGCAGCCCGGTGCTCTTGCCGCTGTTCATCGCGCCGTACCGGAAGTAGAGCTTCGCCACTACGCGAGGAACCCGTCCTCGGCGGCACGACGGATGAGGTCCGACTTCTTCGACGCGGGACGGCCGACCTTGCTGTACTTCTCGCGGACGCGGCGGAGGTAGGTCTTGGCGGTCTCGTACTGCACGTTCATCTGCGCGGCGACCTCGTTCGTCGAGTAGCCGGACACGTACAGGCGCAGTGCCTCTTCCTCGCCCGCGCTGAGCTTCGGGCGCTGGTGCGCGCTCGCGCCGGTCGGCAGCGGGCGCCAGTCGCGCTGCGCCGGGGTCTCCCGCGAGACACCCATGACCTCGCGCGCGACGTCCATGACCTCGCGCATCGGCAGCGACTTCGACAGGAACGCGGCCGCACCGGCAGCCAGGGCACGGTCGCGGGACTCGCGGCTGTCGACGCTCGAGAGCACGATGACCTTCGCCCCGGCAGCACGACAGGTGCGCACGCGGGCCTCGATCGACACCGGCTCCTTGAGCTGGAAGTCGAGGAAGACGAGGTCCGTCGGGAAGTTCTCGCTGTGCACCATCTCGAGCCACGTGTGCGCGGTGAGGGCGAGGTCGAAGTCGAAGGCGTTCACGGCGATCCAGCTCGACAGGCTGTCGAGCAGCACCTCGTGGTCGTCGAGGATCGCCAGCCGCACGCGTCGGGTTCCGGGCTGCGGGAGCGGTGGCACGCCCTCCGTGGTCCGGTTCGGGTCAGTGCTGGTCATAGGAGAACCTTAGTGCGAGGGACGATGGTCGGACGGCGACGTCGAGGTCGGGGAAGGTCACGCGGAGCACCGCGAAGTAGGGGTCGAACGTGCGGTGGATGCCGACGTCCGAGTCGTCGACCGCGAGCTCCGTGCGGACCTCGACGCGGTCGGGTGGGGCACCGGGCTCGCGCGAACGGCGGACCGTGGCACGGAACCGCGCGGGGTCCACCGTCGCTGCGCCGAGCGCCGCACGGAGGAACGTCCGGAGCACGGTCCGCTGGTCGGTGTCGAGCGTCGCGATGAGGCCGTCCGGGTCGTCCACCGACTCGGCGGACCCGCCCTCGACGGCGACCGCGTACTCGAGCCACGTCCGGTCGGCGTCCGCGACCATGGCCTGCCGGATGCCGTCCGCGATGGAACGGGCGCGGGCGCGGTCGGCGTCGGTGATCACCTCACGCGTCCGGAGCTCGGCGAAGAACGGGGCGACGTCGCGCGCGAGGATCACGGAGCGGTCCTGCTGCACGCGCGCGGCGATGCCGTCCCGCTCGGCACGCGCCACCGAGTACGAGCCCGCACGGATCTGCACGCGCTCCGCCAGGCCGCCGAAGGTCCACGCGAACACGACGGACGCCGCGGTGAGGACCAGCGTCGGCGCGGCGGCGAGGAAGGCGGCGACGGACACCGGTACCTGGTGCGGGAACACGGCGGCGGCGGTGCCCCAGGCAGCTGCGTCGACCGCTGCCAGGACGAGCCCGCCGACCGCCAGGTCCCGCCACGGCCGGTAGGGCGCGACCGTCACGATCCCGGTGGCGGTGAGCAGGCACATGAAGTCGTTGAGCGCGTTGCGGTCCGGCCCCCACTGCGCCGCGACGCTCGCGGCCGACGCTGCGCCGAGCAGCACGACGTGGAGCACGTACGCCCAGCGCGGGAACGGCGCCCGGAAGGGCGACGACGACGCGATCACGACCGCGCCCGACGCGCCCAGGAGCAGCACCGTGAGGGCGCTGAGCGTCGGGCTGCCGACCACGTCGCGGTCGAACACCGACACGAGCAGCGCCCACAGCACGCCGGCCGCACCGAGCAGGACGGCGAGGGGGCGGGAACCCATCGCGCCGAGCGGGTCCCACTGCTGTGCGGTCCGAGCGCCCCGGACTGCGGCCCGCACCGCGTCGACGCGACTCACCGGGCGGCTCCGCGGTCGGACTCACCCGTGACGGCGTACGACGCCGCGCCGCCGGTCCGTGCGCCGCCGGTCCGTACGCCGCCGGTGTGTGCTCCGTCGGCGCGGGCCGCGTCCTCGCTCGTGTAGGGCACGGTCATCATGACGCTCGTCCCGGATCCCGGCGACGACCACACCTGGACGTCACCGCCGACCCGGCCGATGCGTTCCCGGACCGAGCCGCGCAGCCCCATCCGGTCGCTGCCGGTCTCCTGCTCGTCGAACCCGCGGCCGTCGTCGACCACCATCACCGTGCACGACGAGCCGTCGTCGAAGACGCTGACCTCGGCCTCGTCGGTCCCCGCGTGCTTGCGGACGTTCGCCAGGCACTGCCCGACGGCCCGGAGCAGTGCCGTCGCCGCCGACGGGTCGAGCCGCGCCAGGGCAGCCGGATCACCGGTGACCGCGACCGCGAGCCCCTCCGCCCGGTGCTCGTCCACCATCGCGTCGAACGCGGCACCGGCGAGGGCCGGGTCCGGCTCGGACGTCGGGTCGGACGACGCGAGCCACTGCTTCCCGGTCAGCATCGCGACGTCGGCTTCGACCGTGCGCGCCAGCTGCGGGTCCATGGGGCCGTCGGGAGCGAGCGCGATGGCACCGAGGTGGTTGAGCACCGTGTCGTGCAGGATCGCCGCGGCCTCGGCCTCGACCCCGGCCCGGTAGGCGGACACGTGCTCCTCGCGAGCGGACCGGAGCAGCTCGGGCTGGACGCGCTCGGACCGCGCGGTGTTCCGGCTGGTGAAGAGCACGAGGGCGACCACGAAGCCCAGGGTGACCCAGGCGAGGAGGAGCGGTCGGGGCGGCCCGTCCGCCTGCAGCACCGCGATCCCGGTCGCGAGCCGACCGACCAGGAACCCGCCGAACGACCAGACGACGACGCGACTCGCGACCGCACCGGCCCCGCCCACGAGCACGAGCGGGATCACCGCGAGCGACACCAGGTAGCTCGTCACCCAGCCGGCGGGCACCTCGCGCTGCACGATCGTGGTGAACCACCACGTGCAGACCCCGCCGGTGACGAGGAAGGCCACGGCCGAGCGCCAGGTGCCGAACTGCACGTGCACGCCGATCATCGCGAGCATGGGGAGGAGCGCGAGCACGGCCCCGGCGACCCGCACGTCGGGCTCGGCCAGTCGGTACAGCAGCAGGGTCACGGCGGCGGCGACGACCGATCCGATCGCCGCTGCGTGGAAGGCGCGCACGGTCGACCACGCGTTCACTCGCGGAGCGAGGTGCGTGGGGATGCCGAGCACGGGTCGATGGTCCTTCCGAGAGTCGTCCGGTCGCCGTGTGACGCGACCGTCCCGGGGGCCGGTCGTGTACCCCGAAACGAGCACGATCCGGCGACCCGCTCGATGCTACCGCCGATCACCGACACAGGGTGTCCCCCGAACGCGGAAGGTGGACGCTCCTCAGAACAGGGTCGGTCCGGACGGGCCTCCGATCACGGTCGTCCCGGCACCGCGTCGGTCGAAGTCGGGGTCGGCACGCTTGAGCGGCGACGAGGTCGGGCGGGACTGCTCGTCGAGCGACACCGGGACGCGGTACCCGTTCGTGATGCCCGCGTTCGTGATGACCGACCCGACGAGGGCGCGCGGTCCGGTGTCGCCCGACCCCGGACGCGGTGCACGCGGAGCGGTCGCCGCCGCGGCCCGCTCGCCGGGTACGAGGTGCGCCTGCCGGTCGCTGAACCCCATCGAACCGGTCGCCGGGTCCACCCGGCCGAGTCCGAGACCGTGCGCGGCCAGGATCGGACGCACCCGGTCCGCGAGCCACCGGCGGTAGTCCGCGGGCGCGTAGGTGTTGTCGAGGTACATCGAGCGGTAGCGCGCGACGAGGTCGGGACGGGTCCGCTGCAGCCAGGCCGCCCACCACGGCTTCACGCCAGGACGCAGGTGCAGTGCGGAGTACATGACGCTCGAGGCACCGGCCTCGGCCGCGCGACCGATCGCTTCGTCGAGGTGCGCGCGCGTGTCCGTGATGAACGGGAGCACCGGCATGAGGAACACCGAGCACTCGAGCCCCGCGTCGCGGATCGCCCGGACGGTCGCCAACCGGGCGGCGGTCGTCGGGGTCCCGGGCTCGACCTGCTGCTGCAGCTCGTCGTCGTACACGGCGATCGACATCGCCAGGTCGACCGGGACGCTCCGTGCCGCGTCGACCAACGTGGGCAGGTCACGCCGCAGCAGCGTCCCCTTCGTCAGGATGCTGAACGGGGTGCCCGAATCAGCCAGCGCGCGGATGACCCCGGGCATCAACCGGTAGCGCCCCTCGGCACGCTGGTACGGGTCGGTGTTGGTGCCGAGCGCGACGGGGTGCCGGTCCCACGACGGCTTCCGGAGCTCACGGCGCAGGACGTCCGCGACGTTGGTCTTCACGACGATCTGCTGGTCGAAGTCGGCGCCCCCGTCGAACTCCAGGTACGTGTGCGTGGGCCGCGCGAAGCAGTAGACGCACGCGTGACTGCAGCCGCGGTACGGGTTGATCGTCCACCCGTAGGTGCCGCTGCGGTCGGCAGCCGGCACACGGTTCAGGGCACTCTTCGCCAGGACCTCGTGGAAGGTGACCCCGGCGAACTCCGGCGTGGTGACGCTGCGCACCAACCCGCTGTTCGACTCGAGCCCCGGCAGGGCGTCACCGCGCTCCGCTCCGATCGACTGCCCGCTCCACCGCATGCCCTCATTCGAACACACGTTCGAACCAGGGGCAAGTCGCCCGAGCGGCGGGGCTCAGTGGTGCAGACCGAGGACCTTCGCGGTGTGCTCGAGGGTCTCGTCGGCGAGCTGCGGGTCGGCGCCGAGGTCCTTGCCGTACGTGGGCACCATCGTCCGCACCATCGGGGCCCAGGCTTCCCACCGGTCCGGGAAGCACCGCTGCAGCATCGTCAGCATGATCGGCACCGCGGTGGACGCACCGGGGCTCGCGCCGAGCAGGCCGGCGATCGAGCCGTCGGCCGAGGTGATGACCTCGGTGCCGAACTGCAGCACCCCGCCCTTCTCCGGGTCCGGCTTGATGACCTGCACGCGCTGCCCGGCCGTGATGCGGTGCCAGTTCTCCGGTTCCGCGGTCGGCATGAAGTCGCGGAGGGCGTCGAACTTCGTCTGCTTCGACGCCAGGAGCTGCCCGACCAGGTAGCGGACCAGGTCGAAGTTCGAGAACGCCACGCTCAGCATCGGTCGCAGGTTGTGCGGTCGGATCGACCGGAACAGGTCGAGCAGCGAGCCCTGCTTGAGGAACTTCGGGCTGAACCCGGCGTAGGGGCCGAACATCAGCGACGCCCTGCCCTCGACGATCCGGGTGTCGAGGTGCGGCACCGACATCGGCGGAGCGCCGACGCTCGCCTTGCCGTACACCTTCGCCGCGTGCTTCTGCACGACCTCGGGGTCGTCGGTGCGCAGGAACTCGCCGGACACGGGGAACCCGCCGTACCCGCGGATCTCCGGGATGCCCGACTTCTGCAGCAGGCGCAGGGCCCCGCCGCCGGCGCCGACGAAGACGAACTTCGCCGCGATGCGCTGCGTCGACCGACCGATCTCGTTGCGGACGTCGAGCGCCCACCCCTCGGAGACCTTCGACCGCGTGATCTTCTGCACCTGGTGCGACGGCTCGAACTCGACACCGGCGATCTCGAGCTCGTCGAAGAGCTGCTGCGTCAACGAACCGAAGTCGACGTCCGAGCCGGCGGCCGAGTACGTCGCAGCGACCGGCTGGTCCTTCTTGCGCCCCGGGATGAGCGCGGGCGCCCACCTGCGGATCTGCGCCGGGTCGTCCGAGTACTCGATGCCCGCGAAGAGCGGGTGGCCCTTGAGCGCCTCGTACCGCTTGCGCATGTACTCGACGTTGTCCTCGCCCCACACGAAGGAGATGTGCGGGGTCGGGTTGATGAAGTTGGACGGCTGCGGGAGCGCGCCGGTCTCGACCAGGTGCGCCCAGAACTGCCGCGAGACCTGGAACTGCTCGTTGACGGTCACGGCCTTGGCGATGTCGACGTGTCCGTCCGGCATCTCCGGCGTGTAGTTCAGCTCGCACAGCGCGGAGTGACCGGTCCCGGCGTTGTTCCACGGGTTCGAGGACTCCTGCGCGACCGAGCCGAGCCGCTCGTACACGCGGATCTTCCACGTGGGTTCGAGGCGGTGGATGATGGCGCCGAGCGTGGCGCTCATGATCCCTCCCCCGATCAGGACGACGTCGATCGGGTCCACCTGCTTCACTGCCACACGACGATCCTACCCGCTGCCGCTGGGTCGCCCGGGGGCATCGTCCGGGTGCGGGGCGCTGGTCGTACCCATCGCACTTGCTAGTGAAGTACGACATTCCGGATGTGGCACCATTTCACGGTCCCGATCGACCGTCCCCTCCCGGAGGCCCCACCGTGAACCACCCCCTGCGCGCCCGTCTCGCGCTCCCGCTCCTGCCCGCGGCCGCGATCGCCCCGCTCCTGCTCGGCCCTGCCGCCATGGCCGACCCGCTCCCCTCGCCGCAGCCCGAGCCACGGGCTGCACCCGCTGCGACGCTGGAGGGCACCTTCCACGTCGTCGGCACCACCGGCTTCGTCGCCGTCGCCGACCGCGACGGCCAGCCCGTGCTCGACACCCGCCCGGTCGCCGCCGACACCGCGCACTACCCCGCGCCCGGCACCACCGGTCCGCTCGTCGTCGGGTCGATGTGCGTGTCCGCCCTCAACGGCCCCGGGCTGCCCTTCGCCGTGCTGGTCGACGCCGCCGTCCCCTCCGGCTGTCTCCAGGTCCGCACCACGAGCCCCGCACCCCACGTCGTCCGGTTCACCGCCGACGACCCGTCCTCACCGGCGAACGGCCTCGAGCTCGGCCTGCAGGCGAACGGCGCGCTCCTGGCGCTCGGCACCGCGGGGTCCGACATCGAACTCGTCACCGAGGGCCCCGTCGTCGCACCGACGCTCGACCAGACCGACCTGGCACCCGGTTCCGGCCTCTCGGGCACCGCCACGCCCGGCGCGCACGTCGTCGTCGTCCGCGACGGGACGGTGGTCTGCGAGGCCGATGCCGCCGATCGAGGTGCGGACGACGCCGGACACTGGTCCTGCTCGCCGATCGATGCGCTCACCGAGGGCACGTACACCCTCGAACTGTTCGCCTCGACCCCCGCCGGTCAGCTCGCGCCGCCGGTCCCCGTCGAGGTCGTCGTGTCCGCAGGGCCCGGCGCCGGCGACGGTCCGGACCCCGACCCCGACCCCGGGCACGGCGAGGGCACCGATCCGGGTGACGCACCGTCCCCGGGGGACGGTGCCGGAGGCACGGGCGGCACCGGGACCCCCGGTGAGGCCGACCAGACCGGCGAGCCCAGCGCGGACGGACCGTCGCCAGGACCGGCGACGACCGCCCGGACCGCCGACGCCGCGCCGCAGGGGCGCCTCGCCTGGACCGGCACCGAGGTGACCGGACCCCTCGCCGTCGCGCTCGCGCTCCTCACCGCCGGGACCGGCGCGCTGCTGCACCGACGACGTCGCGCTCGGTCCCGATCCTGACGGTCGGGACGACGGACGGGAGGCCCGTGGCGGTGTCGCCACGGGCCTCCCGTCCGTCACGTGTCGCGTCGGCGACGGCGCTCGCTACGCGGCGACCGCGCGCCGCTCGAGGATCGTCTCGGCGATCTGCACCGCGTTGAGCGCAGCGCCCTTCCGCAGGTTGTCGTTGCTGACGAAGAGGACCAGGCCGTGGCCGTCGGGCGCGGACTGGTCCGCGCGGATGCGGCCGACGAAGGACGGGTCCTGACCGGCTGCCTGCAGCGGAGTCGGGACGTCCGCGAGCTCGACGCCCGGGGCCGTGGCGAGGAGCTCCGCCGCCCGCTCGGGCGAGAGCGGCTGCGCGAACTCGGCGTGCACGGAGATCGAGTGCCCGGTGAACACGGGGACGCGCACGCAGGTCCCGGCGACGAGCAGGTCGGGCAGCTCGAGGATCTTGCGGCTCTCGTTGCGGAGCTTCTGCTCCTCGTCGGTCTCCCCCATGCCGTCCTCGACGATGCTGCCCGCGAGCGGGACGACGTCGAAGGCGATCGGTCGGACGTACTTGACCGGCTCCGGGAAGGTCACCGCCGAACCGTCGTGGGTGAGCGCCGCGGTGTCCTGCTCGAGCGCCGCGCGCGCCTGGCCGAGGAGCTCCTCGACTCCGGCGAGGCCCGACCCGGACACGGCCTGGTAGGTGGTCGCGACGAGACGGCGCAGCCCGGCTTCGGTGTCCAGCACCTTGAGGACCGGCATGATCGCCATCGTCGTGCAGTTCGGGTTGGCGACGATGCCCTTCGGGGCGTCGTCGATCGCGTGCGGGTTGACCTCGCTCACGACCAGCGGCACCTCGGGGTCCATCCGCCAGGCGCTCGAGTTGTCGACGACCACCGCACCCGCCGCCGCGAACTTCGGCGCGAGGGCGCGTGACGCCGTGGCACCGGCCGAGAACAGCGCGATGTCGATGCCCGACGGATCGGCGGTCTCGGAGTCCTCGACGACGATCTCCTCGCCGCGGAACGACAGCGTCGAACCGGCGGACCGGGCACTCGCGAAGAACCGGACGTGGTCAGCCGGGAACGCGCGCTCCTCGAGGAGGCGACGCATCACGGCGCCGACCTGGCCGGTGGCGCCGACGACGGCGACGGTGGTGCTCATGTGGTGCTCCTGCTCGTGGGTCGTGTCGGCGCGGGGCTCAGCGCCCGGTGCCGGCGTAGACGACGGCTTCCTGGTCGGCGTCCAGCCCGAAGGCCTGGTGCACGACGCGCATGGCCTCGTTCAGGGTGTCGGCGCGCGTGACGACCGAGATGCGGATCTCCGAGGTGGAGATCATCTCGATGTTGATGGACGCCTCGTGCAGGGCGCGGAAGAGCGCCGCCGAGACACCGGCGTTGGTCCGCATGCCGGCACCGACCAGGGCGAGCTTGCCGATCTGGTCGTCGTACTGGATGCCCGAGTAGCCGATGTCGGCCTTGGCGACCTCGAGCGCGGTCAGGACGCCCTGGCCCTGGTCCTTCGGCAGCGTGAACGAGATGTCCGTGCGGCCCGTGACCGCCTCGGACACGTTCTGCACGATCATGTCGATGTTGGCGCCGGCGCGGGCCACGATCGTGAAGATCTCGGCGGCCTTGCCGGGGGTGTCGGGCACGCCGACGACGGTGATCTTCCCCTCGGAGAGGTCTCCGGCGATGCCGGTGATGATCGGTTCTTCCACGGTTTCCCCCTCTGCAGGGTTGTAGACGATGGTGCCCTCGGCGTTGCTGAACGAGGAGCGGACGTGCAGGGTGACGCCGTGCCGACGGGCGTACTCGACGGCACGGATGTACAGGACCTTGGCGCCGGAGGCGGCGAGCTCGAGCATCTCCTCGCTCGTGATCCGGTCGACCTTCTTGGCCTTCGGCACCACGCGGGGGTCCGCGGTGAAGATGCCGTCGACGTCGGTGTAGATCTCGCAGACGTCGGCGTCGAGCGCGGCGGCGAGCGCGACGGCGGTGGTGTCCGACCCACCGCGACCGAGCGTGGTGATCTCGCCCGTCGTGCGGTTGAACCCCTGGAACCCGGCCACGATCGCGACGTGCCCGGCGTCGAGCGCCTCGCGCACGCGCTTCGGGGTGACGTCGACGATGCGGGCCTTGCCGTGCTGGGCGTCCGTGAGCATGCCGGCCTGGCTGCCCGTGTACGACGATGCCTCGACCCCGAGGCTCTTGATCGCCATCGCGAGCAGCGCCATCGAGATGCGCTCCCCCGCGGTGAGCAGCATGTCGAGCTCACGACCGGCGGGGATCGGCGTCACGGAGTGCGCGAGGTCGACGAGCTCGTCGGTGGTGTCGCCCATCGCCGAGACGGCCACGACGACGTCGTTGCCCGCCTTCTTCGTCTGGACGATCCGCTTCGCCACGCGCTTGATGCTCTCGGCGTCCGCGACGGACGATCCACCGAACTTCTGCACGATCAGGGCCACTGGCTGGTACTCCCGGGGACGACGGTTCCGCGACGGTCGCGCGGTCTGTCAATCGTAGAGGGTGTTCCGCGGATGTTGCGTGCGAGGCGGGCTCGACGCAACGATCCTGCGCGCACGTCCGTCAGTGACCGACCACGCGTCGGCCCTCGAAGGCGCGGCCGAGGGTCACCTCGTCGGCGTACTCGAGGTCACCACCCACCGGCAGCCCGGACGCGAGTCGCGTGGTGCGGATGCCCATCGGGACGAGCAGTCGGCTGAGGTAGGTCGCCGTCGCCTCGCCCTCGAGGTTCGGGTCGGTGGCGATGATGACCTCGTCCACGGTGCCGTCGGCCAGCCGCGTCATCAGCTGCTGGATCCGCAGGTCGTCCGGACCGACACCGTCGATCGGGCTGATCGCTCCGCCGAGCACGTGGTAGAGCCCACGGAACTCGCGGGTGCGCTCGATGGCGGCGACGTCCTTCGCCTCCTCCACGACGCAGATCACCGACGGCGACCGACGGGGGTCACGGCAGATGCTGCACCGCACGTTCTCGGTGACGTTGCCGCAGACCTCGCAGAAGCGCACCTTCTCCTTGACCTCGGCCAGGAGCTCGGACAGTCGTGCCGGGTCGAACGACTCGGTCTGCAGGATGTGGAACGCGATGCGCTGCGCCGACTTCGGGCCGATGCCCGGCAGCCGACCGAACTCGTCGATCAGGTCCTGGACGATCCCGTCGTACATCAGGCGCCTTCCTCGTGCAGGGCGGTCTCCTCGATGAACTGCGCGCCGAGGATCTCACGGACGACCGCCTCGCCGTACCGACCAGCGACCGGCGTCCGACGGACCTGGGGTGCAGCGGTCCGTGCCGGAGCTGGCTGCGCAGCCGCCTCCTGGGTCGGTGCTGCCTGCGCAGGTGCTGCCTGCTCGGGTGCTGCCTGCTCGGGCGCGGCCTGTGCTGAGCCGGTTTGCGCCGGTGCTGCCTGCGGTGCTGGTGCCCGCGTCGGTCGCTGGCTCGGAACACCCGAGGACGCGTGCGCTCCCGGATCGGGGAAGGGAGCACCGTCGTCGTAGGGCTCGTCGTCGAGCGGGTAGTCGTCGACCGGGACGTCCGGCCCACCGGAGGGTGCGGCGGCCGCGGTACCCGGCGCGGCGGGCGCTGCCGATGCGGGCGCTGCGGCTGCGGCCGGTGCGGGCGCTGCGCCTGCGGCCGGTGCCGGCGCTCCCGGTGCGTCGGGTGTCGGGTCGCTCGGCGCAGCAGCACGGGCTGGGCGTGTTCCGGCACCGCCGAGCGCGGAGGCCGGACGGAGCTGTGCAGCGAGGGCCGCGTCGGCGGCGGGGTCGGAGACCGGTGCGACGGGCACGACCGGTTCCCCGGTGTCGGTCGTCCCGAACGGTGCCGACCAGCCCGGCTCGAGGTGCTCGGGCACGGCGCCGGCGGTCGGGTCGGTCGCCGGGATCGTGGCGACGGCCCAGTCGGTCACCGGAGCGCTGGGCGTGGCCGGCTGCTGCCGTGTGGTCGGCTGCTGAGATACGCCCTGCTGTTGGTTCGCCTGCTGCTGCTGGCTTGCCTGCTGCTGGCTCGCCTGCTGCTGCTGGCTCGGCTGCTGCGGTGCGGTCGGCTGCTGCTGCTGCTGCGGTGCGGTCGGCTGCTGCTGCGGCGCAGTCGGGTGCTGCTGCTGCTGCTGCGTCGGCCCTTCGGCAGTCGTTGGCTGCGGCGGTGCGGACTGCTGGCGCGCGGCCTGCTGCTGGCTGGTGTCCTCCGACGTCACGTGCGGTCGCGTCGGCTGCTGCTGCGACGTCTGCCGACCCGGCTCCGACGCGGGAGCACCGGCCGAGCGCTGCTGTCCCGGCCCACGGGCGACGAACTTCACCCGCAGGCCGAGGACGTCGATGATCGCCGAGCGGAGCAGTTCGCTGACGCTCGTCGCGGGGTCGGACATCTCCTTGAACGACGCCACGTCCTGCTGGCTGGGGAAGGTGAGCGTCAGCACGTCCTCGCGCAGGGCCGTCACCTGGGCCGTGACCACCACGGACCAGGCCGAACGCCGGGCGCGCTGGACGTGCTCGACGACCTGGGGCCAGGCGTCGCGGAGCTGCTGGAAGCCGACGGCGGCGACCGGTCGGACGACCGCCTCGTCGCCGACGGCCGTCCCCTGCCCGGTGGACGACGCGTTCGCGGTGCCCGACGGATCGTGCTGGTGCTGCTCGGTCGGGTGTGCCGTCGTCGTCGCACTCGACGCGCTCTGCTCCGCCGGTCGGCCCGCAGACCGATCGGTCGGGCCGCCGGCCGGACCTTGGCTCGGGGGCGTCGCCACGGCCGCCCAGGAGGCAGCGGCATCGCGCACGGTCGCGCCGGGGTCCCGCGGCTCGGCGTCACGCGCGGTCGTCGGAGCCTGATCGGCGGGCTCCTGGTCCGGTCGGGTCGGCGCCGCTGCTCGGGTCGGGGTCGCGGTCGACGCAGCGGGCTGCGCAGCCGGGGTCGCCGGCGAGGAGCCGGCCTGCGCCGGGGCGCTGCCCGCTCCCGTGCGCGGAACCGGAGCGCCCGCGGAGGACTGCTGTGCAGCCTGCGGTCGTTCGACCGCGGCGGGAGCCTGGTGTCCGCCGGCGTCGCCGACACCGACGCGACGCTCGAGCCGCTCGACGCGGGCGAGTGCACCGCGCTGGGTGTCGTCGACCTCGGGCACGAGCATGCGCGCCGTCATCAGCTCGAGGTGCAGTCGGGGCGACGTCGCACCGGTCATCTCGGTGAGCGCGCGGTTGGCGATGTCGGCGGACCGCGACAGGGCCGTCGCACCGAAGACACCGGCCTGCCGGGTCATGGTGTCGAGTTCCTCGGGAGAGATCCCGCGCAGCACGGCTGCGGCGCTCTCGTTCGTCGCCGCGACGACGATCAGGTCACGGAGTCGCTCGAGCAGGTCCTCGACGAAGCGACGCGGGTCCTGCCCGGTCTGCACCACGCGGTCGACCGCGGCGAAGGCCGAGGCGGGGTCGGCCACCGCCAGCGCGTCCACGACGTCGTCGAGCAACGCAGCGTCGGTGTAGCCGAGCAGGACGACCGCGCGTTCGTAGGCGATCGCGCCGTCCTCGCTGCCGGCCATGAGCTGGTCGAGCAGCGACAGCGTGTCTCGCACCGACCCCCCACCGGCACGGACGACGAGCGGGAGGACACCCGGTGCGACGGAGACCGACTCCTGCTCGCACAGCTGCTCGACGTACTCGAGCATCGTGGCCGGCGGGACGAGCCGGAACGGGTAGTGGTGGGTCCGGGAGCGGATGGTGCCGATGACCTTCTCCGGCTCGGTGGTCGCGAAGATGAACTTCACGTGCTCCGGCGGTTCCTCGACCAGCTTGAGCAGGGCGTTGAAGCCCTGCGGCGTCACCATGTGCGCTTCGTCGAGGATGAAGATCTTGTAGCGGTCGCGCGCCGGTGCGAACACGGCGCGGTCGCGCAGGTCGCGCGCGTCGTCGACGCCGTTGTGGCTCGCTGCGTCGATCTCGATGACGTCGAGCGATCCCCCGCCACCCCGGGCGAGCTCCACGCAGCTCGGGCAGACGCCGCACGGCGTGTCCGTCGGGCCCTGTTCGCAGTTCAGGCACCGGGCGAGGATGCGCGCCGAGGTCGTCTTGCCGCACCCGCGCGGCCCGCTGAACAGGTAGGCGTGGTTCACACGGTTCGTCCGCAGGGCGGTCCGCAGCGGGTCGGTGACCTGCGACTGACCGATCAGCTCGGCGAAGTTCTCGGGCCGGTAACGGCGATACAGGGCGGTGACCACGAACCAAGGGTAGCCGGGACGGCCGACAGCGCGACGCCCTCGGCGACCACCTGTGGAGGGGGCGACGAGGGGCGGGACGACACCGCGCCTCCCGGCCGTCGTGACGACGGACGAGAGGCGCGGTGCGGTCGGTGTGGGCGGACGGTCAGGCGCGCCCGCGGCGGATGCGGCGTGCCAGTCGGGAGAGACCGAGCAGCAGGAACCCGAGGACCACCAGGCCGCCGGCGGCACCCGCGAGCTGGGCGACGTCCGCGCCGGTGAAGGCGAGGTCGCGACCGGAACCGTTGCCGGATCCGGATCCCGTGCCGGTGCCGGTGCCGGTGCCGGTGCCGGTGCCGGTGCCGTTGCCGTTGCCGTTGCCGGATCCGTTGCCGAGGGAACCGTTGCCGGCAGCGAGACCCGATCCGTTGCCGGTACCGATCACTCCGGTACCGGTGCCGGCTCCGTTCCCGGAGCCACCCGGCAGGCCCGGCTGGCCCGGCTGGCCCGGCTCACCGGGCTGACCAGGCTGACCCGGCTCTCCAGGCTCCCCGGGCTGACCAGGCTGACCAGGCTCCCCGGGCTCACCGGGCTCCCCGGGCTCCCCGGGCTGACCAGGCTGACCAGGCTCACCAGGCTCACCGGGCTCACCAGGCTCACCAGGCTGACCAGGCTCTCCAGGCTCTCCAGGCTCTCCAGGCTCTCCAGGCTCTCCAGGCTCTCCAGGCTCCCCAGGCTCCCCAGGCTCCCCAGGCTCCCCAGGCTCTCCAGGCTCTCCAGGCTCTCCAGGCTCCCCAGGTTCACCGGGCTGCCCAGGCTCACCCGGCTCACCGGGCTGCCCAGGCTCACCCGGCTCACCGGGCTGACCCGGCTCCCCAGGCTCTCCAGGCTGACCCGGCTCTCCAGGCTGCCCAGGCTCACCCGGCTCACCCGGCTCACCCGGCTGACCCGGCTCCCCAGGCTCTCCAGGCTGACCCGGCTCTCCAGGCTGCCCAGGCTCACCCGGCTGGGCGGCGACCACCACCACCGGCACCGTCTGGGCGGCGGACGTGGCACCCTCGACGGTCTGGGTCACCGTGAAGGTGTGCGCACCGACCCCGAGCTCCACGGACACCGACCAGGAGCCGTCGGCAGCCGCGGTCGTCACGACGGGGTCTCCCGCGTCGCTGCGGACCGTGACGGTCGCACCCGGGTCCGCCGTCCCGGTGACCTGCCAGGTGGCGGTGCCGTCGGCACCGGCCGTCTGCCGGGCCCCGGGCAGGGGCGAGGTGACCGTCAGGGGGTCGGCGACCCGGACGACGATCGGCACGACCTGCGAGTCGGCGGTGTCCCCGTCCACGGTCTGCGTCGCCTGCAGCGTCCAGTCACCGGCCGGGACCTCCTCGAAGGTGACGCTCCAGCGACCGTCGCCGCCGGCCGTCGTCGTCCGGACCTGCCCGGTCGAGAGCCGGACCTCGACCGCGGCGTCGGCTGCGGCCGTCCCGGAGACGGGCACGGTGGTCGTGCTGTCGAGCCCGGGGGCCTCGAAGAGGCGACCCGGGGTCGGGTCCGTGATGACGACGTCGTCCTCCTGCGCGGCGACCACGCTGATGCCGCTGGTCACCGGGGCCGAGGCGGCCCCGCCGACCGTCTGCGTCGCCGACACGGTGTGGTCGCCGACCGGGACGTCCGGCACGGTCACCGTCCAGGAGCCGTCCGCACCGGCCGTCGTCGACACCGTGGTGCCGTCGATGTCGACCGTCACGGTGGCGCCCGGCTCGGCGGTCCCGCTGACCGGCACGGAGACCGTGTCCTGGTCCGTCGGGAACACCTGGCCGTCCGCGGGGGCGGTCACCTGCAGCGGGGCCACGGCGGCGACGGTGAAGGCGACGTCGGGTGCTGCGGTGGTCCGACCGTCCACGGTCTGCGTGGCGGAGGCGGTGTGGCCGCCGAGCGCGACGTCCGGCACGGTGACCGTCCAGTCGCCCTCGTCGTCGGCCGTGGTCGCGACGGCGGTGCCGTCGTCGATCGTGACCGACACCGTTGCGCCGGGCGCTGCCGTGCCCACGACCCGGACCGGCGTGGTGTCACCGACGATCCGGACCGTGCTGCCGGCCGCCGGCGTCGTGATGACGACGGCGTCCTCGTCGGCGACGTCCACGGTCACGTCCACCACGACGGGGTCGGAGGTGGTGCCACCGACCTCCTGGCCGACGGTGACCGTGTGGTCGCCGGGACCGACGCCCGGTACGACCGTGTCCCAGGTGCCGTCGTCACGGACAGACACCTCGATCGGGTCGCCGTCGTCGACCACCACGGTGACCGTGCCACCGGGCTCGCCGGTGCCCGCCACGGGCAGGTCGACCGTCGGGTCGGACGCCGGCACCGTGACGACCTGGTCGTCGGTCGGCGTGCTGACCGTCAGGGGCGCACCGGCCTCGACCGTGAACGTGTTCACGACCGGACCCGAGGTGGATCCGTCGACCGTCTGCGTCGCCCGGACGGTGTGCTCGCCCGTCGCGACGCCGTCGAACCGGACGCTCCAGGTGCCGGCGTCGGTCGCCGTCACGGTCTGCGCGACGCCGTCGTCCAGGGTCACGCGGACCTCGGCACCGGGCTCGGCCGCCCCGTTCGCGACGATCGTCGCGAGGGAGTCGTCCTGTGCGACCGTGACGGTGGACCCGTCGGCCGGGGTGGCGATCGTCAGCGGTGCCGCGACCACGACCTCGACGGCGACCGTGACCGGCTGCGACGTGGTGCCGCCGACCTGCTGGGTGACGCTGACGGTCGTGGTGCCCGCGGGGACCCCGGGGACGTCGACCGCCCAGTCGCCGTCCTCGTCGGCCTCGGTCGTGGCATCACGCCCGCCGCCGAGGTCGACCACCACGGTGGCGCCGGGCTCCGCGGTGCCGCGCACCGTGACCGTCGTCGTGGCGTCCTCGTCGGCGACCCGCACCTCGTCCCCGTCCGCGGGGGCGGTGATGACGACCGGCGCTGCCGCGACGACCTCGAAGGGACGCTCGACCGGCGTGGTCGAGGTCGAGCCGGCGACGGTCTGCGTCGCCGACACGACGTGCTCACCGACCGCGACGTCGTCGACGTCGACGCTCCACGTGCCGTCGTCGCCCACCGTCACGTCGACCGGGTCTCGGTCGTCGACGGTCACCGTCACGGTGGCGCCGGGCTCGGCGTCACCGGCGACCGTGACGGTCGTCGTGGCGGCGTCGTCCGCGACGGTGACGGTGCCCTCCGGCTGCCGGACGACGAGCTCCGCCGCGGCGACGACCGAGACCGGTCGCGTGACGGGGGCGCTCGTGGTGTCGTTCACCGACTGCGTGACCGACGCCGTCCAGGACCCCACCGGGACGTCCTCGACGGTGGTCGCCCAGGTGCCGTGGTCGCCGACGACCGTCTCGGCGGTGCCGCCGTCACCGAGGTCGACGGTGACCGTCGCCCCCGGCGCGCCGGTGCCGGCGAAGTCCACGTCGGTGGTGGCGTCGTCGTCCGCGACCGTGACGGCCGTGGCTCCGGCCGGCGTGGTGACGGTCAGCGGCGCCCCGGCCCGCACCGACACTCCAGCGCTGACGGGCGCCGAGGTGAACCCGCCGACGACCTGCGTCGCCCGGACTGTGTGGTCACCTGTCGGCACGTCGGTGAACGTGTGGGTCCACCGTCCGTCGTCGTCCGCCTCGACGATCGCCTGTTCCCCGGTGGAGAGCGTGACGGTCACCGGAGCGCCCGGCTCGGCCGTGCCGGCCGCCACGACGTCGGCCGTACCGGTCGGGTCGGCGACCGTGATGACGTCACCGTCGTCGGGGCTGGTGAGCGCGAGCGGTCGGCCTGCGCGCACCGTGAGCGTCTGCTCCGCACTGGAGGCGGTGGTGCCGCCGACCGTCTGCGTCGCCGTGACCGTCTGCTCGCCCACGCCGACGCCGCCGACGGTGACCGTCCAGTCGCCGTCGTCGTCCGCGGTCGTGGAGGCCTCGGCGTCGCCGACACGGACCGCCACCGGTGCGTTCGGCTCTGCCGTGCCGGACACCGTCACGTCACGTGTGGTGTCATCGTCCGGGACGAGCAGGACCGCGCCGTCCTCGGGCGACGTGATGAGCACGTCGTCCGCGGCGACGAGCGTGACGTCGCGGGTCACGGGGTCGGACGTCGCCGGGCTGGAGACCCCGCCGGGCAGCGTCTGCGTGACCGACACCGGGTGCGTCCCGACGCCGACGTCCTCGAAGGTGACGGACCAGCTCCCGTCGGCGGCGACCGTGGTCGTCGCTCCGGGCTCCTCGTCGTCGATCGTCGCGACGATCGCCGCGCCGGGCTGCCCGGTGCCGGTGACCGTCACGTCACGGGTCACGTCGTCGCCGGCGACCGTGATCGCCGCCGTGCCGGGAGCCGTGACGGCGAGGGGTGCCGCAGCGTCGACCAGGAAGCCCACGGGCAGGGCGTCCGTGCTCGCGCCGTTCAGCGACTGTGCCGCGTCGATCGTGTAGTCACCGGGGGCGAGCCCCGCTGCGTCGACCGACCAGGTCCCGTCGCCGTCGGCTGCGGTGGTCGAGAGCTCGAGGTCACCGACCGTCACCGTCACGGCTGCGCCGGGTTCGGCGACACCGCTGATCGTCACCGTGGCGGTGGCGTCCCCGTCGACCACGACGAAGCGCGAGCCGGCGGCCGGGCTGTCGATGGTGATGGCGGTGCCCGGGACGACGGTGAAGTCCCGCGTCTCGGTGGGACCGGTCGTGCCGTTCACGGTCTGCACGGCCTCGACGGTGTGCTGGCCGGTCCCGAGCTGCACCGGGTCGAGGACCCAGTTGCCAGCGGGGCCGGTCACGACGTCGACGGGTGCTGCCCCGTCGATGCTGACGGAGACCGTCGCACCCGGTTCCGCGGTCCCGCGGACCACGACCGACGCATCGCCGGTGCTCGTGGCGGGGATCTCCTGCCCCTCGGTGGGAGCGGTGATCTCGAGGTCGTCACCGACCTCGATCGAGATGTCCCGCTCGATCGCCGGCGAGGTCTGTCCGCCGACCGTCTGGGTGACCGTCACGGTGTGACCGCCGGTCCCGACGTCCGGCAGGGTCACCGACCAGGTGCCGTCGTCGTCCACCGTCGTCGTGACGGGCGCTCCCTCGTCGAGCACGACGTCGACCTCCGCACCGGGCTGCGCCGTCCCGGTCACGTCGACGTCGACCGTGTCGTCGTCGTTCGCGACCACGGTCGTCGCGCCCTGCACCGGTGCGGTCACCTGCAGCGCTGCCGCGGGGACGACCGAGACGATCCGCTGCTGGGCCGGCGACGTCGTGCCGTTCACGGTCTGCGTCGCGGTCAGGGTGTACCGACCGACGGGCACGTCCTCGACCGTCGTCCTCCAGTCACCGTCTCCGTCGGCCGTCGTCGTGGCCGTGAGGCCGCCGCCGAGCGACACCGACACCCGGGCCCGGGGCTCGGCGGTCCCGGTGACGTCGAGGTCGGCGGTCGAGTCGGCGTCGAGGACGGGCACGGTGGCGCCGTCCGCAGGGGTCGCGATCGTCAGCGGGGCACCGACGGCGATCTCGAAGGCCGAGGTGACGGGCGCCGAGGTGGTGCCGGCGACCGTCTGCGTCGCGGTGATCGTGCGCTCACCGACCGGGACCCCCGGGAAGGTGGCGGTCCAGTCGCCGTCGTCGTCCGCCTCGGTGATCGCCGTGAAGGAGCCGCCGAGGTCGACCGCGACGGACGCGTTCGGCGCAGCGGTGCCGGTCACCGTGACCGGGGTGGTCGACGTGGCGTCGGCGACCGTCAGGACGGCTCCGTCGGTCGGCTCCTCGATGGTGATGCCGGGAACGGCGGTGACCGAGAAGTCACGGGTCACCGGAGCGCTCGTCGTGCCGTCGACGGTCTGGGTCGCCGTGGCCGTGTAGTCGCCCGCGGGGACGTCCTCGACCGTGGCGGTCCAGGTGCCGTTCGTGTTCGCCGTGGTGGTGGCGGTCAGACCGTCGACGAGCGTCACGTCGACGCGGGCACCGCCCTCGGCAGCACCGGTGAGCACGACGGCGCGGGTGTCCCCGACGAGCGGCAGGACCGCATCGGGGGCCGGAGTGTCGATGGTCAGCGTCCGAGCGGCGACGACCTCGAAGTCCCGCGTCACCGCGGCCGAGGTGGTGTCGCCGACGGTCTGCGTCACGCTGGCCGTCTGCAGCCCGACCGGGACCGCGTCGACGGGGACGCTCCAGACGCCGTTGCCGTCCGCCGTGCCGCTCGCCGTGACGTCGTCGCCGATCGTCACGTCGATCCGCGCGTTCGCGGTGGACGTGCCGGTGAGGGTCACCGGGGTCGTGGTCCCGGTCGTGGTGAACTGCTGCCCGGCAGTGGGCGTGTCGATGACCAGCGGACGCTGCGCGACGACCGAGAAGGCCTGCGTCGCGGTGCCCGCGGCGGCGCCGCCGACCGTCTGCGTCGCGGTGACGGTCCGGTCCCCGACCGGGACGTCCGCGAGTGTGGCGGTCCAGGTGCCGTCGGGGGCGACCGTCGCGGGGGCGGTCAGGCCACCGCCCGCGGCGAGCGCGATGCCGGCACCGGGTTCACCGGTCCCGCGCACCGTCACCGAGCGGGTGGAGGTGTCGGTCGGGACGCTGAACTGCTGCCCTGCCGTGGGTGCGGTGATCGTCGGGGCCAGGAACGCCGTGGCGCGCACCGTGGAGGTGGCGAGGTCGACCGTCGCGGCGTTCAGTCCCGGCAGCACCGTGAGGCGCAGGGCGGTCACGCTCTGCGCCCCTGGGTCGTACCCGCGAGGGTCGCGGAAGCGGGGGTCGTCCTGCGCGTTCACCGTCAGGTCGACCACCTGACGGAGCAGGAGCACGACGGGCGAGAGCGCCGTCGCGACCGCGGTCGTGGTGGTGGTGAGCGTGGTGCTGAGCTGGGTGAGGGCGGCGGAGTTCGCCAGCGGCCGCACCGCGGTCTGGAGGGCCGGGACGACGGTGCCGCTGACGAGCGTCCCGAGCACGGGGGCGACGTTGATCCCGAGGATCGTTCCCGTCGACACGGAGACCTGCGGCGTGGCCGCGCCCGACACGGCGAGCGCACCGATGGTCGAGTCGACGGTCACGTTGATCGGCAGGTTGACCGCCCCGGCCGCGCTGAGCGTGGCACTGACCTGGACGCGCACCCGTGCGGCGTCGACCGCGTTCGTGACGGCGGTGCTCAGGGTGGCAGGGAGCTGTGTCCCGAGGATGTTCGTGATGCTGCTGTTGATCGCGGCGACCGCAGCATCGGTGAGCACGGGGGTGTTCGCCGGCTGGTCGTTGAGCCGCGTCAACGTGTCGAGGTCGACGGTGATCGAACCGGTCGACGGGGTGATGGTCACCGCACCGTCCGTGATCGGCTGCGCGAGGACCCCGTCGATGGTCGGCCCGAGATCGAGGTTCGCGGTCGTCTGGACGCTCGTGTTCCGAACGGACACCAGCGGCGAGAGCAGCGATCCCAACGCCCCCGTGACCGCGTCGGTCGTCACCGCTCCGCTCAGCGCGGTGTTCACCGAGGCGGACAGCGGCGCGACGTTCGCCCGCAGGGTCGTCGCGAGTCGGGACACCGCGGGGCTGGTGAGCTGCAGGTTCGCGCCGGCGATGCGGTAGTCGCTCGCGGTGCTCACCGTCGCACCACGTGTGGCGCTGATCGTCGAGGCGAGCGCGCCCACCTGCAGCTGCGCGTTCGACAGCACGGTCGAGTCCGCGCGGACCCGGGTCAGCAGCGGGTTCAGGTTCAGCGTCGACGCACCGGCCCCGGTGCCGCTCCCGACGCCGATCGCCCCGTCGTTGCCGACGAGGCCGGAGGAACCGCGGGCGCCCGTCTGCGAGGTCGTCGCGAACTGCCCGTCGACACCGAGCGTCAGGATGCCGTTCGCGCCGAGCAGGTCGACGTTGTTCGACAGTCGGACGCCCAAGCTGTTCAGCGCGGTGAGGTCGAGCGGCTGGTTCGTCGTCCCGCCGACCGTGCTCGCGCTGCTCGCGGAGTAGGCACCGCGGAGCTGGGCGAGCGCGTCGACGTCGACGATGCCGGAACCGCTGAGCAGGAAGCCCTCGGCCTCGGCGACGTCCGTCTGCGCCGCTGCAGCCGGTTGGATCGCCACGGTGGCGGCGAGCAATGCCGTCACCGTGGCGACGACACCGCCGCGCAGGAGGAGGCTCCGGTCACCGGGAGCTCGTCGTCGAGCCCGGTTCCCGTCGCCGGTGATCCATCGTGTCCAGTTGACCGCTCCTGCGGGCACAGGGGTACCCCGGAGCGACACGTGCCTGCGCATGCGTGTCCCGTTTCCTGGCAGGCTCGCCTGCCACCTGATCCTCGGACTCCCCCGCTGGTGAGACGGGAGAGGGTCGGAACCCTGGTTGGGGGTTCCTGAGGGTGATCTTTACACATGAACAGGAACCGCGCACGAGGTTGCACGAGATTTCGTCGGCGAGTCCGCTCGGCGTACCGGAACCATCGCGGATCTGCCGGAGAACGGCGAAGACTTCCCATGCACAGGACGACACAGCCCCGGAACGAAGAAGACTCCGCACGCACAGGACGACACAGCCCCGGTCGCTCCGGCTGCATCCTCGCCCCGGAACGAAGAAGACTCCTCACGCACAGGACGACACAGCCCCGGTCGCTCCGGCTGCGTCCTCGCCCCGGAACGAAGAAGACTCCTCACGCACCCGCCAGAGCCCGGTTACCCTTGCTGCGTTTCCGCCCTGGGGGAGTTGGCCTGGATGGCGTCACGTGAGGAGCCTCCGGAAGTCTACCGGATGCTCCGGGCAGTATCGGACGCATGAAGATCGCCATCGCCGGAGGACACGGCCAGATCGCACTGCTCCTCGCCCGCCTGATCACCGACGCGGGCCACGACGCCGTCGCGATCATCCGCAACCCTGCCCACGTGACCGACGTCGAGCAGCAGGGCGCGACGGCCCTGGTCGTCGACCTGGAGCAGGTGGACGACGACGAGCTGGCGCTGCGCCTCCGTGGCGTCGACGCCGTGGTCTTCGCCGCGGGTGCCGGGCCGAACAGCGGCGCCGACCGCAAGGAATCCGTCGACCGCGACGCGGCGATCACCCTGGCGAACGCGGCGGAGCGGATCGGGATCCAGCGGTACGTGATGGTGTCGGCGATGGGTGCCGACGCCTACGACCGCGAGCGTGCCGTGGTCCCTGCCCGGACGGAGGCGGACGTCTTCCAGGTGTACCTCCGCGCGAAGTCGGAGGCCGATGCGAACATCCGGATGCGGAACCTGGCCTGGACGATCATCCGCCCGGGAGCACTGCTCGACACCCCGCCGCAGGGCACGGTGCACGTCGGCCGGACGGTCCCCCGCGGGTCGATCCCCCGCGCGGACGTCGCCGCCCTCGTCCTGCACGCACTGCTCGACGACACCGCCGTCGGGGTGCAGTTCGAGGTGACGAGCGGCAACACCCCGATCCCGGCCGCCCTCCACGCCCTGAGCTGACGCGGGCGGGACGCTGGCGTCAGCGCGAGACGCCGGCGTCAGCGCGAGACGCCGTCCACAACGCGAGACGCCGTCGGAAGTGGCGGCGTCTCGACGAGATGGCGGCGTCTCGAGTGGCTGGCGGCGCCTCGGCGACGGCGCAGCACCAGGCGCAGGCCCAGGCACCGCGGCACGCCGCACCAGCCGCCACGCCGTGCCACCAGCCCGACGGCCCTACAGCCCGACGGCCCTACAGCGCGACCGCCGCCGACTGCCGGGCGATCTCGAGCTCCTCGTTCGTCGGCACGACGAGCACCGCGACCCGCGACGCGTCGGTCGAGATCAGCCGGGCCTCCTTCGAGTGCAGCTCGTTCCGGTCGGCGTCGACCTCGATGCCCAGGTGCTCGAGCCCGGCGAGCACGCGCCGCCGCAGCAGCGCGTTGTTCTCCCCCACCCCGGCGGTGAACACGACGGCGTCCAGCCCGCCGAGCTGCGCCGTGTAGGCCCCGACGTAGCGGCGGATCCGGTGCCGGTACACGGCGAGCGCCGCCTCGGCCTCGTCGTCGCCGCCGAGCGCCGCGTCCTGCACGTCGCGCATGTCGCCGTTGCCCGTGAGGCCGAGCAGACCGGACTGCTTGTTGAGCATCGTGTCGAGGTCGTCGAAGGACATGCCGGCCTCGCGGTGCAGGTGGATGAGCACCGCCGGGTCGAGGTCGCCGGAGCGCGTGCCCATCACGAGGCCCTCGAGCGGCGTGAGCCCCATCGACGTCTCGATCGACCGCCCGCCGTCGATCGCCGCGACCGACGCCCCGTTGCCGAGGTGCAGCACGATCGTCTTCAGCTCGGCCAGCGGGCGGCCGAGGAACTCCGCGGTCTGCTCGGACACGTACTTGTGGCTCGTCCCGTGCATGCCGTACCGGCGGATCCGGTACCGCTCGGCGAGGTCGGCCGGGATCGCGTACGTGTAGGCGTGCGGCGGCATGGTCTGGTGGAACGCGGTGTCGAAGACGGCGACGTGCGGCACGTCCGAGAACACCTGCTTCGCCGCGCGGATGCCCTCGAGGTTCGCGGGGTTGTGCAGCGGCGCGAGGCTGTTCAGGTCCTCGATCTGCTGCTCGACCTCGTCGGTGACGACGGTGGCCGCGTCGAAGGTGGTCCCCCCGTGCACGACGCGGTGTCCGACGACCGCCGGCGGGTGCTCGTCGAACGACGGCCCGACCTTGGCGAAGGCGTCGATCATCGCCTGGAAGCCGGCCGCGTGGTCGGGCACGGACGCCGCGTCGTTCGACGACGACTCCCCCGTCAGCGCGTTGGTGTGCTTCCACGCCCCCGACGACTCCCCGATGCGCTCGACGAGCCCGGAGGCGAGCGTGCGCTCGCCCTCGAGTTCGATGAGCTGGTACTTGAACGAACTCGATCCGGAGTTGACGACGAGGGCTGCGATCACGGTGGGGTGCCTTTCTCGGGACGGTCTGGAGGCGCGGTGCGGGCGGGTGGGCTGGTCGCGGTCGGCGATGGTCGGTCAGGCCGCGTCGGTCGCGGTGCCGGCCTGGATGGCCGTGATGGCGACCGTGTTCACGATGTCGCTGACGAGCGCACCGCGGGACAGGTCGTTGATCGGCTTGCGCAGGCCCTGGAGGACGGGTCCGATCGCGACCGCACCAGCCGAGCGCTGCACGGCCTTGTACGTGTTGTTGCCGGTGTTGAGGTCGGGGAAGATGAACACCGTCGCCCGGCCCGCCACGGGCGAGTCCGGCATCTTCGTGCGGGCGACCGTCGGATCGGCGGCGGCGTCGTACTGGATGGGTCCCTCGACGAGCAGGTCCGGGCGGCGCTCCCGGACGAAGGCCGTCCCGGCACGCACCTTGTCGACGTCCGCACCGGTGCCGCTGTCGCCGGTCGAGTAGCTCAGCATCGCGACGCGCGGGTCGATGCCGAACTGCGTGGCCGTCTCCGCCGACGAGATCGCGATGTCGGCGAGCTGCTCGCTGCTCGGGTCGGGGATGACCGCGCAGTCACCGTAGACGAGCACGCGGTCGGCGAGCGCCATGAGGAACACGCTCGAGACGATCGAGGTGTCCGGCCGGGTCTTGATGATCTCGAAGGACGGTCGGATGGTGTGCGCGGTGGTGTGCTTCGCCCCGGACACCATGCCGTCGGCGAGTCCGAGCTGCACCATGAGCGTGCCGAAGTAGGACACGTCGGTGACGGTGTCCCGCGCGAGCTCCATCGACATGCCCTTGTGTGCTCGGAGCCGCGTGTACTCCTCGGCGAAGCGCTCGCGCAGCTCGGGGTCGAACGGGCTGACGAGCTGCGCACCGTCGAGGTCGAGGCCGAGCTCGGTGGCGCGTGCCCGGATCGACGTCGGCTCGCCGAGGATCGTGAGCTCGCACACCTGTCGCGCGAGCAGCGTCGACGCCGCGTGCAGGATGCGGTCGTCGTCGCCCTCGGGCAGCACGATCCGCTTGCCGTACCCACGCGCGCGGTCGAGCAGCCCGTGCTCGAACATGAGCGGCGTGACGACCCCGGACGGGGTGAGCTGCAGGCGGTCGCGCAGCGCGTCGGCGTCGACGTGCTGCTCGAAGAGCGCCAGTGCCAGGTCGGCCTTGCGGGGTGAGTCCGCGGCGAGGCGCCCCCGGGTGTGGGTGATGCGGAGCGCGGTGTCGTACGTGCCGAGGTCGTTCCGGGCGATCGGCAGCGAGCTCGACAGGCCCTCGAGCAGTCGGGTGATCTGCGGCGAGGTCTCGAACCCGCCGTTGAGGATCACGCCCGCCAGGCTCGGGAAGGTCTCGGACTGGTTCGCGAGCACGGTCGCGAGGAGCACGTCACTGCGGTCCCCCGGCACGACGACGATCCCGCCCTCGATGAGCCGCGGCAGCACGTTCTCCATGCTCATGCCGGCGACCACCGTGCCGAGGGCCTCCCGGTCGAGCAGCGCCTCGTCACCGCGGACGAGCGTGGCACCCGTCGCCTCGAGCAGGGCGCGCACCGTCGGCGCCACGAGCACCCGGTCCTCCGGGATGGCCCACACGGGGGTGTCCGGGTGGTCGTCGCGCACGGCGTGCTCCACGCTCTGGACGATCGCGGCCAGGGCGTCCGGGTCCGCACGGTTCACGACGACGCCGAGCAGCTGGGCGTGCGCCGCCCGGAGTTCGCTCGTGGTGACGTCCGCGACCTGCGCCATCGCCTCGGGCGTGCGGACGCCACGCTCCGAGGAGTCCCGACCGCCGAGCACGAGCAGCACGGGCGCGCCGAGGTTCGCCGCGACCTTGGCGTTGAACGATAGCTCGGTCGGGCTGCCGACGTCGGTGTAGTCGGACCCGAGCACCACGACGGCGTCGCACTGCCGCTCGACCTGGGCGAACCGGTTCAGGATCGTGCCGAGGGCGGCATCCGGGTCGGCGTGCACGTCGTCGTAGGTCACGCCGACGGCCTCGTCGTAGGAGAGCCCCACCGCGCTGTGCTGCAGCAGGAGCTCGAGCACGTAGTCCGGCTCGGCCACCGACCGTGCGACCGGTCGGAACACGCCGACGCGTCCGACGGAGCGTGCGAGGGTCTCGAGGACACCGAGCGCGACGGTGCTCTTGCCCGTGTGTCCTTCTGCTGACGTGATGTAGATGCGGGTCGACACCCCTCCAGGCTAGTCGCGGGCACACCGTGCGCTCTGGGAGTCGACGGGGCCGTGGACGGACGTGGTCGTGACCACCCCCGCGAACCTGTACCATGGGGTGTCGTCACCGCGAGGTGGCACGAGGAGAATTCGCCTAGTGGCCTATGGCGCACGCTTGGAAAGCGTGTTGGGTGCAAGCCCTCGGGGGTTCGAATCCCCCATTCTCCGCCAGCAGTACCGAAGGGCGCGTCCAGCAGGACGCGCCCTTCGTCGTTCCCGGGTGGCGCACGTCCCCGTCGGCACGGCTCCCGACCGGCACGGCTCCCGACCGGCGCGGCCCCGGCTGCGGCCCGCGGAGTCCCCCACTCGCGGGACACGCTCGCACCCCGCTCGGCCCGTCCTGGCCGGGAAACGCCCAACGGGGGTGGAACGGGCTGTCCTCCGCCCCCGCTTCGCCCTATCCTGTGCAGACGGACGACCCCGGGACGGGTCGGACACGGTGCAGCGGGCGGCAGGGGCGTCGCCCGCGGGGTGGCAGATCGGTCTGCCCGTGCGCCCGAGGGGTGAGGAGACCCAGGTGGGGGAAGCGACGGTGTCAGCTGCCGGGCGTCTGCGGACGCCGGTCCACGACGTGGTCCTCCGCCCGCGGCGCTCCCTCGTCCGGTCGACCGTCCTCAGCGTGGTCTGCTCCGCCGTCCCCCTCGCCGTCGCGCTCGTCTGGGCCTCGCTGCCGGAGCGCTGGTGGGTCCTCGTCGCCGGGCTCGTCGTCTCCGTCGCCGTGCTGGTCGGGGTCCTCTTCGTCCGACTCGGTCAGGCCTTCCTCGGCATCGACGCCGACGTCGTCGCCCTGAACGCGGTCCTCACCCCGAACCGTCGCATCGCCCGCGAGCGGATCGACCGGCTCGTCGTCACCCCGACGTACGGCGCATCGCCCGACCGCACCACGCGTGAGCTCCTCGCGTTCGACGCCGACGGCACGCACCTCTTCCGGCTGCGCGGCGACGTCTGGGGCGACGACGCCCTCGACCGCGTGGTCGAGGTGCTGGGCGTGCCGGTCGAGCACGAGCGCCGACCGGTCCACGTCCGCGAGGCCACCCGTCGCTGGCCCACGAGCCGCACCTGGTACGAGCGCCGCGGGGGTGTGCTCGCGGTGGGCGCGGCGACCGCGTGCATCGTGGCCGGCCTGCTCGCCGTCGAGGCCGTCGGCCTCCTGACCCGCTGAGACCGGCCGAGGCGACGCGCGGCACCGGGCCGGCAGCAGCTCAGCGGCGGCGGCGGAGCGTCGAGAAGATGCCCCGGACGACCTCCTTCGCGATGGTCTGCCCGAGGCCGTTCCCGAGCAGTCCGCCGAGCGGGTCGTCCGCAGTGCGCCCGGCCGAGCGCGACGTCCGTGTCGACGTCGATCGCGACCGGCGACCCGCCGCTGCCCGCTCCGCGCGTTCGAACTCGCGCTGCGTCCGCTCGTACTCCGCCTGTGCGGCCTTCCGCTCGCGCTCGTCCCGCGCAGCCTGCGCGGCCGCCTCCTTCGCCGCCGCCGTGGCGGCGCGCGCAGCCTCCTGCTCGGCATCCGCCTGCGCCTGCGCTGCGGCGGCGTCCGCGGCGGCGGACTCCATGCGGGCGGCCAGGAGCTCACGCGCCGACTCGGGGTCGACGGTGGTGCCGTACCGGGCGAGGAGCGGGGACGAGGCGACCAGCGCCTCCAGGACGTCCGACGGCAGCGCGTCCATCGATCCCTGCGGCGCGCGCAGACGGGTCCACGCCACCGGCGTGGGTGCGCCGTCCTCGTTCATCACCGTCACGACCGCCTCGCCGGTCGCCAGCGAGGTCAGGACCTCCCCCAGGTCGTAGTCACTCGTCGGGTACGTCGACACGGTCGCCCGCAGCGCCTTCGCGTCGTCCGGCGTGTGGGCACGGAGCTGGTGCTGCACCCGCGAGCCGAGCTGTGCGAGCACGTCGTCGGGCAGGTCCTTCGGCGTCTGCGTGACGAACACGATGCCGACACCCTTCGAACGGATGAGCCGCACGGTGCGGACGACCTGCTCGCGGAAGTCCTTCGACGACCCCGAGAAGAGCAGGTGTGCCTCGTCGAAGAAGAACACGAGCGCCGGCCGGTCGGTGTCGCCGACCTCGGGGAGTTCGTTGAACAGGTCGGCGAGCAGCCACATCAGGAACGTCGAGAACACCTCGGGCCGGTCCTGCACGCCCGGCACCTCGAGCAGGCTCACGATCCCGCGGCCGTCCGGGGCGGTGCGCAGGAACGCACGGGTGTCGATCTCGGGTGCCCCGAAGAAGCGGTCCGCACCCTGGTCGGCGAAGGTCACCAGCTCGCGCAGGATCACACCGGCGGTCTGCTTCGACAACCCGCCGAGCTCCGCGAGCTCCGCCTTGCCCTGGTCGCTCACCAGGTAGGTCAGCACGGCGCGCAGGTCCGACAGGTCGACGAGCGGCAGCCCGGCGCGTTCGGCGTGGTGGAACACCAACCCGAGCGAGGACTCCTGCGTCGCGTTGAGGCCGAGCACCTTGGCCAGCAGGAGCGGACCGAACCCGGAGACGGTCGCCCGGATCGGCACACCGGTGCCCTGCCCGCCGAGGGAGTAGAACTCCACCGCACTCGCGACGCCCCGCCAGTCCTGGCCGATCGCCTCGGTGCGAGCGAGGGGCTTCTCGTCCGGCTGCCCGGCCACGGCGAGCCCGGACAGGTCGCCCTTGACGTCGGCCGCGAACACCGGGACGCCGTTCGCGGCGACCTGCTCCGCGAGCAACTGGAGCGTGCGGGTCTTGCCCGTGCCGGTGGCACCGGCCACGAGGCCGTGCCGGTTGAGCATGCCGAGCGGGATCCGGACCTGGACGTCGGGCAGCGGGCGACCGTTGACGAGGGCACCGAGCTCCAGGGCGGTGCCCTCGACGGCGTACCCGGTGCGGATCGCGTCGACGGCCTCCGGCCCGAGAGGGCCGGACTGCGGTGCGCTCGGCGGTGTGGTCGACGCGATCGTCGCCTCCGGCGTGGTGGTCGCGTCGAGCGGCGCGCGGCCCGGAGGCTCGGTGGCCGTCCCCGGCGTCGTCCCGCGTGCGGCCGTGCTCGCGTCGGGCACCCCGGTCGCCTCCGGTACCGCGCTCGCGTCGGCCGCGCGGCTCAGCGCCGCCGCGAGCTCCTCGGCCCGACGAGCCGCCTCGTCCGCCAGCCGCCGTGCCTCCTCGGCCGCCGCCTGCGCCGCTGCTGCCGCTGCCCGTGCCTGCTCCACCGCGTCGGTCATGTCCGCAGCCTACGGACGCGTCGACCCTCCGGTCCGCTCGTCGTGACGACGTCCGGCTGTGCGACGTGTCAGTGCGAGAGCGCCGGCACGGTCCGCGGCCGGACGACCACCCAGAGCACGACGACGGCGACCGCCGCCGTGCAGGCCATCACGCTCGCCATGGGTGTCGCCGCGGTGATGCCGAGCCACCCGACGATCGGCGAGACGAGCCCGGCGACCCCGAAGTTCAGTGCGCCGAGGAGCGACGCGGCGGTGCCGGCCTCCTTCCCGTGCGCGGCGAGACCGATCACCTGGACGAGCGGGAACGTGAACCCGCAGGCCGCGATGAAGAACCACAGCGGCACGAGGACCCCGACCAGACCCGCACCGAGCTGGTCGAGCACGACGATCGCGACGGCGGACACGAACAGCGTCGCCGTCGAGCAGGCGAGGATCCACTGCGGGCCGACCCGCTGCGCCAGGCGCGAGGACACCTGCACGCCGACGACGACGCCGATCGAGTTCACGGCGAAGAGCAGGCCGTACTGCTGCGCGTCGAGGCCGTAGACCGTCTGGAACAGGAACGGCGACGCCGACAGGTACGAGAAGAGCCCGCTGAAGACCATCGCCCCGATGAGCGCGACGCCGACGAAGATCCGGTCGGAGAGCAGGGCCTCGTAGCGCTGCCCGATCGTCGAGTGGCCGGCCTCCTTCCGCCGAGCCGGCGGCAGGGTCTCGACGATGAGCAGGGACGACGCGATGACGACGGCTGCGCCGTAGCACGCGAGGAACACGAAGACGCCGCGCCAGCTGACGAACTGCAGCATCTGCGAGCCGATCAGCGGCGCGAGGATCGGCGCGAGGCCGTTCACCATCGCCAGGCGCGAGAGCATCCGGACGAGGGGCTTGCCGCCGAACAGGTCGCGCACGGTTGCCATCGCGACGACACCGCCGGCCGCGGCCCCCATGCCCTGCAGGACGCGGAAGAGCGCGAGCACCTCGACGTTCGGCGCGAGCGCTGCGCCGACCGACGCCGCGACGTGCACCGAGGTCGCGATGATGAGCGGCAGACGCCGGCCGACCTTGTCGCTCCAGGGCCCGACGAGCAGCTGCCCGACCGCGAACCCGAGCGTGGTCGCGGTGAGCGTGAGCTGCACCGCACCCTCGCTGATGCCGAACTCGCGCTCGAGCGACGGGAACGCCGGCAGGTACAGGTCGATGGTGAACGGCCCGAGCGCGGTGAGCGCGCCGAGCACGAAGACGTAGACGAGGCGCTGCCGCCGGGTGAGCGAGTCACCGGGGTGCAGCACGACGCGGAGCGAGCCGGTGGTTGCGGGCGCGGTCACGAGCGGTCCTTCACAGGGGGTCGGGTGCAGGAGAGACGGGATCGGGGCCGGTCGCCGTCGACGTGGTGGACGTCAGGACCGACCGAGCAGGACCGGGGCGGATCGACTCGAATCGATTCGGCCCCGGAACCATCCTACGGGCTGCGTGAGCGCTCTCGCGACGCCCCGACCGCAACGCGCCCGTCACACTGCGCTCCTCGTCCAGTCCGCGCGGTCGCCGTGCGGTAACGTCGGACTGCTCGACAGCCGCCTCGTGCGGACGGAACGAAGAGGGGGTGGTGTCGTGGTCGACGCCCGGATCGTGCACACCACGGCAGCACTGCGTGAGGCGGTCCTCCGACTCGCAGCCGACCGCCCGGTCTCCGCCATCACGGTCGCCGACGTCACGCGCGCAGCCGGCATCAACCGCGCCACGTTCTACTCGCACGCCGTCTCCCCCGGATCGCTCCTGGCCGACGTGCTGACGCCCGAGCTCGACCGCATCCGCGAGGAGGACGTCGAGGCTCGCCGGACCGCCTCCGCCCGCGGGGCCGGCGAGGACGAGCTCGCCGCCATCACGCGCCGGGGCATCGACGCCGTCGTCGAGCACGTCGTGGCCCACCGCGACATCTACGCCCGCGGGTTGCCGGACACCGAGGACGCCTCCCTCCACCGCCTGCTCGTCCAGCACTTCACGGTGTCGAGCGCGCAGCACATCCGCGAGCTCGACCCCGCGTCACGCCCGCCCCTGCTCGACGACGTCGCAGCCGGGTTCGTGGCGCAGGGCTTCGTCGGCGCGATCGAGGCGTGGCTGGCCGGACCCCGACGCTCCCGGAGGTCCCTGGTCGAGACGATCACCCTGTCGTTCCCGGCCTGGTGGCACTGAGCCGAGCCGGCACACGGCCCCGCTCCCGAGCCCGGCCCCTCGCCCGGTCACGCTGATCGCGACGGTCCGCCGGCCCGGGTCCCGACGTCAGTCCCCGGCGCCGCTGCGCCCGCGGCGGTCTCCCGTGTCCGGCTGCTCGCCGCGCTGCAGCGACCGGACGACCTCGACCGCCGCCCGGGCGGTCGTCCCGGCATCCGCTGCCGCCGGCACGCGGTGGTCGGCGGAGACACCGTCACCGCCGGTCCCGCTCGCCGGGACCGACGCACCGACCGACACCACGACCACACCGGCGTCGTGCGCCGTCTGCACCGCCTCCGCGAGCGCGTCGGCGTCGACGGCGTGCACGAGCAGCGCCTTCGCTCCACCGCGGACGAGCGCGTCGACGGCACGGGCCTGCTCGGCCGCGGCACCGGAGGACGGCACCACCCGGACGTCCGGCGAGAACCCGGCACGGTCGAGCCCGCGCTCGAGGTCCGCGGCGAGCGCGTCGTCCCCGGGCGCGAGCACCGCGCCGACCACGGCGTCGTCGGCGAACCCGCCGTCGGAGCTGGTGAGGTCGGTGCTGCGGACCGGGGTCGGCGCAGCGGTCGTCGGTCCCTGGCACCCGGTCAGGGCGAGGGACGCCGCCACGAGGACGGCGACGACGACGGTGCGCACCCGGTGACCTCCGCTCGATCCGGTGCCCCACGCTACCGCGGGGCGGGTCACTCGGCGCCGGGGGTCGGCGGTGCGGGCACGGGACCGAGGCGCCGGACCGCGACGATCCCGACGAGTGCGATCGCGGTCATCGCGACGAAGACGAGCGGGAACGACCAGTCGCCGTCGGCTCCCCCGCTGCCGACGAAGAGCAGGCCCGTGACGGCGAGGCCGACCACGCTGCCCGAGGCGTCGGCGATCGTCAGGGCCGAGCTCGCGAACCCGTCGTCGCCCTCGCCCGAGAAGCGGAGCGTCAGCATCGACAGCCGCGGGTACATCGCGCCCATGCCCGCGCCGCCGACGAACCACCCGGCCACGAGCAGCCACCACGGCAACCCCCACACCGCGACGGCGAGCGCGGCGAGCAGGCTGACGAGGACGAGCGTGAGTCCGGCGCCGAAGGTCCGCGCCGCGGTGAGCCGCTGCTCCCCGAGCCGACCGTGCAGCCAGCTCGCCCCGGCCCAGCTCAGGGCGGCCACGGTCAGCGCGAGCCCCGCCGCCGAGGCGCTGAGGCCGTGCCGTGCCTGCAGCAGGAAGGGCACGTAGGCCTCGCTGCCGAAGAACGCCGCCGCGACCAGGCCGCGCAACAGCACCACGGACGGCAGGCCCGCGGCCGCCCGGAAGGTCCCGGCCGGCAGGAGGGGCCGCAGCGCCGCCCAGGCGCCGACGACGCCGATGACGACGGCCACGACTCGTGCCCACGGACCGAGGTCCGGCGCGACGTTGAGCAGCAGGATCGCGAGCGCCGCCGCGACCGACCACGCTATGCGCCCCGCCTGCCACGGGGGTCGGCGCTCGACCGGCGGCGCGTGCAGGCGTGCCAGTGTCGGGACGAGGAGGGCGAACGCGACGACCGCGATGACGAGGGCGCCGGCGAAGACCCAGTGCCACCCCCACACCTCCGTCACGACCCCGGCGAGCGCCGGGCCGACGAGTGCCGGGACGACCCAGGCCGCGGCGAACCCGGCGAAGACCGGACCGTGCAGCTCGGCGGGGAAGATGCGGGCGACGAGCACGTAGAGCACGACGTCGATCGCACCGGCTCCGAAGCCCTCGACCAGGCGACCGGCCAGGAAGACCTCCATCGTCGGCGCGGTCATCACGACGGCCGTCCCGACGGCGAAGAAGAGCGCCGACACCCAGGCGACGACGCGGCCGCCCGAGCGGTCCGTCCAGGTCCCCGCGAGCACCATCCCGGGCACGCCGGCGGCGAGCGGGGCCGCGAACGCGAGCGCGTAGAGCGTCTGCCCGTCGAGGTCGCGGCTGATCTCCGGCATCACCGTCGTCATCGCGAGGTTCTGGAACGCGGCCACCCCGACGATGGCGACCATCCCCAGGGTCGCGAGCGCGTAGCGCCCGCTGAGGATCCCCGACCTCGTCGCCACACTGCTCACCGGGCCAGCCTAGGGGCGCGCACCGACGATCCGTCAGGTCCTGATGACGGACGGGAGGCTCCCCACCGGTCCGGTGGGGAGCCTCCCGTCCGTCACGTCTGCGTCAGCAGGCCGCGGTCACCCGGCCGCGGTCACCGGGACAGTGCCTGCAGCACGTCCGCGACCAGGTCGCCCTGGTCCTCGATGCCGACCGACAGGCGGACGACGTTCTCCGGGACGGCGAGCTCGGTGCCCTTGACCGACGCGTGCGTCATCTCGCTCGGGTACCCGATGAGCGACTCGACGCCGCCCAGGGACTCCGCGAGCGTGAAGACCTCGGTGGACTCGACGAAGCGCTTCGCCGCCTCGGGTCCGCCGGACAGGGCGACCGAGAGCATGCCGCCGAAGCCGCGCATCTGCTTCGCGGCGACCTCGTGTCCGGGGTGGTCGGCGAGACCGGGGTAGTACACCCGCTCGACGCCGGGCGCCGAGACGAGCGCCTCCGCCACGGCCTGCGCGTTCGACGAGTGCCGCTCCATCCGGACCGGCAGCGTCTTGATCCCCCGGGTCGTCAGGAAGGCGTCGAACGGCGACGCGATCGCGCCCGCGCCGAACTGCAGGAAACCGACCTGGTCCGCGAACTCGCGGTCCCGCAGGACGACCGCGCCGCCGACGACGTCGGAGTGCCCGCCGAGGTACTTCGTGGTCGAGTACGACACGACGTCGGCGCCGAGCGACAGCGGCTGCTGCAGGTACGGCGACGCGAACGTGTTGTCGACGACGACCAGGGCACCTGCGGCGTGACCGACCTCGGAGAGGAGCGCGATGTCCGCGATCTTCATGAGCGGGTTCGTCGGGGTCTCCACCCACAGCACCGTCTTCGCCGGGGCGCCCTCGAGCGCTGCACGGACCCGGTCGACGTCGCTCATGTCGACGACCACGAGCTCCACGCCCCACGGCACGTGCAGGCGGTTGACCAGCCGGTGCGTCCCGCCGTACACGTCGTTGCCCATCACGACGCGGGCGCCGGGCTCGAGGTACGCGCGGAGCAGGGCGTCCTCGGCCGCCAGGCCCGATGCGAACGAGTACGCCGCAACGCCGCCGTCGAGGTCGGCGAGCAGGGTCTGCAGCGCGTCGCGCGTGGGGTTGCCGCCGCGGGAGTACTCGTAGCCGTTCCGCATGTTCCCGACGCCGTCCTGCACGTAGGTGCTCGTGACGTGGATGGGCGGGATGACGGCACCGGTCGTGGCGTCGGGGTCCTGGCCGGCGTGGACGGCGCGGGTGGCGAACTCGGTCATGCGCTGGGGTTCCTCGTGGGGTCGGGGTGGGGTCGGTGCGGGCGAGCGCTCGCTGTCGGTGCGGGCGGGCGCTCGGTGTCGGTGCGGGCGGGCGCTCGGTGTGGGCGAGCGCCCGGTGTCACTCGGAGAGCGACGTGAGCAGGTCGTGCCGGGTCAGGACGGTGACGGGCTTGCCGTCGTCGACGACGAGCAGCGCGTCGACCGTCTCGAGCGCCCGGCGGGCTGCGGACAGCGATTCACCGATGCCGATGAGGGGCAGTGGGTCACCGACGAAGCCGCTCACCGCGTCGGTCATCGCGGCGGTGCCCGTGAAGACCTGCTCGAGCAGGTCCTTCTCGGCGACCGCACCGACGACCTCGCCGATCACGACGGGCGGTTCGGCGCTCAGCACGGGCATCTGCGAGACGCCGTACGTGGACATGATCTCCACCACGTCGCGCACGGTGTCGGACGGGTGTGCGTGCACGAGGTCGGGCAGTCGGCCGTCCTTGCCGGCGACGACGGAGCCGACCGTGCGGGCGTCGTCGGTCTCGGCGAAGCCGTAGGAGCGCATCCACCGGTCGTTGAAGATCTTGCCGAGGTACCCACGGCCGCCGTCGGGCAGCAGCACCACGACCACGTCGTCCTCCGTCAGGTCGCGTGCGGCCCGCAGCGCCGCGACGACGGCCATGCCGCTCGACCCGCCGACGAGCAGCCCTTCCTCGCGCGCCAGCCGTCGGGTCATCGCGAAGGACTCGGCGTCGGTGACGGCGATGATCTCGTCGGGGACGCCGGCGTCGTACGCGCCGGGCCAGAAGTCCTCGCCGACGCCCTCGACCAGGTACGGCCGACCGGTGCCGCCCGAGTAGACGGAGCCCTCGGGGTCGGCGCCGACGATCCGGACGCGTCCCTCGGACGCCTCCTTCAGGAAGCGGCCCGTGCCCGAGATGGTGCCACCGGTGCCGACGCCGGCGACGAAGTGCGTGAGCAGACCGTCGGTGTCGCGCCAGATCTCCGGACCGGTCGTCTCGTAGTGGCTCCGGGGACCGTTCGGGTTCGCGTACTGGTTCGGCTTGTAGGCGCCGGGGATCTCCCGCACGAGGCGGTCGGACACCGAGTAGTAGGACTCGGGGTGCTCCGGCGGGACCGCCGTCGGCGTCACGACGATCTCGGCGCCGTAGGCCGTGAGCACGTTGCGCTTGTCCTCGCCGACCTTGTCCGGCAGCACGAAGACGCAGCGGTACCCGCGCTGCTGGGCGACGAGCGCGAGGCCGACACCGGTGTTGCCGGAGGTCGGCTCGACGATGGTGCCGCCGGGTCCCAGCTCGCCGGACGCCTCGGCCGCGTCGATGATCCGCGTGGCGATGCGGTCCTTCGAGGAGCCGCCCGGGTTGAGGTACTCCACCTTCACCAGGACGGTCGCCCGGATCCCCTCGGTGACACGGTTCAGTCGGACGAGCGGGGTGTCACCGACCAGGTCGACGACGGAGTTCGCGTAACGCACGCGGCCGAGTCTAGGTGGCCGGCTCGGCCGTCGGCTGGGTTGCGACGAACGATGTCGACGTCTGGTCCTGCTGGTGGAACAGCGAGGCGTAGACACCGCCGCGCGCGAGCAGTTCGTCGTGGTCGCCCCGCTCGACGATCCGCCCGTGGTCGAGCACGAAGATGACGTCGGCCTCGCGGATCGTGGACAACCGGTGCGCGATGGCGATGGTGGTGCGCCCGGCTGCCGCGGTGTCGAGCGCGGTCTGCACGACGTGCTCGGAGATCGAGTCGAGCGCGCTCGTGGCCTCGTCGAGCACCAGGACGGGTGGGTCCTTCAGCAGCACGCGGGCGATGGCGATGCGCTGCTTCTCGCCGCCGGACAGTCGGTAGCCCCGCTCCCCCACGACGGTGTCGTACCCGTCCGGGAACGAGGCGATGGTCTCGTGGATGTTCGCCGCGCGTGCGGCGCGCTCGAGCTCCTCGTCGGTCGCGTCCGGCTTCGCGTACCGCAGGTTGTCGCCGATGGAGGCGTGGAACAGGTACGTCTCCTGGCTCACGATGCCGACGTGGCGCATCAGGTCCTCGTGCTCCAGGTCGCGCACGTCGGCTCCGGCGAAGCGCACGGTGCCCGAGGACGCCTCGTACAGGCGCGGCACCAGGTACGAGATGGTCGTCTTCCCCGCACCCGACGGCCCGACGAACGCGGCGAACTGCCCGGGCTCGAGCTCGAACGAGACCCCGCGGAGCGTCGGCTTGTCCGGTTCGCCGTCCGGGTAGGTGAAGGAGACGTCCTCGAACGCGACGTGCCCCACGCGCGACGCGTCGACACGCTGCGCGTCGGGGGCGTCGGTGATCGCCGGGCGCAGGTCGAAGTACTCGAAGATCCGCGCGAACAGCGCGCCGGACGTCTGCAGGTCGAGCACGACGCGGAGCAGTCCGACGGTCGGGAACAGCAGGCGCGACTGCACGGTGGTGAACGCGACGATCGTGCCGGCCGTGATCGGGACGTCGCCGACGATCAGGAGGGCCGCGACCACGTAGATGACCGCGGGGATGATCGACAGGAAGACCTGGACGATGGCGAAGAACCACTGCCCGGACATCTGCTGCCGGACCTGCAGCTGGATCTGGTTGCGGTTCTCGTCCCCGTAGCGCCGGGTCTCGCTGCGCTGCTGGGTGAAGCTCTTGGCGAGCAGGATGCCGGAGACGCTCAGGGCCTCCTGGGTGATCGCGGTCATGTCCGACAGCGACTCCTGCGTCTGCGCGGCGATCCGGGCGCGGACCTGGCCGACCCGGCGCTGGGCGATGACGAGCAGCGGCAGGAGCACGACCGCCACCAGGGTCATCTGCCAGCTGAGCAGCAGCATCGCCACGACCGCCGCGATGACCGTGACGGTGTTGCCGAGCACCGACGAGATCGTGTTGTTGAGGACGCTCGCGACGCCGCCGACGTCGTTCTGCAGGCGCGACTGGATCACGCCCGTCTTCGTCCTCGTGAAGAACGCGAGCTCCATCCGCTGCAGGTGCGCGAACAACCGCATGCGCATGGCGCCCATGACCTCGTTGCCCACCGTCGCCGTCAGGTACGTCTGCCAGATCCCGACGCCGGCGCTCGCGATCCAGAGCGCGATCATCGCGCCGACGAGCTCGAGGAGCACGGGCAGGTCCGGGCGACCCGAGGGCGGGAAGAGCCCCCGGTCGAACGCCTGCTGGGTGAGGAGCGGCGGGATCACCGAGAGTGCCGCACCGACGAGCACGAGCACGACGGTCACCACGATCGCGCGGCGGTGCGGCACGAACAGCCCCGCGATGCGCCGGAGCAGGTGCGGGATCCGTGGCGCCTCGGCGTTGGCGGCCCGCTGCGCGGCGGCGTCGCCGCTCGAGATCCGCCCGCCACCGCGGGGCCCACCCCCGCGAATCCCGTGGCCCATGCTCATGGCACCAACGTATCCCCGGCGGCGGACACGGGCGGCGGGCTCCGCCGTGGGCGTATTTGACCCCGTTCAGGGGCCGTGCGACCATCGTCCGTCCCCTTCCCCGCGCCGATCACGAGGTCCCATGACGTCCGCGCCCTCCCGCCCCACGTCCCTCCGTCACCAGCTCGCTCGCCGGAAGCCGATCGAGCAGCTGCAGGCCGAGGCCGCGGCGGGCGTCGACGGCGAGCCGCTCCGCCGCTCGCTCGGCGTCTGGCACCTGACGATGATCAGCGTCGGGGCGACGCTCGGCACCGGCATCCTCGTCGTGCTCGGGACGGCCGTGCCGCTCGCCGGTCCGGCCGTCTGGATCTCGTTCGTGCTCGCGGGCGTGGCCGCACTGCTCTCCGCGCTGTCGTACGCCGAGATGGCCGGCGCCGTGCCGACCTCGGGGTCGAGCTACTCGTACACCTACGCCACGATGGGCGAGGGCATCGCGTGGGTCTGCGGCTGGTGCCTCGTGCTCGAGTACGCGGTCTCGGTCGCCGCGGTCGCGGTCGGCGCCAGCGAGTACGTCGACGAGACCCTGCGCGTCTTCGGGCTGCACCTGCCGGCCGCGATCGCCGCTCCCCCCGGCGACGGTGGTGTGGTGAACCTGCCGGCGGCGGTGCTCGTCCTCCTCGCGATGGCCGTGCTGCTGCCCGGTGCCCGCGAGAGCGCCTGGGTGAACACGCTCATGGTCGTGGTGAAGATCGCCCTGCTCGTGTTCTTCGTGGTCGTCGCGTTCACGGCCTTCTCGTCCCAGAACTTCGCGCCCCTCGCGCCGATGGGGGCCGCCGGTGTGACCGCCGCCGCGTCGCGGTTGTTCTTCTCCTACATCGGCTTCGACGCCGCATCGACCGCGGGCGAGGAGGCGAAGGACCCCCGCCGCGACCTGCCCCGCGCGATCATCGGGTCCATCGTGATCGTCACGACGCTGTACATCCTGGTCGCGATCGCCGCGATCGGTGCCCGCCCGTGGACGTCGTTCTCGTCCGACGAGGCCTCGCTCGTCCGCATCGTGGTCGACGTCACCGGGCAGCCGGTCGTCGCGCTCGTCTTCTCGATCGGCGCGGTGATCGCCATCGCGAGCGTGGTGCTCACGGTGCTCTACGGCCAGACCCGCATCCTGCTGACCATGGCGCGCGACGGCATGGTGCCGCCGGTGTTCGGTCGGGTCTCGCCCCGGACGGGCACCCCCGTGCCGAACACGCTCATCGTGGGTGTGGTCGTCGCCGTCGGCGCAGCGCTCGTCCCCCTCGGCGAGCTGGCCGACGCGACGAGCATCGGCACCCTGGTGGCCTTCGCCCTCGTCAACGTCTCCGTGATCGTTCTCCGACGCACCCGCCCGGAGCTCGAGCGGTCGTACCGGGTCCCGCTGTTCCCGGTCGTCCCGGTCCTCGGCACGCTCTGCTGCGTGCTCCTCGCGGTCTTCCTCGGCGCCGGCACCTGGATCGCGTTCGGCCTGTGGATGCTCGCCGGCGCGGTGCTCTACCTGGCCTACGGCCGCCGCCGCAGCACCCTGCGCTGACGCGCCCGCGCCCGGCCGCGCCGCGCCGCGCCTGCGACCGCGCCCGCGCCCCGAGACTCGGCTGCGCGGACACTTTCGCACCCGATCACCCACGAACGTGTCCGCAGGAGCGAGTCTCACGCTCCATCCACACGTCCCCACGACCACAGCAGGACCCACAGATCGCCTCCCCTGCCGCCTGTTCCGCAGTGGGAGCCCGACAGTGGAGGTGTGCGACACCACCGAGAACGACCCACCCTGCTGCGCGCCGACGGTGACGACTCATGCGCGCGGACCCTCCGCCGACAGCACCGCGCTGGCCTCCTCGTCCGGCTCCGCGCCGGCACGTACCTGCCTCGCACGTCCTGGGTCGAGCTCGATGAAGCCGACCGGCACCTCGTCCGCATCTGGGCGGTCGCGCCGGCCGTACCCACCGGAGCTGCGTTCTCGCACGTGTCCGCCGCGCTCGTGCACGGATGGCCCCTGCTCGGCCCGGCACCCGAGCGCGTCCACGTGACGGTACCGGGGGCCGAGCGCACCCTCCACCGCGCCGGCCTCGTCCTGCACGCGACCGGTGGCACGCAGGTGCGCCTGGCCCCGGCTCGCCTCGACGGCGTCCCGGTCACGGACCTGGTGACCACGGCATCGACGGTCGCGACCTCGCTGCCCGTGCACGTGGCTGCCGTGGCGATCGACGGGGCGGTGCGCGCCGGTGCGCTGACGCCGTCCGAGCTCGCCACGGCACTCCCCGCCGGCCCTGCGCGCGGATCTCGACGAGCACAGACCGTGCTGCGGGCGCTCGACGCTCGGCACGAGACCGTCGGTGAGTCCTACACGGCCGCCCGGCTGGTCGAGAGCGGCATCGACCGGGTGGTACCGCAGCACGAGTTCCGCCACGACCACGTCGTCGACCGCGTCGACTTCTGGCTCCCGGACAGCGGGACGGTCATCGAGTTCGACGGGAAGGTCAAGTACACCGACCCGACGATGCTCGCGGGCAGGGACCCGGGTGAGGTCGCCTGGGCGGAGAAGCGCCGGGAGGACCGACTCCGGCAGCGGAGCGAGGTGCGGACCGTCATCCGCGTGACGTGGTGGCACCTGGAACGACTGGATCGTTTCCAGGGCCTCCTCCGGGCGCACGGGCTGGTGCTGTGAGACGAGACTCGGCCCCGCGGACAACTTCGCGGCACGTGAACCACGAATGTGTCCGCGAGGCCGAGTCTCGCGGACCGCCGGACCGCCCGCCCGACCGCCGGCAGCGCCCCGCGCACGACGAAGGCCGCCACCCCGAGGGGCAGCGGCCTTCGCGAAGAGCAGTACGCAGTACTTACGCGAGCTCGATCGTGGCGCCGGCGGCCTCGAGGGCCTCCTTCGCCTTGTCGGCCGTCTCCTTGTTGACACCCTCGAGGATCTTGGCGTCGGCGGTCTCGACGAGCGCCTTGGCCTCGCCCAGGCCGAGCGACGTGAGGCCACGGACCTCCTTGATGACCTGGATCTTCTTGTCACCGGCCGACTTGAGCACGACGTCGAACTCGGTCTTCTCCTCGACCTCCTCGGCGGGGGCAGCAGCGCCACCGGCCGCGGCGACCGCGACGGGGGCAGCAGCGGTGACCTCGAAGACCTCCTCGAACTTCTTCACGAAGTCCGAGAGCTCGATGAGCGTGAGCTCCTTGAAGGCCTCGATGAGCTCGTCCTGCGAAAGCTTCGCCATGATTTTCTCCTACTACTAGCTAGTACGTGTGGTTGATGAACGCGTGCCTGGTCAGGCCGCGGACTCCTGCTTCTCGCGAAGGGCGTCCACGGTGCGGACGGCCTGCGAGAGGGGTGCCTGGAACAGGTACGCAGCACCGAACAGCGAGGCCTTGAAGGCGCCGGCGAGCTTGCCGAGCAGCACTTCGCGGGACTCGAGGTCAGCGAGCTTGTCCACCTCGGTCGCGGTGAGCGGGTTACCGTCGAAGTAACCGCCCTTGACCACGAGCTGAGGGTTCGCCTTGGCGAATGCACGCAGCGACTTCGCGACGGCGACGGTGTCACCGTGGACGAAGGCGAGAGCGGACGGACCGGCGAGCTCGTCGTCGAACGAGGTGATGCCGGAGTTGTTCGCCGCGATCTTGGTCAGCGTGTTCTTCACCACGGCGTACGTGGCGTGCTCACGGATCGAGTTGCGGAGCTCCTTGAGCTGCGCCACCGTGAGACCGCGGTACTCGGTGAGCAGAACGGCGTTCGAGCTCTGGAATGCTTCCGTGAGCTCGGCGACCGCAGCTTCCTTGTTCGCCATGGTTCTCCTTGGGGTTCTTGCCGGCTAGCCCCTGGTCACCACACGAAAAAAGCTCCGGCGCAGAGGCTCGGAGCTGCTCCCCCGCGAACGGGAGGAGTGGATCTGAACACCTGCGCTGGCTGCCCCACGAGTGAGGACCTTCGGTCTGTGCGCGAGCGCACAGACGACCGGCGGTCTTTGGCTTCGAAGAAGGTACCACAGGATCCGACGGTGACCAAGCGCCGGACGGGAGGCGCGGGGCGGCGCCGCCACGTTCCTCCAGACCGTCAGGCGGTCGGCGTCACCGTGCCGGACGCGACCGCCGGCCGCGTGGCCGGCAGGTGCACCGTGAACACCGTGTCGCCGGGTCGGCTCGTGACCGCCACGCTGCCGCCGTGCGCCTGCACGACCGCGTCGACGATGGCCAGGCCGAGGCCCGTCGACCCGGCGCTCCGCGACCGTGAGCTGTCGGCCCGGGCGAACCGTTCGAAGAGCTTCGGCAGGAACTCCGGGTCGATGCCCTGCCCGTCGTCGCGCACGGTCAGGTCGACGCCGTCGGCGCCGGGTGCGATACCGACCGTGATGCGGGTGCCCTCCGGGGTGTGCGTCCGGGCGTTCGTGACGAGGTTCACGACCACCTGGTGGAGTCGGGCGGCGTCACCGGGCACGACCACGGGTTCGTCCGGCACGTCCACCGCGATGACGTGGTCCGGCGACGCGGCGTGGGCGTCGTTCACCGCGTCGAGCACCAGACCGGTCAGGTCGACGTCGGCGAACTGGACCTCGCGGCCCTCGTCGAGGCGGGCGAGCAGGAGCAGGTCCTCGACCATGCTCGTCATGCGCTCCGACTCCGACTCGATCCGGCTCATGGCGTACACGACGTCCGGCGGCAGGTCGGCGCCCATCCGTCGGGTCAGCTCGGCGTACCCGCGGACCGACGCGAGCGGGGTGCGGAGCTCGTGCGAGGCGTCGGCGACGAACTGCCGGACCTTCTGCTCCGAGCGCTCCCGGGCCTGCATGGCGCCCGCGATGTGTCCGAGCATGCGGTTGAAGGCGGTCCCGACCCGGCCGACCTCCGTCCGTGGGTCGGTGTCGGGGACGCGGACGCCGTCGAGTGCGTCGCTCCGTTCGAGCGGCATCCGGGCGACGGACGACGCGGTCTCGGCCACGCGCTCGAGCGGGCGGAGCGAGCGGCGCACCACGACCGCGGCGACCCCGGTCGCTGCGAGCAGGGCGAGGGCGGTGACCACGAGCACCACGCCGAAGAGCTTCCAGACGCTCTCGTACACGGGCGCCATCGGCAGGCCGACGACGAGGACCGCGGACCCGAGCGACACCGCGGTGACCCGGTAGCGGCCGAGGTCGGTGCCCAGGTCGACGGTCTGGGCCGAGCCGTCGACGGTGACGTCCCCGAGCGGCCGCACGGCGGAGGACGCCAGCCGGTCGACGTCGCCGGCGTTGTCGAGCACGCTGCCGACGACGGCGTTGCCGTTCAGGAAGTAGGCCGTCAACGTGCCGGCCGACTGTCCGCTCGGTCGACCGATCTCGAGCCCGGGGCCGCCCGGTCCCTGCTGCTCGACCGACCGCTGGGCGCGCGTCGTCGCGAACGAGAGCTGCTCGTCGATCGCCGCACGCTGGATCGAGAACAGCGCGATGATGCTGCCCGCCCCGATCACCGTGCTGAGCGCGACGACGATCGCGACGATGCTCAGGACGAGTCGTCGTCGGAGCGTCACGAGGTCGGCTTGATGACGTACCCGACGCCGCGCACCGTGTGGATCATCGGGGTCTCGCCGGCGTCGATCTTCTTGCGCAGGTAGGAGATGTAGATCTCCACGACGGAGCTCTTGCCGCCGAAGTCGTACGACCACACCCGGTCCAGGATCTGCGCCTTGGAGAGCACCCGCCGAGGGTTGCGCATGAGGAAGCGGAGCAGCTCGAACTCGGTCGCCGTGAGCTCGATGGACCGACCGGCGCGGGACACCTCGTACGACTCCTCGTCGAGCACCAGGTCGCCGACGACGATGCGGGAGTCACCGGCCTCCGACACCGAGATCTGCGAGCGACGGATGAGCCCACGGAGGCGCGCCACGACCTCCTCGAGGGAGAACGGCTTGGTCACGTAGTCGTCGCCGCCGGCGGTCAACCCGGTGACCCGGTCCTCGACGGAGTCCTTCGCGGTGAGGAACAGCACCGGGGTGTCGTCGTTGTTCTGCCGGAGCCGACCGAGCACCTGCAACCCGTCGAGGTCGGGCATCATCACGTCGAGCACCATCGCGTCGGGCTGCCACTCACGGGCCGTGGCGAGGGCCTGCTGACCGCCGTTCGCGCTCCTGACGTCCCAGCCCTCGTAGCGCAGCGCCATCGACAGCAGGTCGGTGAGGCTGGCCTCGTCGTCCACGACGAGGATGCGCAACGGCGTGCCGTCGGCGCGGGTGAGGCGGGGGGCTGCTGCGGGCTGGGAGATCGTCACGTCATCGAGGATCGGTGTGGTTCCTATGAGCCGTCTGTGGCCCAGCCCTCCTCGTCCTGTGGATCGTCCGACCGGTCCCGGGGCTCGTCGACGCTTCCCGAGCAGCCGCCCGGGCGGTCGCCCGTAGCGTCGGCACCATGCTGCGATCCCCGGCCTGGCCCCCGTCCGTGACGGACGTCGACACCGCGGGCGTCGAGGCGGCGGCCGGGAGGACCGGCTCGTCCCCGCAGGACCGGCTCGCCTTCGCACGGTGGCTGGCCGACACCGCTCCGCCCCTGTCCGCAGGATCCGCCGGCGGCGCGTTCGCGGCCCTCGCCGCGGTCGCCGCCGCCGACGTCGCGCTCGCCCGCACCGTCGAACCGCACCTCGACGCGCTCGGCATCCTCGCCCAGGCCGGTTCGGCCGCCCCGGAGGGCTCGACCTGGGGCGTCTTCGCGGCCGAGGCGCCGGGGACGACGCTCACCGCGACCCCTGACCCCGCCGACGGTCCCGACGCCGTCCGACTCGACGGGACGAAGCCCTGGTGCTCGCTCGCGTCGACGCTCTCGCACGCGCTCGTCACCGCGCACGTCGGTGACGACCGGCAGCTGTTCGCGGTCGACCTGCGACAGGACGGTGTCACGGCGCACGACGATGCCTGGGTCGCGCGCGGGATGCCCGACGTCCCGAGCGGCCCGGTCGACTGCACCGGCGTCCGGGCGACCGCGGTCGGCGCACCCGGCTGGTACCTCACCCGCCCGGGCTTCGCGTGGGGCGGCATCGGCGTCGCGGCCTGCTGGTGGGGCGGAGCCGTCGGGCTCGCCCGGCTGCTGCGGTCCGCGGCGGCGGCCCGACCCGACGCCGAACTGCTCCGGGCAGCGCTCGGCGCGACGGTCCTCGACCTCGCCGACGCCGAGGACGCCCTGGCGACCGCCGCCGCCCGGATCGACGCGGCCGGGTCGGACGACGACACCGACTGGTCGCTCGTGGCGCAGGTCACGCGGTCGCGGGTCCGTCGCGCGGTCGACGCCGTGTCGCAGCGCGTCGTCGCGACGCTCGGCCCCGCCCCGCTGACGAGCGACCCCGCGGTCGCCGCACGGGTCGCCGACCTCGGGCTCTACGTGCTGCAGGACCACGGGGAGCGCGACCTCGCCCGGGTCGGACGCATCGTCACCGAACGCGGCGGTGTCGCGTGGTGAGCTTCGACCACCGCGAACCCGGGACCGATCCCGCGGCGTGGACGGCGTTCCTCCGCTCGGTGCCCGCGGTGCCGGTCGACCTGCACGGTGTCGGCTCGGTGGTCGTCGTCGCGCCGCACCCCGACGACGAGACCCTCGGCGCCGGTGGCCTGATCGCGACGGCCGCGGACGCCGGCATCCCCGTCCACGTGCTGCTCGTCACCCGCGGCGAGCGCTCGCACCCGGACTCCCCCACGGTGACACCCGCCGAGCTCGCGCCCCGTCGCGCCGCCGAGTTCCGGGCCGCGCTGCGCGTGCTGCACCCGACGGCCGGCGCGACCGAGCTCGACGTGCCCGACGGCGCGGTGCGGGAACACGTCGACGTGCTGCGCGCCGCACTCGAGCACCGTCTCGCCGGGGCGCCGCGTCCGACGCTCGTCGTCGCGCCCTGGCGCGGGGACGGACACCGCGACCACCGGATCGCCGGCGAGGTCGCGGAGCAGGTGGTCGACGCGACGCCGGGCACCGACCTGCTCGCGTACCCGGTGTGGGCCTGGCACTGGGACGACCCGGCTGCTCCGACCGCACCGTGGGACCGGGCCCGCACGCTCACCCTCGACGCGGACGTCCGTGACCGGAAGGCCCGGGCGCTGGCCGCCTACCCGTCGCAGACGCTGCCGTTGTCGGCAGCACCCGGGGACGAGGCGATCGTCGACGACCGTCACGCGGCGCACCACCTGCGGGTCGAGGAGTGGCTGTTCGCGCCGGTGCGGTCGCGCTCCGGGGACTCCTTCGACGCGCACTACGCGCGGAAGCCCGAGGGGTGGGACTTCGACGGCTCCTGGTACGAGCAACGGAAGCGCGCCGTCACCCTGGCCGCACTCCCCCGCCCCCGCTTCCGGTCGGCGCTCGAGCTCGGCTGCGCGACCGGCGTGCTCACCGCGGCCCTCACCGAGCGCGCGGACGCGGTCCTCGGCACGGACGTCGCTGCCGCCGCGATCGAGCGGGCGGAGCGACGGGCACCGGGCGCCCGGTTCGAGACCGCCGCGTTCCCCGCCGAGTGGCCGGACGGCCGGTGGGACCTGGTGGTGCTCTCGGAGGTCGGCTACTACCTGTCGCCGGACGACCTCGACCGCACCCTCGACCGGGTGCTCGAGACGCTCGACGACGACGGCGTGCTCGTCGCCTGCCACTGGCGCCACCCGGACGACGACGCGGTGACCGACGGCGACACCGTGGACGCGCGGCTGGCCACCCGCTGGCCGCGGCCCGCACTCGTCCGGCACGTCGAGGAGGACTTCGTGCTCAGTGTGCTGCCGGGACCCGCCGTCACCTCGGTCGCCCGGGCCGAGGGGCTCGTCCGGTGAGCGCCACCCGCATCGACGTCGTCGTCCCGGTGCACGACGAGGAGACCTCCGTCCGCTCCGCCCTCGACGCACTGGCGACCGCCGTCACGTCACTCCACGACGCGCACCCGTCGACCCGGGCCGCCGTGACGCTCGTCCTCGACGGCTGCACGGACGGCACGGCCGACATCGTCGAGACGGCGCGGCAGGCGGACCCCGTGTGGCGGACGGGTCGCCTGCACGTCAGGACCTCGGCGCGCGTCGGCGTGGGTCGCGCACGGGCACTCGGCACCGCGCACGCGAGGACCCTCGCCCGGGCGACCCCGCCCGGCCGGCACTGGTTCGCGCACACCGACGCCGACTCGCGCGTCCACCCGGACTGGCTCGTGCAGCAGGTGGACGCCCTGCTCGCCGGAGCGCACCTGCTCGTCGGCGCGGTCGTCCCCGACCCGGACGACCTCGACCCCGCGGTGCTCGACCGCTGGCGGGCGGCACACCCGCCCGGAGCGACCATCGGGCACGTGCACGGCGCGAACCTCGGCGTGCGGGCGGACGCCGACACCGCGTTGGGCGGCTTCGACCCCGTGCCCGAGCACGAGGACGTCCGACTGGTGGACCGGGCACGGGCACTCGGGCTCGACGTCCGGGCGACGACCGAGCTCCCGGTGGTCACGAGCGGACGCTTCGCCGGCCGGACCCCCGGTGGGTACGCGGAGCACCTCCGTCGCACCTACGGCGACGCCGGCTGACCCGCCCCTCCGGCCCCCGCCCGCCCCTTCCGCGGAACGCAACGTCGGCGGCTGCCCGCACGGCGACACCGCTGCGAGCAGTCGCCGACGTTGCGTCGTGCGGTGCGGGTCCACGCGCAGACTCCCGCGGAGCGGCTCGACGCGCTCAGGTGACGGGGTAGTCGCAGTACGCGAACCAGCGCGAGTCGGGCGACCACGGCGGGACGTTGACGGTCCCCTGGCCGCCGTCGAGCGCGACGAGGGTCTCGGGCACGACGGCGATCCGCGCGCCCCGGGCCAGGACCCCGGGCAGCAGCCGCAGCTCGACCCGGTGGTCGGCGGGGTGCCCCTGCACGCCGGGGCCGTACGACAGGTAGAGCAGGTGCGCGCCGTCCGGGGACAGGTGCGGGAACCAGTTCACGCGGTCGTCGGCGGTGATCTGCACGGGACCGCCCGCACCGCCGTCGCCCACACCGCCGTCGCCCGCAGCGCCGTCGCCCACACCGCCGTCGCCCGCAGCGCCGTCGCGGGCCCCGAGCCGGAGCGACGCGAGCTGCGCGGTGCCCGGTGTGAAGCGCTCGGTGTTGAACAGGACGGTGGCGCCGTCCGGCGTGATCGCGCACCCGTCGTCCGGGTGGGGGTCCCGCGTGAGGAAGGTCGTGTCGCCGGACGCTGCGTCGACGAGGGCGACGTCGGTCGTCCAGACCCCCTCCGGCGTGCGCTCCCCCACGATCGCCGCGAGGGCCGAGCCGTCGGGCGCGATGCCGTGCAGGTAGTACTTCCGGACCACCGGCAGCACCGCGGCGGTGTCGGTGATGCGGACCGCCGACCCGCCCTCGGGCAACGGGACCCGGTACAGCTCGCCGTCGCGGGCGCTCACCACCACGGAGTCGCCGCCGGGGTCGAGCACGTGGTCGTTGTTGATCTCGTCGACGCCCCGCATCGGCACGCGGACGAGAGCGGTCTCGTCGAGCACCGTGTCGCTGCCCGTCGCCGGCGGGGTCAGGAGCCAGAGGTCCCCGTCCCCGTTCAGCACGAGCGTGCCGTCGTCGCGCACGTTCGGCGCCTCGACGAGCACCCGGTCCGACGAGAACACGAGCCTCGACGTCCGGGTCTCGACGTCGTACACGTGCACCCGGCTGCTCTGCCGCGGCAGCAGCTGCCGTCCTCGCGTCCCCGTCATCTGTCCATCCTGTCGCATCGGACCACGCACCGACGAGACTCGGCCCGGCGGACAGTTCCACGGGCGAAGTCCCGCGAAACTGTCCGCCGAGCCGAGTCTCGGGTAGGCCGGCCGGGCCCGCCAGCCGAGCCCGGCCGGGCCGGCCGGGAGCGCCTACTTCACCGCACCCGCGGTCAGACCGGCCACGAACTGGCGCTGCACGATGAGGAACGCCACCACGACCGGGATCGAGACGACGAGCGACGCCGCCATGATCTGGTTCCAGTACACGTTCGTCTGCGTGGAGTACTGCTGCAGACCGTTCGCGAGCAGCTGCCCGTCGCCGTTCGTCATCACCGAGGCGAAGAGGACCTCGCCCCACGCGGTCATGAACGAGTAGATGCCGACCGCGACGAGCCCGGGTCGCGCCGAGGGCAGGATGACCCGGAACAGCGCGCCCATCGGGCCGGAGCCGTCGACCATCGCGGCCTCGTCGAGCTCCCGCGGGATCGTCTCGAAGTACCCGGACAGCATCCAGATCGAGAACGGCAGCGTGAACGTCAGGTAGGTGATGATCAGGCCGAGCCACGACCCGACGAGCTGGATGCCGAGCGCGTTGCCGAGGTTCGTGAAGATGAGGAACAGCGGCAGCAGGAACAGCACGCCCGGGAACATCTGGGTGGAGAGCACCGCCGTGGTGAAGGTGCTCTTGCCCTTGAAGTTCCAGCGCGAGACACCGTACGCGGCGAACAGGGCGATGATCAGCGAGAACAGCGTCGCGATCGTGCAGACCACGAGCGAGTTCACGAAGTACTTCGCCAGCGGCACCGTCGACCACATGTCGATGAACGGCTGGAGGGTGATGTTGGTCGGGATCCACGTGAAGTTGTCCTGCACGTCGCCGAGCGGCTTCATCGCCGTGGTGATCATCACGTAGAGCGGGACGACCGTGAACAACGTCAACAGGACGATCGTGACGACCTTGAAGGACTTGGCGCCCATTGTTTCACGCACGGACGGACCTCCGGTTGGTCACGGCCAGGTAGATGCCCGTGACGATGAGCAGGAAGATGAGGAGCAGCACGCTCATCGCGGCGCCGGAACCGAAGTTCCAGGTGATGAACGACGCGTTGTAGATGTGGAAGCTGAGCAGGTCGGCGGCCGGCGGTTGCGCGGTCGAGCCGAACAGCACGTAGGGCGTGTTGAAGTCGTTGAACGTCCAGAGGAACATCACGAGCACGAGCGTCACGTTGACCGGGCGGACCATCGGCAGCGTGATGGAGCGCCACTGGCGGAAGGGCTTCGCACCGTCCACCGACGCGGCCTCGTACACGTCGTTCGGCACCGACTGCAGGCCCGCCATGAGCATGAGGAACGCGAACGGCCAGGTCTTCCAGATCGCGACGACGACGACCGAGACGAACGCGTTCGAGCCGATCAGCCAGAACGGTCCCTGCCCACCGAAGAGTCCGAGCTGGTCGACGAGGACGTGGTTCACGGCACCCGAGTCCCGCTGGAACATGAACTTCCAGGTGATGATGCCGGCGTACATCGGCAGCGCGTACGGCACGAGGAAGAGCGTGCGGAAGAGCCCGCGGCCCTTGAAGGGCTTCTGCAGCGCGACCGCCGCAGCCATGCCGAAGGTCCACGCCAGCGCGACGACGATGACCGTGTAGCCGCAGGTGATGAGGAACGAGTTGAGGACGCCCTTGCCGATGGCCTGGTCGAAGTCGATGGCGACCGAGTAGTTCCGCAGCCCGGCGAAGGGCGCGGCTCCCCAGTTCGCGATGAAGTACTTGGTGAGCTGGACGAACGAGATCCAGATGCCGGTGAGCATCGGCACGATGTGGATGAGCAGCTCGAAGAGGACCGCCGGCGCGACGAGCGCGTACGGCAGCCAGTGGCGCTTCGGCTTCCGACCCGGCTGCGGCCCCGACAGGGTCGGTGCCTTCGTGTGGGTCAGGTCGATGCGCTCGGAGTCGGGCAGGACCGAGGTGGTCATGGGTGGGGGCCTTCCGGCAGGAGGGGGATCGGTGCTTCGCGCGGGTCCGTGGCAGCGGACGGGAGGCGCGGCGTGCGTGAGCCGATGCGCTCACCCCCGGCGCGGGGCCGGGTGTGGAGGGGCGAGGCCCGGGGCGTGTCCTGCGGACGCACCCCGGGCCTCCCGGCCGACTAGCCGACCGACTGCGAGACCTGGTCCTGCGCGGTCTGCAGGGCCGTCTTGATGTCGCTGTCGGACACCGTGCCGCCGGTGGCGATCTTGGCGAACATGTCGTTCATCGCCTTGCCGACGGTCGACTCGAACTGGTCCTCGGCGGGCACCAGCGGGAGCGGCTTCGCCTTGTTGTTGTAGATGTCGAGGAACGTCTTCGTCTGCTCGTCGGAGACCGAGTCGGCAGCCGAGGCGAGCACCGGCAGGGCCGAGTACGGCTTGTCGAGCGTCGTCTGGGTGTCCTCGCTCGTCATGTACTTGACGAACTTCAGCGCACCGTCCTTGTTCTTCGTGTTCTTGAAGACCGACAGGTTGATGCCGGCGGGGAAGGAGGCGATGTCCTTCGCGCCCTCGGGTGCCGGGAAGGGCACCACGCCGAAGTCGTCGGCGGACATGCCGTTCGACGTGATCGTGGCGTTCGCGTTGTTCTGCGTCAGCATCATCGCGGCCTTCTTGTTCGCGAAGTCCGACACCGCCTGCGTGCCGTTGTCGTACTGCGCGTTCGAGGTGTTGACCGCCTTGTCGGACTGCATCAGGTCGAGGTAACGCTTGATGCCGTCGACGTTCGCCTTCTGGGTGAACGTCGGGTTGCCGTCCTCGTCGAACCACTCGCCGCCGTTCTGCGCCGAGTTGATGAAGGCGAAGTGCGCGTTCTCGGTGTACGAGCCACCGGCGATGGTGAAGCCGTACTTGCCGTCGGTGGTGAGCTTCTTCGCGTCGGCGGTCAGCTCCTCCCACGTGGTGGGTGCCTCGAGGCCGGCGTCCTTGAACATCTGCTTGTTGTAGTACAGGCCGTAGGCGAGGCCGTAGAGCGGGACGCTCGTGACGGTCTTGCCCGGAGCACCACCGGTGGACAGCGCGACCTTGCCGAACTTGTCGGCACCGCCGATCGCCTCCATCTCCGAGTCACCGAACTCCTGGAAGGCGCCGGTGGCCTGGAGCGACGTCGCCCAGGTGTTGCCGATGTTGACCACGTCCGGGCCCTGGCCCGAGGTGACGGCGGTGGTGATCTTCGTCTGCAGGTCGTTCCAGCCGATGACCTGGAGGTCCACCTTGATCCCGGTCTCCTTGGTGAACTTCTCGAGGACGGGGGTGAGCACCTCCTTGTCGTTCTGCAGGGACGTGCCCTGGTTGGACGCCCAGTACGTGAGCGTCTTCGAGTCGCCGGAGGAACCGGACGACCCGGAGGAGCAGGCCGCCAGGCCGGCCACGGTGAGTGCCGCGGCCGCGGTGATGGCCAGTGCGCGGATGGCAGTGCGCATGACTCTCTACTTTCTCGTCGTTGAGATGGTGCGAAGGGGTGTACGTGTCGGGTGCTGCTGTGTGCGTGCCGGTCGACGTCGCCGTCACCGGCGTGCGGGGTCGTCCCGATGCCCTGCCCGGGTGTGCCGTCGTCCGCGGACGGACGCCGGCGCGTCCGGTCAGGACAGGGTCGACTCCGCGGGGTCCCAGCCCTCGGGGAGGGTCGGGGAGGGTGCGACGGTGCTCTCCACGAGCACCGTCTCACCACGTTCTGCCGCCTCGGCGATGGAGACCATCACGTCGAGGACGTGGAAGGCGAGGTCGCCGGGGACCCGGTTCTCCTCACCCGCACGGAGGGAGCGGGCCAGGTCGACCACGCCCGTCCCCCGCGAGTAGGTGGACCCGACGGCGGGGATCGTCTCGGGCTCGTCGGCGCCGAGCACGTACAGCTCGGTGTCGCCGTCGAAGTCGTTCGGGTCCGGGAACACGACGGTCCCCGTCTCCCCCGCGATCTCGACGAAGCCGGTGCGGCCACGGTCGGACTCGAACGAGAACACGCTCTGCGCGCTCCCGCCGTCCTCGAACTGGATCAGCGCCGAGTGGTTCGTCGGCACGTCGACGGGGAACTCCGTCCCGGCCTTCGGACCCGAGCCGATCGTGCGGGTGGCACGGGACTTCGAGGCGGTGGCGGTGACCTTCGCGACGGGTCCGAACGCCTGCACCAGGGTGGTGATGTAGTACGGGCCGATGTCGAACAGCGGGCCGGCGCCGTCCGCGAACAGGAACTCGGGGCTCGGGTGCCACGACTCCGGGCCGGGGCTCTGGAAGAGCGTCAGACCGTTCAGCGGCGTGCCGATCCGACCGTCGCGGATCGTCCGGAGGGCGGTCTGCAGTCCGGCGCCGAGGAACGTGTCCGGCGCGACGCTGACGGTCCTGCCGGCGGCGCGCGCCGCGTCCCGGAGCTCGGCCGCGCTGGAACGGTCGAGCGCGTAGGGCTTCTCGCCCCAGACGTGCTTGCCCGCGGCGAGGGCGCGGAGGGCGACCTCGACGTGCGCGGCCGGGATGGTCAGGTTCACGACGATCTCGACGTCGTCGTCGGCGAGGAGCTCCTCCACCGATCCCGATCCGGCGACGCCCCACTTCTCGGCCTGGGCGGCGGCACGTGCCTCGTCGATGTCGGCGATGAACCGGACCTCGACGTCGGGGAAGACCGTGAGGTTCGACAGGTACTGGTCGGAGATGACCCCGGCCCCGATGACGCCGACCCCGACCGGGCCGGTGCGGCGCGCGGCGTCGTCGGACTGCTGCGCGCCCGCCGCGGTCGTCGTGTCGGTCATGCGCGGACCCCCTGCAGGAACGTGTACGAGTCGGCGACGGCCTGGAACACGTCGCCCTCGTGGCCGTCGAGCTCGACGACGTGCTGGGCGTCCGGCGCCGCGGCGACGATGTCGCGGATCGGCATGACGCCGTTGCCCACCGCGACCTGCTTCTCGTCGTCGTGCGAGCCGTCGCCGTCCTTGACGTGCAGGAACTGCACCTTGTCGCCGTACTTGCCGAGGATCGCGACCGGGTCGTCGCCACCGACCGTCACCCAGTAGGTGTCGAGCTCGAGGACGACGTCGTCGGACAGCGCGTCGGCGAAGACCTCGTAGGCGCTCACGCCGTCGATGCGGTTCGAGAACTCGAACGCGTGGTTGTGGTAGCCGAGCACGAGTCCGTGGTCGGCGGCGCGGGGAGCCAGTGCGCTGAGTTCGCGGGCGACGGCCTCGACGTCCTCGCGGGTCGTCCAGCGGGCCTCGTCGATGTGCGGGTCGATGAGCGTCCCCAGCCCGACCGTGACGCTGGCGTGGAGGATGCGCTCGAGGTCCTGCTCCCCGGCGTCCAGCAGACGGGCGTGGCCGCTCGGTGCCTGCAGGCCAGCGGCCGCCAGGGCGTCGCGCAGTTCCTCGGCGCGGTCGACGAAGCCGAAGGCCTCGACGTTCGTGTAGCCGATGGACGCGATGCGCTGGAGCGTGCCCGGCAGGTCCGCCGAGAGGGCGTCCCGCACCGTGTAGAGCTGGACCGACAGGGGTTGTGTCACCAGGGGTTCTCCTCGTCGAGATGGTGGATCGTCAGTGATCGAGCGTCACACTATGGCCGCTTCTGTCGGCGGTCAAGCAGAAGTTGCGAAGTCCTCGACAGTCTTCGTTGCGTGGCGCGTTCGATGTGTGCTTCACTCCCGACATGATCGACTTCACCCGGACGGCAGCGTCGCCGCCGGTCGGAGCGAGCGAACTCTTCCAGATCCTCCGCGACGGTGTGCCGCGGACCCGGGCGGAGCTCGCCGCCCTGACGGGACTCGCACGCTCGACGATCGCCGTGCGCCTGGACGCCCTCGTCGACGTGGGGCTCGTGGGCCCCGTGGAGACCGCCGCGTCGACCGGCGGCCGTCCCCCCGCCCAGGTCGCCCTCGTCCCGCGCGCACGCCTCGTCGTGGCCGCCGACCTCGGTGCCTCGCACGGGCGGGTCGCCGTGACCGACCTCGTCGGGGCCCCGCTGGCGACGCGGGAGGCCGCGATCGACATCGCCGCCGGCCCGGTCCCCACCCTCACGTGGCTGGTCGAGACCGTCGACGAACTGCTCGACGAGGTCGGTCGGCGGCGCGACGACGTCGTCGCGATCGGCATCGGCGTCCCCGGCCCGGTCGAGTTCTCCACCGGGCGCCCGGCGAACCCGCCGATCATGCCGGGCTGGGACGGCTTCGACGTCCCCGGATGGTTGCGCGGCCACGTCGCCGCGCACGTGCTGGTCGACAACGACGTGAACATCGCCGCGCTCGGCGAACGGGCGTACGGCTGGCCGGACCTGGACCACCTGTTGTTCGTGAAGGTCGCGACCGGCATCGGCTCGGGCATCGTCTCCGACGGGCAGCTCCGCCGGGGCGCGCAGGGCACCGCGGGCGACATCGGTCACGTGCGCGTGTCCCGCGCGGGCGACGTGCCGTGCCACTGCGGCAACACCGGCTGCCTCGAGGCCGTCGCCTCCGGCCCGGCCATCGCCCGCGCCCTGCGGGCGAAGGGTCACGACGTGCACACCAGCGGCGACGTCATCGACCTGGTGAACCGTTCGGAACTCGACGCGATCGGGGCCGTCCGACAGGCCGGCCGGGACATCGGCGAGGTCCTCGCGACCTGTGTCTCGCTCGTCAACCCGTCCGTGATCACGCTCGGCGGCTCCATCACCCGTGCCGGGGAGCACCTGCTCGCCGGTGTCCGCGAGGTCGTCTACGCCCGCTCGATGCCCCTCGCCACCGAGCACCTCGTGATCGCGCAGTCCCGTGCGGGCTCCGTCGCCGCACTGCAGGGCGCAGCCGTGCTCGCCCTCGACTACGCGCTCTCCCCCGCCGGCGTCGACGAGCTCGTCGCCCCCGCCGAGGGCCGTCAGCTCGTCTCCTGAGGGCGGACGCCGCGCGCGTCGGTTCGCGCCGTGTCGGCCCGCGGGGTGACAATCGTCCGGTGACGATCGTGCAGCCCACCCTGTGGGGCGACCTGGACCCCGGTCTGGAGGCCCTCCCCGCCTCCGCCGCGCCGGCCACGTCCGCCGTGCGGTCGGCTGCACGCGACGCTGCTCCCGTCGGTCGTCCTGCCGCGGGCCCGCGATCCGCGCCCGGTGGCCACGACGCGTTCACCGCGCTCCGCGGGCACACCGAGCGGATCGTCGCGCACTCGTCCGACCGGGTGGCGTGGCTCCGCGCCCGCGCGATGGGCATCACCGCGACCGACGTCGCACGGCTCGCGTCGCTGCGCGCGGTCGAGACCGTCGTCGCCGAGAAGCGGTACGGCTCCCGGTTCTCGGGCAACGCCTGGACCGAGCACGGCAAGGACCGTGAGCCCGTGATCGCCGCCTGGGTCGCGGCCACGCACGGCATCGAGCCGTCGGCCCACCTCTTCCACGCGAGCGCGAACCGCGCGCACCTGGCGACCCCGGACGGCGTCGGCCACGACGCGTCCGACCGACTCGTGCTCGCCGAGATCAAGACCACGGGCAAGGGCTGGCGGAGCATCCCCCGGCACTACCTGCGCCAGGTCTGGTGGCAGCAGTACGTCCTGGGGGCCGACCGCACCCTGTTCGTGTGGGAGCGCCACGACGACTTCGTGCCCGTCGCCGACGAACCCGAGTGCCGGTGGGTGGACCGCGACGACGACCAGATCCGCGGGCTCGTCCAGCTCGCGGACCTCGTGCTCGACAAGCTCCGGACGTTCCGGGTCTAGACCCGCAGCAGACGCAGCCGGCTCATCCCCACCACGAGGATCCCCATGAGCCCGATGAACACCGCGACGCCGAGGCAGTACAGCGCCACCACGCCGTAGCCCTGCGCAGGGTCCAGGAACGGGTACGGGACCCACCCGTCGGTCGCGCCGCGGACGAGCACCACGACGAGCCAGACCGCCGGGTAGACCAGGAACCACCAGACGTGCCGGAGGAGCAGCCGCGCCCGGTCGGAGAACACCAGCCAGTCGAGCACGGCGTACAGCGGGACCACCTTGTGCAGCACGTCGTTCGACCACGGCACCGTGTTCGACACCGAGGCCCCGACGAGCAGCGTGTTGTAGACGACGCCCGTCGTGGCGATGTACACCGTCGCCGCACCCCGGAACCCGGTGAGCAGCAGGTTGCTGCGCTGCCGTCGCGCTGCTGCCACCAGGGTCAGTGCGAAGGCCACCGCGACGATGATGTTCGACTGGATCGTGAAGTAGCCGAAGAAGTTCCAGAAGAGGTAGTCCGGCGTCCGGGAGGTCACGAGCCACTGCGCGAGGACCGCGGCGACGACCGCGATCACGGCGACGAGCCGGAGGGAGTTCACGAGGGTCCGCACGAGGCCACGGTATCCGGTCGGACCCCCGGGAACGCAGGAAGACCCGCACCGATCGGTGCGGGTCCTCCTGGCCTGATCAGTCGATCAGATGGCGTTGACGTCGAGCGGGATGCCCGGTCCGAACGTCGTCGAGACGGCGCCCTTCATGATGTAGCGGCCCTTCGACGCGGACGGCTTGAGGCGGACGATCTCCTCGAGCGCGGCCGAGATGTTCTCGTCGAGCTGCTCCGGCGTGAACGAGGCCTTGCCGACGACGAAGTGCACGTTGGCGTGCTTGTCGACGCGGAACTCGATCTTGCCGCCCTTGATGTCGTTGACGGCCTGCGCCACGTTCGGGGTCACGGTACCGGTCTTCGGGTTGGGCATGAGGCCACGCGGGCCGAGCACCTTGCCGAGACGACCGACCTTGCCCATGAGCTCCGGCGTCGCGACGGCGGAGTCGAACGCGGTGTAGCCCTCGGCCACCTTCGCGATGAGCTCGTCGCCACCGACCTCGTCAGCACCGGCGGCGATGGCGGCCTCGGCCGCAGCGCCCACGGCGAAGACGATGACGCGGGCGGTCTTGCCCGTGCCGTGCGGCAGGATGACCGTGCCGCGGACCATCTGGTCGGCCTTGCGCGGGTCGACGCCGAGCTTCAGCGCGACCTCGACCGTGGAGTCGGTCTTCGCCGAGCCGGTCTCCTTCGCGAGGGCGACTGCCTCGGTCGGGGTGTAGAACTTGTCGGCCTCGATCTTCGCGGCCGCGGCCTGGTAGGCCTTGGACTTCTTCGCCATGGTGTTCTCCTCAGGAGCTACGTGGTTGACGAGCCGGCGAGGCTCTCCCACGGAAAGGGGTCGGGGTGTGTGGGGCGCTGAGGCTTACGCCTCGACCGTGATGCCCATCGAACGAGCGGTGCCGGCGATGATCTTCGCGGCCTGCTCGATGTCGTTGGCGTTCAGGTCGGCCTGCTTGGTCTCGGCGATCTGACGGACCTGGTCCATCGAGATCTTCGCGACCTTGACCGTGTGCGGGGTCGAGGACCCCTTCTGCACACCCGCGGCCTTCTTGATCAGCTCTGCGGCCGGCGGGGTCTTGAGGACGAACGTGAACGAACGGTCCTCGTAGACGGTGATCTCGACCGGCACGACGTTCCCGCGCTGCGACTCGGTCGCGGCGTTGTACGCCTTGCAGAACTCCATGATGTTCACGCCGTGCTGACCGAGCGCAGGACCGATCGGCGGGGCCGGGTTGGCGGCGCCCGCGTTGATCTGCAGCTTGATGAGGCCCGTGACCTTCTTCTTCGGTGCCATGTTGTGCTTCCTCCTGGAATCGAACGCACGGGGATCCGTGCACTCTCCCGCTGGCCCGGCGGATCCGGACCGCGGTGAAGCCCCGCATGCCACAGCACGCGGGGCCAAACCTCAGTAGCTTACTACAGCTTGGTGACCTGGTCGAAGCTGAGCTCGACCGGGGTCTCGCGCTCGAACAGCGAGACGAGGACGGTGAGCTTGCCGCTCTCCGGCTTGATCTCGGAGATCGAACCCGGCAGGCCCGCGAACGAGCCTTCCTTGATGGTGATCGTCTCGCCGATCTCGAAGTCGACCTCGGCCTGCGGCTGCGCCTGTGCGGCACCGCCGGACTTCGCGCCGCCCTTGGTCGGTGCGGCCTCGGCGACCTGCACGAGCGACTTCAGCATGCCGAACGCCTCGTCGAAGCGGAGCGGCGTCGGGTTGTGGGCGTTGCCGACGAAGCCGGTGACACCGGGGGTGTGGCGGACGACCGACCACGAGTCCTCGTTGAGGTCCATGCGGACGAGCACGTACGAGGGGATCCGGACGCGGGTGACCAGCTTGCGCTGCCCGTTCTTGATCTCGACGACGTCCTCCATCGGGACCTCGACCTGGTAGATCGAGTCCTCCATCGACATCGAGATCATGCGGTTCTCGATGTTCGACTTCACGCGGCGCTCGAAGCCCGCGTAGGAGTGGATGACGTACCACTTGCCCGGCTTCATCCGGAGTTCGGCCTTGAAGGCGTCGTACGGGTCGACCTCGGCGGGCTCGTCGTCGACCTCGTCGGCGTCGAGGGCCTCGTCCGCGGCGAGCGTCTCGTTCGCCTCGGCTGCGGAGGCGTCCTCGAGCTCGGTCTCCTCCTCGTCCTCGACCGCCTCGACGGCGGCCTCGGCCTCGTCGGCGGAGTCGATGTCGAGCGCGTCGTCGACGACGGCGTCGGCCTCGGGGTCGCGGGACTCGGCCAGCGCCGTGAGCGCCTCGTCGATGGAGGTGTCCACCGTGCCGTCGTCCGGCTCGTCGCTCGTCCCGAGGGACTCGGCGTCCTCGTCCTCGACGGAGATCGCGCGCTCCTCGGCGGACTCGACCGAACGGCCCTCGGCGGTCTCGACGTCGCCTTCCTGGTTCTCCTCGACCTCGGAGGACTGCTCGGCAGCCGTGGCGAGGTCGATGTCGTCGCGGGAGTAGTCAGACACTGCGGTTCTTTCCGTTCGGTGGTGCGGATCGGGTGAGTGGCCGGAGCGGTTCGCGTCCGTCGCCGTCTCGGGCGACCGTACTCCTGTCGGGGTCCGGCCAGGTGAACGGACGCAGCAGACCAGCCGTCAGGCCGGTCGGCGACGGGTCAGGCCGTGGGACCGTTGCCGAAGACGTAACCGACGCCGAGACCGAAGACGAAGTCGAGGATCGACACCAGGATCATCATCACGACGACGAAGACGAGCACGACGCCGGTGTAGCTGAAGAGCTCCTTGCGGGTCGGCGTGACGACCTTGCGGAGTTCGCCGATGACCTGGCGAATGAAGAGGACGACGGCAGCGATCGGGCCACCACGCTGAGCACGGTCGGCCTTGGCCTTCGCGACGACGTCGTCCGCCGTCGTCTCCATGTCCTTGCTCGCCACCTTCACACCTTCCAGACTTGCAGGGCGGACAGGACTCGAACCTGCAACCTGCGGTTTTGGAGACCGCTGCTCTACCAATTGAGCCACCGCCCTGTAGGGGTCGGAACCCCCTGGGGCACGTCCCGTCACCGTTCCGTGCGCCGGTGGTCGAGTGTACGGGAGTCCGTCACACGCTGTCCACTCGGCCGCTCCCCCCGGCGTGCCGCGCCGGTAGGCTGGCGGCCGTGAGCACCGCAGCCCCCGGCCCCGAGTCCACCGCCCCCGAGACCGCGACGGACTCCGTCGCCGCGACCTCCGACCGTCCGCGCATCGCGTCGCGCATCGCCGCGATCGCCGAGTCCGCGACGCTCAAGGTCGATGCGAAGGCCAAGGCGCTCAAGGCCGCCGGTCGTCCGGTGATCTCGTTCGCGGCGGGCGAGCCGGACTTCGCGACGCCGCAGCACGTGGTCGACGCCGCCGTCCTGGCCGTCCAGGACCCCGCGAACCACCGCTACACGCCGGCGACGGGCCTGCCCGAGCTCAAGCGGGCGATCGCCGAGAAGACCGCTCGCGAGTCCGGCGTCACCGTCGACCCGTCGCAGGTCATCGTCACCAACGGCGGGAAGCAGGCCGTCTACCAGGCGTTCCAGACCATCGTGGACGAGGGCGACGAGGTCCTGCTGCCCGCTCCCTACTGGACCACCTACCCCGAGGCGATCCGCCTGGCCGGCGGCGTCCCGGTCGAGGTCTTCGCGGGCAGCGACCAGGACTACCTCGTCACGGTCGAGCAGCTCGAGGCAGCGCGCACGCCGAGGACCAAGGCGCTGCTGTTCTGCTCGCCGTCGAACCCCACCGGCTCGGTGTACTCGGCCGAGCAGACGAAGGCCATCGGCGAGTGGGCGCTCGAGCACGGCATCTGGGTGGTCAGCGACGAGATCTACCAGGACCTGGTCTACGACGACGTCGCCTTCACGGGCATCCTCGACGCGGTGCCGGCCCTCGCCGACACCACGATCCTCGTCAACGGCGTCGCGAAGACGTACGCCATGACCGGGTGGCGCGTCGGGTGGTCCATCGGCCCGGCCGACGCCGTGAAGGCCGCGTCCAACCTGCAGTCGCACCTGTCGTCGAACGTGGCGAACGTGTCGCAGCGTGCCGCGATCGCAGCCCTCACCGGCCCGCAGGAGCCCGTCGCGGCGATGCGCGAGGCGTTCGACCGCCGCCGTCGCGCCATCGTCGAGGGGCTCAACGCGATCCCGGGCTTCGTCACCCCGACCCCGAAGGGCGCCTTCTACGTCTACCCCGACGTCACGGCGCTCCTCGGCCGCGAGTGGGCGGGGTCGACCCCGACGACCACGCTCGAGCTCGCGGACCTGATCCTCGAGCACGCCGAGGTCGCGGTCGTCCCGGGCGAGGCCTTCGGTCCCTCCGGCTACATCCGGATGTCCTACGCGCTCGGCGACGACGACATCGCCGAGGGCGTCCGGCGGCTGGCGGCGTTCTTCTCCGCGTAGCCCCCTCCGCAGCACGCAACGTGGGCGGTTCCGCGCAGCGCTTGACCGCTGCGCGGAGCCGCCCACGTTGCGTCTCGCGAGACTGCGACGGCCGGGAGGCGCGGCGACCGTCCGGTGGTCAGCTCGCGCCGAGCAGGTCCCCCACCACGACCGGCTCCGGGACCAGCGAGACGCCGAAGCGGTTCAGGACGGTCACCTGGACGTACCGCGCGAGCTCGGCGACCTGGGCTGCGGTGGCACCCCCACGGTTGGTCAGCGCCAGGGTGTGCTTCGACGAGATCGCGGCGTGCGACCCGGGGACCGTGTACCCGCGATGCACCCCCGCGTGCTCGATGAGCCACGCGGCGCTGAGCTTCACGTCGTCGCCGGCCGGCCAACGAGGGGCCTCCGGCGGCAGCGTCTCGGCGAACCCGGCCGACACGATCGGGTTCGTGAAGAACGAGCCGGCGCTCCACGTGTCCGGGTCGGCGTCGTCGAGCACCATCCCCTTGGACGACCGCAGGCGCAGCACCGTCGTCCGGATGGTCATCGGGTCCACCGGGGTGCCGAGCTCGACGCCGAGCGAGCCGGCCAGCTGGGCGTAGCGGACGGGCACGCCCTCGACCACGGTGGCGCCGAGCCGGAACTCGACCGTCAGCACCACGCCTCGTCGCCCGTGCTTGAGCGTCGAGGTGCGGTAGCCGAGCGCCAGCTCGGCCGCGTCCACCCACGCGCGTTCCCCCGTCGACGCGTCGAGGAACTCGATGCGGGAGAGCACGTCGGAGAGCTCGACCCCGTAGGCGCCGATGTTCTGCACGGGGGCGGCACCGACCGTGCCCGGGATGCCGCTGAGTGCCTCCAGGCCGGTCCAACCGTTCTCGACGGTCGTCGCGACGAACCGGTCCCACGGTTCACCGGCCGCGACGCGGACGGTGACGCCGTCCTCGTCGGGCTCGGCGTCGACACCGCGCGTCCGGACGAGCACGACGGTGCCGGCGAAGCCGTCGTCGGCGACGAGCAGGTTGCTGCCGCCACCGACGACGAGCCACTCGTCGTCCTGCCACGCGGTGTGCGCGTGCGCGACGAGCTCGTCGGTCGTGTCCGCGACCAGGAGCGTCGCCGCAGGACCTCCGACGCGGAACGTGGTGAGGTCGGCGAGTCGCGTCGACACGGTCAGCGGAACACCACCGTGACCTGCGCCTTGCCGAGCACGGTCTGCCCGGCGGCGGTCACGGTGAGGTCGATGCGCTGCGGACGCCCCTGGTCGTCGACGGTGCCGACCTTCGCGACGACGCCGACGGTCGCGCCCTGCTCGGGGTCGACGACGACGGGGCGGGTGAAACGGACGCCGTAGCGCTGGACCCAGCCGCGGTCGCCGAGCCACTCGGCAACGGGCTGGACGGCGAGCCCCATCGTCAGCATGCCGTGCGCGAGCACGCCGGGGAGCCCGACGGAGGCGGCGACGTCGTCGCGGTAGTGGATCGGGTTGAAGTCGCCCGAGGCGCCGGCGTAGCGGACGAGCGCGTCGCGGGTGAGGTGGACCTCGCGCTCGGCGACGACGGTGCCGACCTCGAGCGCGGTGGCGGGTGCGGTGGTCATGCGTCGTCTCCTCGGACCACGAGGGTGGAGGTCGCGGTGACGACGTGCTCCCCCGAGGCGTCCTGCATCGTGCTCTCGGCGGTCACCATGGCGTTGCCGCCGAGGGTCTTCACGCTGGTGACGGTGAGCGTGGCGGTCAGCTCGTCGCCCGCGACGATCGGCCGGTCGTAGGTGAAGGACTGCTCACCGTGCACGACACGGGAGAAGTCGATGCCGGCGTCCGGCTCGGCCAGGAGCTGGGCGAGCGTCGCCTCCTGCACGACGACGGCGAAGGTCGGCGGGGCGACCACGTCGGTGTAGCCGGCGGCACGGGCGGCGTCGGGCTCGTGGTGGATCGGGTTCGTCGCGAACACGGCACGCGAGAACTCGCGCACCTTCTCACGACCGACCAGGTAGGGCTGGGCCGGCGGGAACGTCCTGCCGACGAGCTCGGGGTTCACTGACACGCGTGGGAGTCTACCGAGCACGCTCGACACACGCCCTCTCCCTGAGCATGCATCGGCTATGCTCGCCGCACGGTGTCCGGGGGGACGCCGGGTACGACTCCGGGGACGGGGAGGGACTCATGGAGCACACGACGCAGTACGCGGTCCACACGGGCGACCGGTGCACCGCCATGGAGGTCGCCGGCGCGGCACTCCGACAGACCGGGCACCGGGTCGAGTCGACCGGGGGCACGATCACCGCGACGATCGGCAACCGGCTGCTGACGATCCTGCTCGGCGCCCTCGTGCACCCGGCGCGGGAGTTCCGGCGGTACGAGCTCTCGACGACCGTCACGGGGACGTCGACCACGATCACGCTCCGGCACGCCCAGCACGCCACGGCGGTGTCCGGGGGCGGCATCGGTGCGGGGCGTCGGCGGAGCGCCCGGCAGCAGGTGGAGGCGACGCTCGAACGGGCCCTCCGGGGGGCGGGAGTGCTGACCACTCCCCCGCGCTGAGGCGCGACCGCGGAGCGTCACAGCGCGGCACGGGCAGGCACACCCGGCGAGAACGGGCGCGCCTGATGAGGACAGTCGTACCTGGCGAGAACGGGCGTACCTGGCGAGGACGGGCGTACCTGGTCTGCCAGGAACCCTCGGCATGCTCGATCCCACTCGGTACAGCGCCCGCGATGGGAAGGATCGGGCGGAGCGACGGGCCTCGGATCAGACCGATGACGCCCCGAGCCGACGTGCCTCGAGACCGACGCAGCCCGGGAACGACGCGCCCCGGGAACGACGAAAGCCCGGCGATCTGGCCGCCGGGCCTGTGGTAGCGAGGACGGGACTTGAACCCGTGACCCCACGATTATGAGTCGTGTGCTCTAACCAACTGAGCTACCCCGCCGGAGATCCGGAGCGACAACAGCTCCGGGTCGGAGCCCCGAGTCAGGATTGAACTGACGACCCCTTCCTTACCATGGAAGTGCTCTACCACTGAGCTATCGGGGCGAGTGCCGCTCGGCGGCACCAGACGAGCGTAGCAGACGTGCGACGGTGGTCGGGAACCCGACGTGTCGCCCGGGCGTGCCGCCGCTCCTCCGCTAGTTCGCGTTGGCGCGGAGCCAGGTCAGCGGGTCCACCGGGACGCCACCGACGTGGATCTCCAGGTGCAGGTGCGGACCGGTCGAGTTGCCGGTCGACCCGACCTCGCCGAGTTCGTCGCCGACGGCGATCTCCTGCCCGGTGACGACCTTGAACGTGCCGTCCTTCATGTGGCCGTACACGCTGACGAACTGCTTGCCGTCGACGTCGTGCTGCACCCACACGTCGTTGCCGAAGCCGCCGTCGTGCGCCTGCACCTTGATGACCGTGCCCGCGGCGACGGAGCGGATCGGGGTCCCCTCGCCCGGGGCGAAGTCGACGCCCATGTGGTTCGTCGAGCAGAACGAGCAGCCCTCGACCTGACGACCGCCGAAGCCCGACGTGATCGGCACCCCGGTCAGGAACGGCCACTGGATCGAGCCGTTCGGGTCGTTCGAGAAGGACGACGCGTCGACGTTCTTGTACTGCGTGGCGGACGTCACCGAGTACTGGTCGCGGGTGGTCTCGGCGTCCACGGCACCGTTGCCCACGCTGAGGGACTGTGCTCCGCCGGCGGCGGTGGCGCGAGCCGCGGTGGTGTCCGCCGGCGGCACCCAGAGCGCCTGCGCCGGCAGCGACGTCGACACGACCAGCCCGGCGGCGAACAGCAGTGCGCCGACGGCGGTGACCCGCGAGGCGTTCCGGCGGAAGGCGTCACCGCGCGTGCTGCCCGTGGACACCGACGACGCCGAGGCGCTGCTGATGTGACGGGTCGCACGGTCGACGCGGACGGCCGTGGCGGTGCGCCGTGCACGGCCGCGGCCGGCCTCCGGAGCCCTGCCGCCGGACGTCGGGGCGGTCGCGGGACGTCGCGCTCCCGACGGACGGACCGCATCGACGACCGGGGTCGGGGCGCGCGAGGCGTCCGCCGCCGGCGCGACGTCGGGCGAGACCGGCGCGGGCGGCGTGACCGCTCCGGCGGACGGTGCCGGCCGGACCGCTGAGGCCGGCGCGAGGTCGATCGGTGAGACCGGGGCTGCGGGCGTCGTCGGGGCGACGAGCTCGTCGAACGACGGCACGTCGACCGGGGACTGCGGAGCCGCTGCGGAGCGCGGGGTGCTGGTCGCAGCCGCTCGACGCTCGGCCTCGATGCGTGCGCGTCGCGTCAGGTGCACGACCGGCTCGGTCTCGGTGCGGGTGGGCGTCTGCGCAGTCGTGGAGGCGTGGGGCATGTGTTCGAGGCTGATCCTGATCGGGGCACGGGGCGCTCGTGTGTAACGAGCAGATAACGGGACTGGAGCACGCTAGCAGGGGCCGTCGCGCACCGCCAGTCGTCTGCACGACCGTGCACCGTCCGCGAGCGGTGCCCCACCGGACCCTGCCGGCGCCCGGCGAGTGCGCCTCCGGGCCGTCAGTCGGCGAGCACCTCGGACTCGAGCCGACGGACCAGGGACTCCAGCTGGTCGGCGACGGCGGGGGCCGCGAACAGGAAGGAGCGCGTGCCGCCGGCCTCCCATATCCGGACGCTCGCTCCGGCCTCGGCGGCGACGAGCGACCCCGCCGCCATGTCCCACGGGTTGATGCCGCGCTCGTAGTACGCATCGACGGTGCCGGCCCCGACCGCGCAGCAGTCGAGCGACGCCGCTCCCGCGCGACGGACGTCCCGCACCTCGCCGATCAGGCCGGCCAGCACCGCGACCTGCTCACGCCGACGGTCGGCGGTGTAGCCGAAGCCCGTCGCGACGAGCGTCTCCGCGAGGGACGACGGGGTCGACACGCGGAGCGGGACGCCGTCGCGTGTCGCGCCCTCGCCGGACACCGCCCGGAACACGGTGCCGGTCGCCGGCGCCACGACGATCCCCGCGAGCGCCTCCCACTGCGTCGGGTCCGCGCTCCCCCGCACGACGCCGATGCTCACCCCGTACTGCTCACTGCCGTAGAGGTAGTTGACCGTGCCGTCGATCGGGTCGACCACCCAGGTGATCCCCGTGGACCCGGCACCGGAGCCGGACTCCTCGCCGTGGAAGGCGTCGTCGGGACGCGCCTCGGCGATCCGCGTGCGGACGAGGTCCTCGACCTCCCGGTCGGCAGCCGTGACGACGTCGACGATGCTCGACTTCCGGTCGGCGACCTCGACCCCCTCCGCTCGTCGGCGGGCCGCGAGCGCTGCTGCCTCACGGGCGATCGACTCGGCGAGGTCGGCGAACTGGGCGGGAGCGAGGCTGTCGGGCATGGCACCAGCCTGCCGGATCACGCCCCGGAAGGACGCCAGGCCGGGAACGGCAACAACCCCGTCCGGATCGGACGGGGCTGTTCGCTGTGGCAAGTGAGGGATTCGAACCCCCGAAGGCTACGCCGGCTGATTTACAGTCAGATCCCTTTGGCCGCTTGGGTAACTTGCCGTGTGCGCACCCGACCGGTGTGGTCACCAACCGAAGGCGCGCTGAAGAGCATACCGGACGTCGGAGGGTGCTCGTGACCACCGAACCGGGATCCCGTCGCGCCGTTAGGCTGTCCCGCATGGCAGACAGTTCCTTCGACGTGGTCAGCAAGGTCGACAAGATGGAGGCGGAGAACGCCCTCAACCAGGCCGCCAAGGAGATCGAGCAGCGGTACGACTTCAAGGGCGCCGACGCCTCGATCGCGTTCAGCGGCGAGGACGTCCTCATCAAGGCGAACTCCGAGGAGCGCGCCAAGGCCGTCCTCGACGTGCTGCAGACCAAGGCGATCAAGCGGAACATCTCGTTGAAGAGCCTGGACGCCGGAGACCCGTACCCCTCGGGCAAGGAGTACCGCATCGAGGTGAAGTTCAAGAACGGCATCGAGCAGGACGTCGCCAAGAAGATCGGCGCGTTCCTCCGCGCGAACGCCCCGAAGAGCGTCAAGAGCCAGATCCAGGGCGACGAGCTCCGCGTCTCCTCCAAGAGCCGCGACGACCTGCAGAACACGATCCAGCTCCTCAAGGGTGAAGAGTTCGACGTGCCGCTGCAGTTCATCAACTTCCGCTAGCGCCGCGCCCGTGGAGCACTGGCTCGGCGTCGCGGTCACCGTCCTCCTGGTCCTGCTGGACCTGGCGATCCGCGTCTTCTCGATCATCTACGTCCCCTACAACCGGAAGCCGCAGACCGCGACGGCCTGGTTGCTCGCGATCTTCCTGATCCCCTACATCGGGTTCATCGTCTTCATGGTCATCGGGTCGACGAAGCTGCCGAAGGCACGGCGCGAGAAGCAGACCGAGATCAACGCGTACATCCTCGAGCAGACCGAGGGCATCGAGCGTGTGCGCCGCGACCACCCGTGGCCGCTGTGGCTCGAGTCCGTGACGAAGCTGAACCGCGAGCTGGGCGCCATGCCCCTGGTCGGCGGCAACTCCGCCGAGCTCTACCCCGACTCGTACGAGTCGGTGCAGGAGATGACGCGGGCGATCGACCAGTCTCGGCGCTTCGTGCACGTCGAGTTCTACATCGCGACGATCGACGACACCACCCGGCCGTACTTCGAGGCGCTGGCCCGTGCCCAGGCACGCGGTGTCACCGTGCGGTTCCTGCTCGACCACTGGGCGAGCCGCGGGTACCCGGGCTACAAGGACACGCTCGCGTTCCTCGACCGGGCGAACATCGAGTGGCACCTCATGCTGCCGCTGCAGCCGCTGCAGGGGAAGTTCCAGCGGCCCGACCTGCGCAACCACCGGAAGATCATGGTCATCGACGGCTCGGTGGCCTTCACGGGCTCGCAGAACCTCATCGACCCGTCGTACGACCTGCAGTCGCACATCGAGAAGGGCATGGTCTACAAGGACCTGTTCGCCCGGTTCGAGGGTCCCGTCGTCGCGGGACTCAACGCCCTGTTCGTGACGGACTGGTACAGCGAGACCGACGAGCTCCTGCTCCGCGAGAGCGACCCCGTCCAGCGCGCCGACCGCGGCGACGCGCTCGACTGCCAGGTCGTACCGTCCGGGCCCGGCTTCGACGGTGAGAACAACCTGCGCCTGTTCAACGCGCTGCTGTACTCCGCGCAGGAGAAGGTGTCCATCACCTCGCCCTACTTCGTCCCCGACGACTCGATGCTCTACGCGATCACCACGACCGCCCAGCGCGGGGTCGAGGTCGAGCTCTTCGTCGGCGAGATGGGTGACCACGCGATGACGTGGCACGCACAGCGCTCCTACTACGAGGAGCTCCTGCGCGCCGGTGTCCGGATCTGGCTCTACCGGGCGCCGACGATCCTGCACGCGAAGCACTTCACCATCGACGACGACGTCTCCGTCATCGGGTCGAGCAACATGGACATGCGGTCGTTCAGCCTCAACCTCGAGGTCTCGGTGATGGTGCGCGGCAGCCGGTTCGTCGATGCGCTCCGCGATGTGCAGGCCGCGTACAAGGACGCGTCGTTCGAGCTCACCCTGGACGCGTGGCTCGAGCGCCCGCGCCGGTCCCAGGTCCTCGACAACGTCGCGCGGCTCACCGCCGCCCTGCAGTAGGGACCCACGGCCGGGAGGATCGGCGACCGCCCGCCTCCCCGGTCAGGGCGCTGCCGGCACCAGACGGGTGAGGCGAGCGACCACGCGCTCGAGCGGTCCACTCCCGAGGAACGTGCGCCACAGCATCGCGAACAGCACCGAGCCGATCGCGAACCCCGCCCACACCGTGCCCGACTCCGGGTACTCCGGCAGCAGCGCGATCACGACGAGGTGCCCGGCGTAGACCGTCAGCGGCATCGACCCCACCGCGGCGAGCGGGAACGCGATCCGCGAGACCGTCCGGCCGCGGCCATCGAACACCAGGGTGCACAGGGCGAGCACCGCCACCGCGACCCCGGCGGTCCCGACGACGTCGACGACCGACGACGAGTGGTCGCGCGGGGACAGCAGCAGCTGCGCGAGCGCCACGGCTCCCCCGCTGCCGTCCGGCGCCCACGGGACCCCGGGGAACGCCTCGACCCCGGCGTCGACCGGGACCGGCGCCAGGACGTTGCCGACCACGTAGGCCGCGACGGCGACCAGCAGCCCGGACGCGAGGAGCGCGACCTGCGCACGCCGCGCCTCCAGTCCGACCCTGGCGACCGCGAGACCGACCAGGACGTACGCCAGGAAGGTGACCACCGGGTAGACCAGCCCGAGTTGCACCTCCCACATGCCGGCGCCGGCGTAGAACGGTGCCGACGCGAGCGCGACCACGGGCGACAGCAGCGCGCACACCGCCGCGGCGACGAGCAACCAGCCCGGTCGCCACCGGAGCGCCGGCAGCACCAGCAGGAAGAGCGCGCCGTACGTGGGCAGGATGACGTAGACGGGTGTGCCGAGCGCCATGAGCAGGAGCCCGACCGCGACCACCGCCACGGCCCGGATCGCCAGCCGTGCCCGGATCCGCCCGATGGCCGGTGGTCCTGGCGGATCCGTCCGTCCGCTCGTCAGACCGATCGAGACGCCCGCGAGCACCGCGAACAGGGTGGAGGGCCGTCCGTGCGCCACGGCGGACCACGTGCCGGGGTCACCCCAGTCCACGGCCTCGGCGATGCCGCCGACGTGGGCCGCCATCATGCCGAGGAGCGCGAGCGCCCGCGCCACGTCGACGCCCTGCAGACGACCGGGCGCGACGAGCACGCCCCGCATCGCGGCGGGCGGTGCGGGGCGTGACGCGGTCATCGTGCTGCGGTCAGCTCGTGGGCGAGGGCATGCGTCGGAGCGAGACGTCGACCATCTCGTCGCGCGGGACGACCTTGATGCGCTCGCGACCCTCCGCGGCGCCCAGGGCCTGCTCGTGCTCGTCGAGGGCGTGCCAGCCGTCGAGGTCGGTGTAGTCCACGCCGCGCTCGCGGAGCAGTGCCGGGACCGCCTCGGGCGACGGGTCGGCCGGCGTCCACCACGAGGCCTGGTCGTTGACGATGTGCTGGACGGTCTCCATCGCGTCGGACTTGGTGTGCCCGATCAGGCCGACCGGGCCCCGCTTGATCCACCCGGTCGCGTAGACGCCCGGGAGCGGCGAGCCGTCCTCGTCGAGCACCTGGCCCTCGCGGTTCGGGATGACGCCGGTCTTCTCGTCGAAGGGCACACCTGGCAGCGGGGAGCCGAAGTAGCCCACCGCTCGGTACACGGCCTGCACGGGGAGCTCGCGGACCTCGCCGGTGCCCTCGACGCCGCCCTCGCCGTTCGGCCGGGTGCGCTCGTACCGCAGTGCCGTGACGTGGCCGTCCTCGCCGACGATCTCGACGGGCTTCGCCCAGAAGTGCAGGTGGAGCCGGCGACTGGCCTGCCCGACCTCACGCGTGCGCCACTGCTCCAGGACACGGTTCATCACCATGACCTGCTTGTTGGTCTGGATCGCGGTGAGCGATGCCTCGTCGTGGCCGAAGTCCTCGTCGTACACGACCATGTCGACGTCGCGGAGCTCACCGAGCTCGCGGAGCTCCAGCGGCGTGAACTTCACCTGCGCCGGACCGCGTCGTCCGAACACGTGCACGTCGGTGACCGGGCTCGCCTGCAGCCCCTCGTACACGTTCGCCGGGATCTCGGTGGGCAGCAGGTCGTCGGCGTGCTTCGCGAGGATGCGGGACACGTCGAGCGCGACGTTGCCGTTACCGATCACCGCGACGCTCGACGCCGTGAGCGGCCACGTGCGCGGCACGTCCGGGTGCCCGTCGAACCAGCTGACGAAGTCCGCGGCACCGTGGGAGCCGTCGAGGTCGACCCCGGGGACGTCGAGCTCGGCGTCCTTGATCGCGCCGGTCGAGAACAGCACGGCGTTGTAGTGCTGCTTGAGGTCGTCGAGGGTGATGTCCTCCCCGAAGCGCACGTTGCCGAAGAGTCGGACGACTCCGCGGTCGAGGACGTCCCGCAGGGCGTTGACGATGCCCTTGATGCGCGGGTGGTCCGGTGCGACGCCGTAGCGGACCAGGCCGTAGGGCGCGGGGAGCTGCTCGAAGAGGTCGATCGACACGTCGGTGCCGTGCGCCTCGCGCAGCAGGATGTCCGCGGCGTAGATGCCGGCGGGACCGGCGCCGACGATGGCGATTCGCAGGGTGGGCACTGATGTCTCCAGTTCGTTCGGGCGGGTGCTCCCGGTGGGCCTCGGTGGGCCCTCGTGTCAGCGGCTGCGTTCGACGACGGACTCGGCGAAGCGGGTCAGCGCGCGCTTCACGGTGCCGTCGGGCAGCGGTTCCAGGGCCTCGACCGCCTCCTCCGCCCAACGGACGGCGACGGCGCGGGTGGCGGTGGTGGCTTCGTGCTCGCGCAGCGCGGCGACGGCCGACCGGTACGGCGCGGAGTCCACGGCGTCGTCGGGGGCGTCCTTCACGTCGTGCTCGATCCGGGCGAGCAGGTCGGCCGCGCCGTCGTCGGCGGCGGCCAGGCGACGCAGCTGCAGCAGCGGCAGGGTGTCCACGCCGGCGCGCAGGTCGTTGCCGGCGATCTTGCCGGTGCGGTCCTTCGCCGGGGCGAGGTCGATGACGTCGTCGACGAGCTGGAAGGCGACGCCGACCTTCTCGCCGAAGGTCCCGACGGCGTGCAGGTAGGCGCGGTCGGCTCCGGAGAACATCACGCCGGCGCGGGCCGCGGTGGCGATCAGCGAGCCCGTCTTGTCGCTGAGCACCTGGATGTAGTGCTCGACCGGGTCGTCCCCGGGCTGCGGGCCCGTCGTCTCGTGCAGCTGCCCCATGCAGAGGCGCTGGAAGGTCTCCGCCTGCATCCGGATGCCCTCGGTCCCGAGGTCGGCGGTGATCAGGCTGGCACGTGCGAAGAGCAGGTCGCCGGTCAGGATCGCGACGTTGTTGCCGTAGGTCACGTGCGCCGCCGGGACCCCCCGGCGGACCGGGGCCTCGTCCATGACGTCGTCGTGGTACAGCGACGCCAGGTGGGTGGTCTCGATGCTCACCGCGGCCTTGACCACCGCGTCGGTCACCCCGTTGCCCAGCTGCGCGATGAGCAGCGTCAGCGTCGGCCGGATGCGCTTGCCGCCCGCCGAGAGCAGGTAGCGGCTCGTGGTGTCCGCCAGGGTGTCGGTCGAGCGCATGGCCTCCTCGAGGCCCTGCTCGACGAGCTCGAGCCCGTCGTCGACCGCGCTGATGAAGCGGCGCTCGGACGGGGTCGCGAACAACCGCTCGCCGATGCCCAGCGAGGCGCGGAGGCTCGGTGCGCGGCGTGCGACCGGGACGCTCGGGTTCAAGTGCTGCTCCGTGTTCGGGGTCGGGTGACCGGTCAGGCGTCGCCGGGTTCGACGCTCGGCTGCTCGCCGGTGTGCTGGTGCTCGCGACGGGCCTTCGCCCGGCGGGCGACGGACTCGCGGACCGTGCCCGCGACGGGCTTGCGGCCGCGGTGCAGCGCCACGATGCCCGCGGTCAGGTTGCGGTGGGCGACCATCGTGAAGCCGACGCCGCGCAGCCACTGGCTGAGGACCTGCTGGTCGGGCCACGCCTCGATCGACTCGGCCAGGTAGCGGTAGGCTGCCGGGTTGCTGCTCGACAGCCGCGCGATGCCCGGGAGCACGCGCTTGAGGTACGCGCCGTAGCCGAAGCGCAGGAGCGCCACGGGCGGCGTGGAGAACTCGCAGATGACCAGTCGGCCCCCGGGCTTGAGCACCCGGAGCATCTCGGTGATCGCCTGCATCGGGTCGTTGACGTTGCGCAGGCCGAAGGAGATCGTCACCGCGTCGAACGAGTCGTCGTCGAACGGCAGGTGCTCCGCGTCACCCTCGACGAACGTGATCTCCGGGTGCCGCTCGCGCCCGACCGCGATCATGCCCGCCGACAGGTCGAGCGCCGTGACGTCGGCGCCCTTCTTCGCGAACGCCGCTGCGCTCGTGCCCGTCCCGGCGGCGATGTCGAGCACCCGCTCGCCCGGCTGGGGGTCGACCGCACGGACCGTCGCGACGCGCCACAGCGGGGCGTTGCCCGCCGAGAGGATGTCGTTCGTGAGGTCGTACTTCGCGGCGACGTCGTCGAACATGGCCGCCACCTCGTCCGGCCGCTTGCTCAGGTCCGCTCTGCTCACCGCACCATCCTAGAGGTCGCGGCCCCGGGCTGCCCGGACGCCCGGCCGGGGTCCGGCGGGTCGCCGCGCGCGTACGATCGGTCCGTGACCCGAACCACCACGGCGGCCCCCTCGCTCACGGTCTCGACCCGGATCCTCGACGACCCGGGGGACGTCCTGCGCCACACCCTGCGGGACGCGCCGCTGGCGTTCGTCCGGAGCGGTGACGGCATCGTCGGGATCGGCGAAGCGCTCCGGTTCACGTTCTCCGGAGCCGACCGCATGCGGCAGGCGTCGGCGGTGTGGCGGGACCTGGTGCAGGGCGCCACGGTGGACGACCCCGTGCAGCTGCGCGGCACCGGGCTGGTCGCGTTCGGGTCCTTCGCGTTCGCCGACGACTCCGCCGAGCAGAGCGTGCTCGTCGTGCCGCGCGTGGTGATCGGCAAGCGCCGCGGCAAGGCCTGGCTCACCGCCGTCGACACGACACCGGACCCGCAGCCCCTCGCGTTCTCGCGGACCTCGGTGCCGGTGCCGGCCGTCGGCGGGCACGTCTCGGTCGCCTTCGGCCCCGGCCGGGTCGACGAGGACGCCTACGCCGCGTCCGTCGCGGACGCCGTCCGTCGGATCACCGCAGGCGAGGCCGAGAAGGTCGTCCTGGCGCGCGACCTGGTCGGCACGTTGCCCGCCGGTGCCGACCGACGGGCGGTCCTGCTCGACCTGGCGGCGGCCTACCCGCAGTGCGTCACCTTCGCCGTCGACGGACTCGTCGGAGCGACCCCGGAGACCCTCGCCCGGACCGACGGTACGGAGCTGTCGGCGCGGGTGCTCGCCGGGAGCGCCGCGCGCGGCGACGACCCGGTGTCCGACCGGGCCGCGGCCGAGACCCTGGCGTCGAGCGCGAAGGACGTCGAGGAGCACGGCTTCGCGATCACCAGCCTGCTGCAGGCGCTCCGGACCGTCGCCACCGACGTCCGCGCGGACCCCGAGCCGTTCCGGCTCCAGCTGCCGAACCTGTGGCACCTGGCCACCGACGTCCGCGCGACCCTGCCGGTCGGCACCACCTCGCTCGACGTCGCCGACGCCCTGCACCCGACCGCGGCCGTGGCGGGCACCCCCACCGACGTCGCCGTCCGACTGGTCGCCGAGCTCGAGGGCGTCGACCGTGGTCGCTACGCGGGGCCGGTCGGCTGGCTCGGCGCGAACGGCGACGGCGAGTGGATGCTCGCGCTGCGCAGCGCCCGGATCGACGACGACGGGACCGTGCGCGCGTGGGCCGGCGCGGGGATCGTCGCGGGGTCGGACCCGGCGCGCGAGGTCGCCGAGACCGCCCTGAAGTTCCGCCCGATCCGCGACGCGCTCGCCTGACCCCTGGCCCCTGACCCCTGACCCCTGACCCCGGTGGTCAGTCGGTCAGCGGCACCTCGACCACCAGGCGCTGGGCCGGATCGGTGAGTGCACCCTCGAGGTCGCCCCACGTCCCGGCCCGTCGGTAGGACCAGCCGAGACCGGTCACGACACGCTCGACGTCGACGTGCTGCGGCGTCGTCATCATGCGGCGCATGTCCTGCTCCGGGGTGGTCGCGGCGACCTCCAGCCCGCGGAAGATCGCACCGCCACCGTCGTTGCCGACGACGACCTGGACGCGGTGCGTCGGCTCCTCGGTCCCGGTGACGAACGCCCCGAGGTCGTGCAGGAAGGTCAGGTCGCCGACGAGCACCCGCGTGGTGCCGACGGAGTCGGGCGTCCGTTCGAGCGCGGCCGCGATGCCGAGTGCGGTCGAGGCCGTGCCGTCGATGCCGGCGAGACCGCGGTTGGCGTGCACCCGGACCTTCTTGCCCGGGACGTGCGCGTCGGCGACACGGATGAGCTGCGAGGCACCGAGGACGAGCCGGTCGTGCGGCCAGGTGGCGCCCCAGACGGCGTCGACCAGCATGGTGCGGTCGACGGGCCTGCGACGCAGGGCGACCTCGTCGCGCAGGTACCGGTTGCGCTCGGCGCGGTCCCCCGACCGCTTCGCGTCGAGGTCCGGACCGGCGTCACCGTCCCCGAGGAGCGCGCGACTGGTCGTCACCCACCGCCCGACCCACGCGCGGTGTCCCGGGGTGGTGCGGCCCGTCACGCGCACGTCGGACACGAAGGTGGTCGCGGCGTCCGGCCGGGAGGCACGGGCCGGGTCGAACGGGTCGGCCCCGGGTCCGCGGACCACGATCGTCTCGACGTCGGCCCGCTGCAGCAGGGCCGGGACCTCGCGACTGAGCGTCGGGTGTCCGAGGACGACCGCGCGACGGACCGCTCCGCCGAGCTCGGGGTCGCGCAGCAGCTCGCGGTAGGCGACGACCAGGTTGCGCCCGAACCGCGCGCCGCTCGACACCTCGGCCAGCAGCGGCGCACCGAGCTCCCAGGCGATCCGTTCGGCGTCCTCGCCGGCGTCGTGTCCGGCGATGACGACCGTCGCGGGTTCGTCGTCCGGCGCGAGTTCGACGACCGGCAGTCCGGCGTGCACCCGACGACGGGCGTGGTCGGTGTCGACCTCGTCGTGCGGCACGGCGGCGACGTCCTCGGCACGCAGCCCGGCGGAGAGCGGTTCGCGGAACGCGACGTTCAGCTGGACGGGACCGGGCTGCCCGGTGTGCCCGGCGGCGACGGCGACGGCCTCCCGGGCGAGCGTCCGGACGGCGTCCGCGTCGACAGCGCCGTCAGCGGTGGGCGCCTGCACGTCGCGCACGAAGGACACGGCAGGGCCGAACATGCCCGGCTGGACCGTGGTCTGGTTGCTGCCGATGCCCCGCAGCTCGTCCGGCCGGTCGGCGGAGAGGACGACCATCGGCACGCCGGAGTGGTGCGCCTCGAGCACGGCCGGGTGCAGGTTGGCGACGGCGGTGCCCGAGGTCGTGACGACCGCGGCCGGACGGCCGGACTCGACGGCGAGCCCGAGGGCGAAGAACCCGGCGGTCCGCTCGTCGAGCCGGACGTGCACCGTCGTGCCGCCCGCGCGCTCGAGCGCGACCGCCGCGAGGGCGAGCGCCTGCGACCGGGAGCCCGGGCTGACGACGACGTCGGTCACCCCGGCACGGGCGAGTTCCCGCAGCAGTGCCAGGGCGAAGTCGGTGGCAGCGCTGCCGGACCCCGCGGACCCGTCAGCGATCGGCGGGGCGGTCGTCGTCTCGTTCGTCGCGGTCGCGTCGTTCATCGCGGAACTGGTCCTCGAGGTCTCGGAGGGTTTCGTCGTCCTGGTCCGTTCCGGTGCGGAGTGTCCCGGGGCCGCGCGGGCCGCCGAGGAAGTCGGGGTCGTCTTCGGGTCCACGGTACCGGGGCGTCGGCCCCGGGGTGGCGGGCGCCCGGCCGAGCACGAACCACAGCAGGCCACCGAGCACCGGGAGGACGAGCACGAGGAGGATCCACCACCCACGCCGCAGGGAGCGGATGCGCTGCCGCGGCATGGTCGCGCAGTCGATGACCGCGTAGACCGTGAAGGCCACGGCGGCGACGGCGATGATCAACCACAGACGGACCATGCGACGACTCTAGGCAGCGCGCCTGGGACCGGGCTGCCCGTCAGCCGGTGCACGAACGACGCCACGTAGGATCATCGGGTGAAAGCGTGGCTCGTCTACACCCTTGCCCGACTCGGCATCTTCGCCGCGGCGCTGGCGGTCCTGTTCGTCATCGGCCTGCGGTGGTACTGGGCGGCGATCGGCGCCGCGCTGATCGGTCTGCTCGTGTCGTACATCGCACTGCCCGGGCTCCGCGGTCGGGTGACCTCGGACATCGCCGCTCGCCGGGGTCGACCGGAGCGGGACGCCGACTCGGACTTCGAGGACGACTTCGTCGACGCCGCCGACACCGACGCGGCCGACACCGGTGCGCCCGCCGCCGACCGAGCGGTCTCGGACGCCGACCGGCACCGCGCGCGTCGCGAGCACGACGAGGACTAGTCCCGATCCTCGTCGGTCGGTCGGCCGAGCGGCCGCTCGACCTCGGTCGCCGCGTCCGACGCTGCTACGGCAGGAGGACCAGGGTCAGGCCGAGCACCACGCCGTAGGCGAGCGACGCGAACGACGACAGCTGCAGCGCCGTGATGAGCTCGCGGGGCTTGCGGGACGAGACGCCGATCGCGAGCGCGGGGAGCGCGAGCAGGAGCGAGAAGTACGCGAAGCCGGTGCGGAAGTACAGCAGCACGAACCAGAGCAGCACCACGTACGGCAGCATCAGGAACAGGCCGAACAGGACCCGTGCGACGGGGCGGCCGACCACGACGGCGAGCGTGCGCTTGCCGGCCTGTCGGTCCTCGTCCACGTCGCGGATGTTGTTGACCATGAGCACGGCGCAGGCGAAGAACCCGGCGGCGACCGCAGCCGCCCAGCCGCTCGTGGTGACCGCCTGGATCTGCACGTACTGGGTGCCGAGCACGGCGACCAACCCGAAGAACACGAAGACGAAGACCTCGCCGAGGGCGTTGTAGCCGTAGGGCTTCTTCCCGCCCGTGTAGTACCAGGCCGCGACGATCGCCGCCGCGCCGACGAGGAGCAGCCACCACGTGCCGGTGAGCAGCACGATCACCAGTCCGGCGACCGCAGCCAGTCCGAAGAACGTGAGCGCGACCGTGAGCACGGTGCGCGGCTTCGCCAGCCCCGCTCCGGTGAGCCGGGCCGGGCCGACGCGGAACTCGTCGGTGCCCCGGACGCCGTCCGAGTAGTCGTTGCTGTAGTTCACGCCGATCTGCAGGAACAGCGCGACCGCGAGCGCGAGCAGGGCGACCGCCAGGTGGTGGTCGCGGCCGAGGTACGACCCGAAGTCGCCCGGTTCACCGGAGTCGACGAACGCGACGCCGGTGCCGAGCACGACCGGCACGACGCCGAGCGTGAGGGTCCGGAGCCGGGCGCCGCCGATCCAGTCGCTCGCGGTCGCCCGCTGCTTCGTGCGCTGCGGTGCCGCGGCCTTCGCCGGGTTGCCGCTGCGGCCCTTGACCGGGGTCCTGTTCTTCGTACGTGCCACGGCCGACCATCGTATCCGTGACCGCTAGAGGGTCGGTGCGCCCCCGCGGTCCGCGAGTGCCCGGACGGCCCGGCGGTCGGGCTTGCCGGACGCGAGCATCGGCACCGCGTCGACGACCAGGACCTCCGCGGGACGGGCCGCACGGCCCAGGGTCTCCGCGACGTGGGCGCGGACCTCGTCGAGGTCGAGCGGACGTTCCGTGACGACGACGGGCACCTCGCCCCACTCCCCGGACGCGCGCCGCGTGACGACCGCGGCGTCCTGGCCCGCGAGCTCGCGCACGCGCCGTTCCACCGCCCCGAGCGGGACCTTCTCGCCACCGGACACGATGACGTCGTCGAGCCGCCCGAGCACCCGCAGCCGTCCGTCGTCGTCGGTGGTCGCAGCGTCGCCGGTCCGGTACCAGCGGTGGCCGTCGCGCTCGGCGAAGGTCCGGGCCGTGCGCTCGGGGTCGTCGAGGTACCCCTCGGCGAGCATCGGGCCGGCCAGTTCGAGGGCGCCGTCGACGAGTTCCGCGCGGACCGTCCCGAACGGCGTGCCGTCGTACACGCAGCCACCGCTCGTCTCGCTCGCGCCGTACGTCGTGACGACCCGGACACCGGCGTCGAGGGCACGCTGCCGGAGCGGTGCGGGCGTGGCCTGGCCCCCGACGAGCACGGCGGCGAAGCGGGTCGCGGCGGCGGTGGCGCGGGGGTCGTCGAGCACGCGGGCGAGCTGCACCGGGACGAGCGAGGTGTAGCGCCGCGGCGCCTCGGGACCGACGTCGAGCCGGTCCACCGCGTCGGCGAACGCCCGGCCGTCGAAGTGTCCCGGCGGGAGGACGACGGGCGTCGTGCCCGCCGTGACCGATCGGGTCAGCACGTTGAGCCCGGCGATGTAGTGCGTCGGCAGCGCGAGCAGCCACCGGCCGGGCCCGCCGAGCGTCGCGTCGGCGGACGCGGCGCCCGCGAGCAGCGCCTCCGACGACAGTGCCACGCGCTTGCCGGTCCCGGTGGAACCGCTCGTCTCGACCACCAGGGCGACCCGGCGGGCGACGTGCGACGGCGGGCGCGTGGGCAGCGCCGGGCCGTCCTCGGCGACGGGGAGCAGCGCGGGTCCGCCGGCGAGGGCAGCCTCCAGGCCGCGCAGCACCGCCGACGGGTCGGACGCGCCGACGGCGACCAGCGCGCGGTTCACCGGTGGGCCCGCGGGGTCAGTAGTGCCACGGGAAGGACGTCCACTCCGGCGGGCGCTTCTCGAGGAAGGCATCGCGGCCCTCGACCGCCTCGTCGGAGGCGTAGGCGAGGCGCGTCGCCTCGCCCGCGAAGACCTGCTGGCCGACCATGCCGTCGTCCACGGCGTTGAACGCGTACTTGAGCATGCGGATGGCTGTCGGGGACTTGCCGAGGATCGTCTCGCCCCACCGGATCGCCTCGCGTTCGAGGTCCTCGTGCCGGACCACCCTGTTCACCGCGCCCATCTCGTACGCGCGCTGCGCCGAGTACTCCTCCGCGAGGAAGAAGACCTCGCGCGCGAGCTTCTGGCCGATCTGGCGGGCGTAGTAGGCGCTGCCGTACCCGCCGTCGAAGGACCCCACGTCGGCGTCGGTCTGCTTGAACCGGCCGTGCTCCGCGCTCGCGATCGTCAGGTCCGCGACGGCGTGCAGCGAGTGCCCGCCGCCGGCGGCCCACCCGGGCACGACGGCGATGACGACCTTCGGCATCATGCGGATGAGGCGCTGGACCTCGAGGATGTGGAGCCGCCCCATCGACGCCTGGGCGGCAGCGGGGTCGACGCCCTCCGGCGGGGCGCCCTCGTCGCCGACGTACTGGTAGCCGCTGCGCCCGCGGATGCGCTGGTCACCGCCGGAGCAGAAGGCCCAGCCCCCGTCCTTCGGGCTCGGGCCGTTGCCCGTGAGCAGGACGACACCGACGCGGGGGTCCTGTCGCGCGTCGTCGAGGGCGCGGTACAGCTCGTCGACGGTGCGGGGGCGGAAGGCGTTGCGGACCTCGGGCCGGTCGAACGCGACGCGGACGATGCCCTGCGAGACGTGCTTGTGGTACGTGATGTCGGTGAAGTGCTCAGCGACCGGTGCGGCGGTCCAGACGTCGGGGTCGAACAGGTCGGAGACGGGAGCAGCCATGTGCCCACCGTATCGCCGGCGCCCGGCGCCGGCCCGCACCCGAGGCGGGCCGTGGTGCGGTGCCGTCCCGCGCTAGGTGCCCGAGAGGGCCTCGGGCACGAGGACGACGAGCAGCACGATGAGGATGACCGGGTTCGCGAAGAAGGCGAGCACGACCCCGATCGCGCCGTACCAACGGCCGAACGACCCGACCGCGGCGATGAAGCCGAGCACCGCAGCGATGAGGGTGAGGAAGACCACCACGAAGCAGATGCCGAACGCGAAGGTGGTGTCGCCGCCCATGAAGACCGCGAACGCACTCGCGTCGACCGCGGCGGAGACGACGGCGAGCCCGAGGGCGATCTTGCCGACGATCGGGTTCCGACGCCGCCGGGCGGACCGTTCGAGGGCCCGGGCGTCGACGGTGTTCCGCTGCATCAGCCGCTCGAAGTCGCCGGTGTCACCGGACCGGCTCCCGGCGCTCGCTGTCGGCCGTGTCGTCCCGGGGGCGGCGGCGCGCTGCGGCGCCGTCGGTCGCGCGGCACCGGAGCGCTGCACTGCCGAGCGCTGGGCTGCGGCACGTTGGGCCGCCGCGCGCTGGGCCGCGGTCGGCTGCGCGGCCGCACGCTGCGCTGCTGCACGCTGCGCGGCTGCGCGCTGCTGCGGATCCGACGCCACCGGCCCTCCCTCTCTTCGGTCCCCTCACGGACGCGCCACGGTGGTTCGTGGCGACGCCGGCGCTGGGCCGACCGGTGCATGCTAGTGCCCGGCCCTGGCGGTCGGCTCCGAGGAACCGGCGGGAGCGCTGGACGCGCGACCAGCCCCTGCCGCCCACCGCGTCCGGGCACCGCACCTGCCCGTGCGCGAGGATGGGGTGTGCTCCCCGACCTCGCCGACCTGACCGCCGACGCCCACGTCGTCGCACTCCCGATGCGCGTCCGCTTCCGCGGCATCACCGTCCGCGAGGCCCTGGTGCTCCGCGGACCCACCGGGTGGACCGAGTTCTCGCCCTTCGTCGAGTACGACGACCGGGAGGCGACCGCGTGGCTCCGGAGCACGATCGACTTCGGGTGGACCGAGCACGACCCCGCCGCCGACGCCGTGCCCGTCAACGCCACGGTGCCCGCCGTCGGACCGGACGCGGTCGCCGACCTCCTGGCCCGCTACCCCGGCTGCACGACCGCGAAGGTCAAGGTCGCCGAGCCCGGCACGAGCACCGACGACGACGTCGCCCGCGTCGCCGAGGTCCGTCGGGTGATGGGGCCGGGAGCGGCCGTCCGGGTGGACGCCAACGGGCTCTGGTCCGTCGACCAGGCCGTCGAGGCCCTCGAACGACTCGCGCCGTACGGACTCCAGTACGCCGAACAGCCGTGCCGGTCGGTGCCGGAACTCGCCGAGCTCCGACGCCGGATCGCGGGACTCGACGTGCCCGTGGCCGCGGACGAGAGCGTGCGCCGGGCCTCGGACCCGCTCGCCGTCGCCCGTGCGGGGGCGGCGGACGTGCTCGTCGTGAAGGCCCAGCCCCTCGGCGGGGTCACCGCGGCACGGGCGATCGTGGCCGAGGCGGGGCTGCCGTGCGTCGTGTCGAGTGCGCTCGACACGTCCGTGGGGCTCGGGACCGGGGCGTTCCTCGCGGCGGCGGCGATGAGCCCCGGCTACGCCGCCGGGCTCGGGACGGCGGCCATGTTCGAGACGGACGTCACCGACACGCCACTGCTGCCGGTCGACGGTCGGGTGCCGGTCCGCCGTGCGGAGGTGTCGCGGGAGCTGCTGGAGCGGAACGCGGCATCGCCGGAGCGGACGGCGTGGTGGCTCGCGCGGCTGGAGCGCGTCCACGCCCTGCTCGCCGCCGCGTAGACCGGGCTGCCGCGGGCGAGGACGAGGGAGCAACCGACCGAACGGTGTCCGGGCGGCGACGAGCGCGCAGGACGTGCCGCTCACGTCCGCCGGATGGGCGAGACTCGTCGGCCTCGACCGCCGAGCGTGACAGATCGTGCCCGCTCTCGCGAGGCAGGAACGCCCGGACACGACGGACGGGAGGCGCGGTGCCCGATGGCACCGCGCCTCCCGTCCGTCCCGGGGTCGCCGCCGCAGCGACGCCCGGTCTGCCTCACAGGCCGGAGTAGCTGTGCAGGCCCTTGAAGAAGACGTTGACGACCGAGAAGTTGAACATCACCGCGGCGAACCCGATGAGCGCCAGCCACGACGACCGCGCACCGCGCCACCCGCGGGTCGCACGCGCGTGGATGTACCCGGCGTAGACCACCCAGATGATGAAGGTCCAGACCTCCTTGGTGTCCCACCCCCAGTACCGGCCCCAGGCGCGCTCGGCCCAGACCGCACCCGCGATGAGCGTGAAGGTCCACAGCACGAAGCCGACGAGCAGCACGCGGTAGGTCAGGACCTCGAGCCGTTCGGCGTCGGGGAGCGTCTCCATGAAGCGGAGCTGCTTCGACGCGGGACGACCCTGGCGGTACGTCTGCACGAGCTGCGCCACGGCGAGCCCGGCGCCGAGGGCGAAGAAGCCCGTCCCGGCGATCGCGACGAAGACGTGGATGACCAGCCAGTACGACTGCAGCGCGGGCTGGAGCGGCACGACGGGCACCCAGTAGTTCACGGTCGCGATGCCGAGCAGGATGATCGTCAGACCGGTGATGAACACACCGAGGAACTTCAGGTTCTGCCAGAGCTGCACGAGCAGGAAGATCAGCGTGATGAGCGCCGTGCCCGTGAGCGAGAACTCGAACATGTTGCCCCACGGGACACGGTCGGCCGCGATGCCGCGCAGGACCGTGGCACCGACGTGCAGCACGAGCGCGAGGATCGTCATCGCCATGCCGACCCGCTCGAACTTCGTCCCGCCGCCGCCGGGGCGACCCCGGTCGGCCTCGACCTTCTCGAGCACGACCGTCCCGCCCTGCACCGTCGCGACGGTGCGCGCGGCGGGCGCTGTCGGCGCAGCAGCCGAGGCGGACGCCACCTGACCCGACCGCTTCGCCATGTCGAGCGCGAACGAGATGAACGCGATGACGTAGACCGCCATCGCGGAGTACGTCAGGACGACCGAGTAGGTCGCGAGGTTGGTCGTCATGTCCGGGTTCACGCAGGGATCCTAACTCCGAGGTCCGACAGGTGCCTCTTGGCGATGTCGTCGACGGCGCGCTCGAGGTTGGGGTCCTCGCCGCGCGCCAGACCGGCGTACTCGAGGTCGTACTCGCCGTGCTCGGCTCCCCGGCGCGGGACCGCCTTCACCCACACGCGGCGGCGGGGCACGAACAGCGAGGTGAGCAGGCCGAGCACCGCGAGCACCGCGAACCCGGCGACGAACGCCTGCGAGGGGTCGTGGTGCACGTCGAGCGAGACGTAGCGCTTCACGCCGTCGAAGGTGATCGAGCCGGTACCGTCCGGCAGGGTCTTCGTCTGACCGGGCTTCAGCTCGATGCTCGGGGTCGTCGACTGCCGCCCGGCGATCTGCTCGAGACCGCTGGTGTCGAGCGAGTACACGCTCTGCGGGACGCCGCTGTCGAGACCGAGGTCGCCGCGGTACACCTGCAGGGTCAGGAGCGGGTTCTGCGCGTCCGGGTAGGCACTGGCGAACGCGCCGGTCGACAGCTTCGACGCCGTCGGGTAGAAGAACCCGACGAGCCCGAGCTGCGACGGCGAGGCGTCGGGCACCTTGATGACGCCGGTGGACGTGTAGTTCGCGTCCTCGGGCAGGAACGGCACGACGTCCTGGAACGCCACGTTCCCCTTGCCGTCGCGGATCGTGACCTGCATCGCGTAGCCGTTGCCGAGCAGGTAGACGTTCGTGCCACCGACCGACAGCGGGTCGTTCACGCCGATGCGACCGGTCTTCGGCTCCTGGCCCTTCTCGCGGCTCGTCACCGTCGCCGAGTAGTCCAGTGCCTGGCCGAGGGCGTCGAGGTTCTTCTCCTCGTACGTCGTGGTGAACTTGTCGAGCGTCAGGTTGTAGCCCTGCAGGTCGGTCTGCCGGAACCAGCGGCCGGGGTTGAACGAGTCGTAGGAGCCGAGGACGTTCGAGAACGTCTGCCCCTCGACCAGGAGTCGCTGCCCGGTGTAGCTGAAGCCACCGCCGAGGCCGACCGCCACGAGCACGCCGACGAGCGCCGCGTGGAAGACGAGGTTGCCGGTCTCGCGCAGGTACCCGCGCTCCGCGCTCACGGAGTCGCCGAACCGCTCGACCCGGTAGCCGGACCGCTTGAGCAGTGCCGCCGCGCGCGTCACGGCCTCGTCGACGGACGGGAGGCTCGTGGTCGCGTCCGCCTCGACCGGGACGGACCGGTAGCCGGCGAGTCGGCCGAGACGCACCGGCGTCCTCGGCGGTCGCGTCCGGAGCGCCTGCCAGTGGTGCTTCGTGCGCGGGACGATGCACCCGATGAGCGAGACGAACAGCAGCAGGTAGATCGCCGAGAACCACACCGAGGTGTAGGTGTCGAAGACCTGCAGTGTGTCGAGCACGGGGAAGAGCTGCGGGTGGTCCGCCTTGTACTGCACGACGCCGTTCGGGTCGGCGGTGCGCTGCGGCACGAGGGATCCCGGGATCGCCGCGAGCGCCAGGAGCATGAGCAGGAAGAGCGCCGTGCGCATGCTCGTCAGCTGCCGCCAGAAGAAGCGGACGTAGCCGACGAACCCGAGCTTCGGCTGCGTCGGGCCGTCGTCCGCTCCGGGGGCCGGTGCGGCACTGTCGACGTGGTCGGACGGCCGCATCGGGTCGGCGCCCGCGGACACGTCGTCCGCGGACCCCGGTCCGCTACCCGACTGCTCGGGGGTGGTGTCGCGCTCAGACCGCGGGGACAAAGCTCTGGATCACCGCCCCGAGGCTCGACATGACGGCCGACCAGATGCCGGTGACCATGAGCAGACCGATGACGATCAGGATCGCTCCTCCGATGATGTTGACGGTGCGCATGTGACGCTTCACGATGCGGATCGCGCCGGTCGCCCACCCGGCGCCGAGCGCGACGAGGACGAACGGGATGCCGAGCCCGAGGCAGTACGCGACGCCGAGCCACATGCCCTGCCACGCGCTGCCGGACTGCACGCTGAGCAGGTTGATCGCTGCGAGCGTCGGCCCGAGGCACGGGGTCCAGCCGAGGCCGAACACGATGCCGAGCAGCGGCGCCCCGACCAGGCCAGTCGCGGGGGTCCACGACGGCTTGATCGAGCGCTGCAGGAAGGTGAAGCGTCCGATGAACACCAGGCCCATCGTGATCACGACGACACCGAGGACCTGCGTGATGAGGTCACGCCACCGGACGAGCCAGAAGCCGAGCGCACCGAAGACCGTCGTGTAGGCGACGAACACCGCGGTGAAGCCGAGCACGAAGAGCACGACGCCGAGCACGACCCGACCGCGGCGCTGCCCACCCTCGGCGATCCCGCCGACGTACCCGAGGTAGCCCGGTACGAGCGGGAGCACGCACGGGGAGAGGAACGACACGAGCCCGGCCAGTGCTGCCACGGGCAACGCGACCAGCATCTGGCCGCTCAGGATCGCGTCCGCGAAGGGGTTGCCGGGCACGGGTCAGGACGCCTTGCCGTCGAGCTCGTCGCTGACCAGGGTCTGCAGGATGCTCTTGCCGTCGATCGCGCCGAGGACGCGGGCGGCGACGCGGCCCTGCTTGTCGAGGACGATCGTGGCGGGCACGGCGTTCGGAGCGATCTGCCCGGACAGCGCGAGCTGCACGGTGCCGTCGCGGGCGTCGAGGACGGTCGGGTAGTCGACGCCGAAGGTGCGCTCGAACGCCGCCGCCGTGCCCTCCTCGTCACGCACGTTGACGCCCACGAAGACCACGTCGTCGTCGGCGTACTGGTCGTGCACCTGGTTGAGGTACTTCGCCTCGGCCCGGCACGGCGGGCAGCCGGCGTACCAGAAGTTGAGCACGACGACCTTGCCGCGGAGCTCCTCCGCCGAGACGGTGTCGCCGTCGGTGTCCTTCGTCGTGAAGTCGACCGGGGCGCTCCGCTCGTCCGTCGCGACCTCGGTCACCGCACCGGTGCCGGAGATGTAGTTCTGGGTGGTGCCGCTGCCGTACTGGCGGGACAGGTCGTCGTTCGACGACGAGCACCCGGCGAGCGCCAGGGCTGCGATCACCGCCGAGGCCGCGACGGCGGCGATCCGGCTGCGTGCGGACATCAGACTGCTCCTTCGTCGACCGCGGACGCACGCAGGGACTGCGCGGGGTCCGCGTACCCGACCTCGGTGAAGCGACCGGACGAGGTGGCGGGCACACGCTCGAGGGTCGTGATGCTGGACAGGTCGCACCGACGCTTGCGCGGGTCGTGCCAGAGCGGCTCCCCCGCGAGCTTGCGGTGCACGGTCCAGATGGGGAGCTGGTGGCTGACGAGGACGACGTCGCCGCCGTCAACGCTCTCCCAGGCGGAGGCGACCGCGGCGAGCATGCGGTTCGCGATGGACTCGTAGGCCTCGCCCCAGCTCGGCCGGAACGGGTTCGCGATCCAGGGCCACTCCGCAGGGCGTCCGATGGAGCGCTTCGTGAAGCCGGGGCGCTGGCCCTCGTAGCGGTTCGTGGGCTCGATGAGGCGCTCGTCGAGCGAGACCTCGAGCCCGTAGGCGGCGGCCCAGGGCGCCGCGGACTCCTGCGTGCGCTGCAACGGCGACGCGACGATCCGTCGGACGTCGACCCCGGCGTCGTGCCAGGCGGTCGCCGACGCACCGGCCATCCGGGCGCCGAGTTCGCTGAGCCCGAAGCCGGGCAACCGGCCGTAGAGCACGCGCCCCGGGTTGTGGACCTCGCCGTGCCGGACGAGGTGGATCCGTGTCGCGGGCATGGGTTCCAGTCTAGGTCGCTCCACCGTCATCACCCGCCCCACAGCGGATTCACCGGATGTGCGACCGTTCAGCCCCTGCGACCGTTCGGCTCTGCCCGGTCGCTGCCGTCAGCCCAGCCGTCCGGTCAGTCGGCCGTGCAGTGCCACCGACCCGGTGTTCAGGTTCACGACCTCGACGGTCGAGCCGTGCCGCGCGTACCGCTGCTCCACGCCGTCGAGTGCCGCGACGGTGCTGGCGTCGAACACGTGCGCGCCCGACATGTCCACGATCACCCGCTCCGGGTCCTCGGCGTAGGAGAACCGCGTCACCAGGTCGTTGGACGACGCGAAGAACAGGGCACCGTGCACGCGGTACCGCACGGTGCGCTCGTCGACCGGCTCGCGCACCACGGACACGACGTGCGCCGCGCGACGGGCGAAGACGAGGGCCGCGACGACCACGCCCACCAGCACACCCGTCGCGAGGTTCTGGGTGACGACGACCACCACGACGGTCACGACCATGACCGCCGTCTCGCCGAGCGGCATCCGCCCGAGCGTGCGGGGCCGGACGCTGTGCCAGTCGAAGGTCGCGACGCAGACCATGAGCATCACGGCCGTCAGGGCCGCCATCGGGATCTGCGCGACGAGGTCGTGCAGCACGATGGTCAGGACGAGCACCGCCGCGCCCGCCGTGAAGGTCGACACCCGGGTCCGGGCGCCGGCGGTCTTCACGTTGATCACGGTCTGGCCGATCATCGCGCAGCCACCCGTGCCGCCGAAGAACGCCGAGGCGATGTTGGCGATGCCCTGGCCCCACGACTCGCGCCAGCCGCTGGACCGGGTCTCGGTCAGGGAGTCGACGAGCTGCGCGGTCAGGAGCGTCTCGATGAGGCCGACGATCGCGACCCCGAACGCGTACGGCGCGATGATCTGCAGGGTCTCGAGCGACAGCGGGACCGTGATGCCGCCGAACCCGGGCAGCGCGGTCGGCAGGGAGCCCTCGTCGCCGACCGTCGGCACCGCGACCCCGAACACGATCGTGATCGCCGTGACCACGACGACCGCGATCAACGGCGCGGGGACGGCCTTGGTCAGGAAGGGGAACGCGACGATGATGCCGATGCCGAGCGCCGTCAGCGGCCAGACCACGAACGGGACGTCGTCGCCGAGGAGGTTGGGCAACTGCGCCGTGAAGATCAGGATCGCCAGCGCGTTGACGAAGGCCACGTTGACGCTGCGCGGGATGAAGCGCATCAGTCGGGCCACCCCGAGGAAGCCGAGCACCAGCTGGACCACACCGCCGAGCACCACCGCGGGGACGAGGTAGGCGACGCCGTGGTCGCGCACGAGCGGAGCGATCACGAGCGCGACCGATCCGGCGGCGGCCGAGATCATCGCGGGTCGCCCGCCGACGATCGAGATGACCACCGCGATGACGACGCTCGAGAAGAGGCCGACGGCCGGGTCGACCCCGGCGACGACCGAGAAGGAGATGGCTTCGGGGATGAGGGCGAGCGCCGTGACCACGCCGGCCAGGACCTCACGGGTGAGGAGCCGGGGCGACCGGAGCGCGGTGAGGACGGTGGGTGCCGCGGGGGCGAGCGGTGCGAGGGACATCGCCAGCGACCATACCCTGACGTGAGGGGAGGGTTGCGCCGGGCAGACGTGCACTCCGAGCGATCTCGCGCGGCGGTCTGCCACCATGGCTCCCGTGCACGCGATCGACTCCCCCGCCCCGACGCCGGGCGACACCATGCACATCGGTGAGCTCGCCGAGCGCGCCGGGATGTCCCTGCGGACGATCCGGCACTACGACGAGGTCGGGCTGCTCGTGCCGAGCGGACGGACCACCGGAGGGTTCCGGGTCTACACGGCGCAGGACCTCGAGCGACTGCTCGTCATCCGTCGGATGAAGCCGCTCGGGTTCTCGCTGGACGAGATGGCGGAGCTCCTGCGCGTCGTCGACGCCCTCGCCGACGCCGGACCCGAGGACCAGCCGGCACTCGCCGCCCGCCTCGACGCGTCGCTCGAGGACGCCCGCGCCCGGCACGCGAAGCTCGTCGAACGGGCCGGCATGGCCGAGGAGTTCATCGGCACGCTCAGCACGCTGCGCGCCACGCTCCCCTGAGCCCCGGACGACACCCGGCAAGCCGGAGACACCGCTCGGTCACCGGTCGACCTGCAGCTCACCGGACTCGATGAGCCGCGCCCGCTCCCGTTGTGCCGCCCGGAGTTCATCGCGCCACCGGAGCAGGTCGTCGTGGACCCGGATGATCCGTCGTGCCTCCCAGGGTCGGAAGCGGTACTGCCGTCGGATCAACTGCCGCCACTCGTCACGATCGCGTTCGATGAGCGCGACCACCGGGTCTTCCACTGCCATCTGCGTTCCCTTCCGTGATGAGGTCGAGCACGATCTTGCCGATCGCGGCGTCATCGGCGCGAAGGATCTGCATTCTGGACATCGCCCGAGCGCTGAACCGACCGACCTCGGCCCGTCCGACGTCGCCGTCGCACACCTGGTCGACCGTCCACACGAACCGCGCCCAGGCCCGGTCGCGTTCCTCGCGCCCGACGTCCCGCCGCCACCGCACCAGCGCCCAGACGCCTCCCACGGCCGCGCCGACCAACGTCAGCACCGACCCGACCGCAGCCGCGACCACCGCCGCCACCGCGACGGGCGGCCAGGCCGCGAGCCCCGCTCCCGTTGCCGTCATCCGGGATCCCCTCTCGACTCGCGACCCGACCACACGGACGACGCTACGGACGTGCCGGGGCCGAACCACGCCTCCCGGCCGACGCTGTGGAGAGAACGGACCGGGGCCCCACCTGTGGAGGAGGCCGTAGACTCGACGACCGTGATCGAACGCACCCGCATCGCCGACCTCGCCGCCCTCCCCGACGGCCCCGTTGCCGTCGCCGGCTGGGTGGAGACCGTCCGCGACCAGAAGAAGGTCCAGTTCGTCGTCCTCCGCGACGAGACCGGCGCCGCGCAGCTGGTGAACCCCGCCACGCGCGAGGCCGAGGACGGCGACGACGACGCCCAGGCCCGGCTCACCGTCACGAACGAGATCTCCGGGCTCGCGCACGGCACCTTCGTGCACGTCCGCGGCACCCTGAAGCACGACGAGCGCGTGAAGCTCGGCGGGCTCGAGGTCAAGGTCGGCTCGCTCGAGGTGGTCAGCGCCGCGAAGCCGGAGACGCCCATCGCGGACGACTCCTCGCTCGACAAGCGTCTCGACTGGCGCTTCCTCGACCTGCGCAACCGCAAGCAGAACCTGATCTTCCGCATCCAGACGACGCTGGAGCACGCGTTCCGCACGTACTGGGTCGAGCGTGACTACATCGAGATCCACACCCCGAAGCTGATGGCGTCGGCGTCCGAGTCGCGCGCCGAGCTCTTCCAGCTCGAGTACTTCGAGACCACCGCCTACCTGGCGCAGTCCCCGCAGAACTTCAAGCAGATGGCGCAGCCCGCCGGCTTCGGCGCGGTGTTCGAGATCGCGGACGCGTTCCGCGCGGACCCGTCCTTCACGAGCCGTCACGCCACCGAGTTCACGAGCGTCGACGCCGAGATCTCGTGGGTCGAGTCGCACGCCGACGTCATGGCGATGCACGAGGAGCTCCTCGTCGCCGGCTTCACCGCCGTCAAGGACAAGTACGGCAAGGAGATCGAGGAGGTCTTCGGCTTCGAGTTCGTCGTCCCGACCGCTCCGTTCCCCCGCGTCACCCTGGCCGAGGCCCGGAAGATCGTCGCCGACAGCGGACACGACGTCGTGCGGGCGGACGGCGACCTGGACCCCGAGGGCGAGCGTCGCGTCAGCGCCTGGGCGAAGGAGACGCACGGCTCGGAGTTCGTGTTCGTCACGGACTACGACGCCTCGATCCGCCCGTACTACCACATGCGTCACGCCGACGACCCGACGCTCACGAACAGCTACGACCTGCTGTTCAACGGCGCCGAGATCTCCACGGGTGCCCAGCGTGAGCACCGCGTCGACGTGCTCGAGGCGCAGGCCGTCGAGAAGGGCCTCGACCCCGAGGAGCTCGGCTGGTACCTCGACTTCTTCCGCTACGGCGTCCCGCCGCACGGCGGCTTCGGCATGGGCCTCGCCCGCGTGCTCATGCTCGCCCTGCACGAGCCGTCCATCCGCGAGGTCACCTACCTGTTCCGCGGACCGACGCGCCTGACCCCGTAGTCACCACCGACGACGACGGCCACCCTCCGACAGGAGGGTGGCCGTCGTCACGTGCGGGCCGGGAGGCGCGGGTCAGCTCTCCCAGTCGATGGCCGCCCGCCCCGTGACGAGCTCGCGGATCTCCGCTGCCGCCGCCTGGTGGTCAGGGTGGAACTGGTACTCGTCGAGACCGGCCAGGTCGTCGAACGTCGCCACGACGGCCAGGTCCTGGTTCTTCCCCGGGTAGGCCACGTTGTCGACGACCTCGAGCGACCGTATCGAGCCGATCGTGCCGACGAGCCCGGTCAGGAGCTCGCGGACGTGCTCGATCGTCGCGGTGCGGTCGAGGTCCTCGCGGACGGTCCAGGAGACGACGTGGTGGATCATGCGCTGGCCTCGGCCTTCTCTGCCTTCTCGAGGGCACCGTGCAGCCGGTCGGCGTCCACGTGCCAGTTGCTGTGGACCCGGCCGTCGACGAGGACGACCGGGATGTCCTCGGCGTACTCCTCGCGCAGCGCGTCGTCGTCGAGGATCGACCGCTCCTCGAGGGTGACACCGGGGTGGGCGGCCACGACCTGCTCCACGACCGGACGGGCGTCGTCGCAGAGGTGGCAGCCGGGCTTCGTCAGGAACGTCACGGCGGGCATGTCCCCACGATAACGCGCCCGGGAACACGAAAGCCCCGGCGGACCGGGGCTTCGGGTGCAAGTACTGGACTTACTTCTTGTTGCGACGCTGGTGACGCGTCTTGCGAAGGAGCTTGCGGTGCTTCTTCTTCGCCATGCGCTTGCGACGCTTCTTGATGACAGAACCCATAGTGGACCTCGCTCGGAACGATGCAGATGTGTGGACACCGGGCCCGAAGAGACCGCGGAAAATCAACCCGGCCGAGTCTAGCGGAGCGCAGCGGTCCTGTCGAACGGGCGCGCGCCGGGCCGATCTCAGCCGACGTCGGCGATGCCGCCGCGCAGGAGTTCGGCGACCGCCGACTCCGGGACGCGGAAGGACCGGCCGAACCGGATCGCGGGGAGCTCTCCCGCGTGCACCATGCGGTACACCGTCATCTTCGAGACGCGCATCATCTCGGCCACCTCAGCGACGGTGAGGAAGCGCACGTCGTCGAAACTGCCGGTCATGGTCCGCCTTCGGGTACCCGCGGATCGCGCGGGGTCGGTGTGACCAGTGTGGTCAAGGGCGAGTGTAGGGGCGCGTGGGACCACGTGTCCAGGAGACTCCAAGCGGACGCTCGACCGTGCTGCGCGAGGGGTCCCCCACCGGTCGGTCAGTCGTCCTCACCGCGGCGCGTGAAGCGCTTCCGGCTGCGGTCGACGACACGCTCCCAGCCCTGCTGCGCACCCGAGAACGCGGCGGTCGCTCGGTGCGAGGCCTCCGCCATGACGCGACCCAGCTCGGTGCCGACCTCGACGGTGGACCGCGCTGCGGTGCCGGTCCGGCGGAACGAGACCGGCTGCCCGTCGAGCGTCCACGAGGTCGTCGCCGGGGTACCGTCTGCGTCGACCGCTCCCGTGAAGGGGACGACCCACTCCTCGAGCCGGACGAGCGGCTCCGGGTCGAGCCGGTAGAAGCGGTGCTGGCCCTCCTCACGGCTGGAGACGAGACCGTGGTCGCGCAGGACGCGGAGGTGCTTCGACACGGTCGGCTGGCTGACGCCGATCTTCTCGACGAGCTGCCCGACGCTGAGTTCGCCGCCGGTGGCGTCCGAGCCGTACGCCGTCAGCAGCGCCCCGAGCAGCTCGCGCCGGGTCGGGTCCGCCACGACGGTGAAGATGTCGGCCATGCGGCAAGGCTAGCCGGACCCGTACGCATGTACCATGACCGCTGACCTGCCCACGGCTCCGGAGGCACAGGATGCTCGACCGCACCGAGCCGCTCAACCGGCACACGCCGACGAGCGGGGTGAGACGGCGTCTGGACGGTGCCCTCGGCGTCCTCCGGTCGTCGCCGTCGCGGCTCGCGATCCTGGTGTTCGTCGCGCTGATCCTCATCTTCACGACCCTGTTCATGACGCCCTGGGCGGCTGCGGACCGGACCCCGACGCACTTCGCGGACGCACTGTTCACGGCGGCGTCGGTCGTCTGCGTGACCGGGCTGGCGACGGTCGACATGGCCACGCACTGGTCGGTCTTCGGCAAGGTGCTCATCGTCGTCGGGACCCAGATCGGCGCCGTCGGCGTCCTCACCTTCGCCTCGATCCTCGGCCTGGTCGTGACACGGCGGCTGGGGCTCCGTGCCAAGCTCATCGCTGCCGGCGACTCGAACCCGCTCCGCACGCACTCCGGCGCCGTCCCCGAGGGGCAGGCCGTGCGGCTCGGGGAGGTCGGCACGCTCCTGCTCACCGTGGCGGTGAGCACCCTGACGATCGAGATCGCGATCGGCGTGCTCCTGCTGCCGTCCACGCTCGCCGCCGGCTACCCGTTCTGGACCGCCGTCGGGGACGCCTTCTACTACTCGGCGATGGCCTTCACGAACACGGGCTTCTCGCCGAACGCCGAGGGGCTCACCCCCTTCGCGAACGACTACTGGTTCCTGTCGCTCCTCATGGTCGCGGTCGTGGCGGGCTCGATCGGGTTCCCGGTGATCCGGGCCGTCACCAAGCAGTTCCGCACCCCGCGGCGGTGGCCCATCCACGTGAAGCTCACGCTGGCCACCAGCGCGGTGCTGCTCGTCCTCGGCGCGGTCGTCTACACGGCGCTCGAGGCCTCGAACCCCCGCACGCTCGGGGACGCCGGCGCCGGACACACCGCGTTCCAGGCGCTGTTCTTCTCGACGATGACGCGGTCTGGCGGCTTCGCCACGATCGACGTCGAGCAGATGCACGGCGCCAGCCTGCTCGTCACCGACATGCTCATGTTCATCGGGGGCGGTTCGGCGTCGACGGCCGGCGGCATCAAGGTGACGACGCTGGCGGTGCTCTTCCTGGCCGCGGTCGCCGAGGCCCGCGGGCGCCAGGGCATGGAGGCGTTCGGGCGCCGCATCCCCGGTGACGTCCTGCGCGTCGCCGTCGCGGTCGTGCTCTGGGGGGCGACGATCGTCGCCGTCATGACGGTGGTCCTGCTGCAGATCACCGGCGACTCGCTCGACCGCGTGCTCTTCGAGGTCATCTCCGCCTTCGCGACCTGCGGCCTGAGCTCCGGCATCTCCGCCGAGCTCCCGGAGGCGGGCAAGTACGTCCTCGCCGCCACGATGTTCCTGGGCCGGGTCGGTACAGTGACCATCGCCGCCGCGCTGGCCGCAAGCCAGAGCCGGCAGTTGTTCCGCCGCCCCGAGGAGAGGCCGATCGTTGGCTGACCGCCGTCCCCGCGCCGACCGTCGCGCACCCCACCCCGTCACCGGAGCCGTCAGCCACGACGCCCCCGTGCTCGTCCTCGGCCTCGGCCGCTTCGGCGCCGCCACCGCCGGTCAGCTCGAGCGCCAGCACCGCGAGGTCCTGGTCGTCGACACCGACGCCGGCCTCGTCCAGAAGTGGTCGGACCGCGTCACCCACGCCGTGCAGGCGGACGCGACGGACATCGACGCCCTGCGGCAGATCGGCGCGCAGGACTTCGCGATCGCGGTCGTGGCCGTCGGGTCGCACCTCGAGTCGAGCGTGCTCATCACCTCGAACCTCGTCGACCTCGGCATCCCGCAGATCTGGGCGAAGGCCGTCAGCCGCTCGCACGGCACGATCCTGTCCCGCATCGGGGCGAACCACGTCGTGTACCCGGAGCGCGAGGCCGGCGAACGGACCGCGCACCTGGTGTCCGGTCGGATGCTCGACTTCATCGAGTTCGACGACGACTTCGCGGTCGTCAAGATGTTCCCGCCGCGCGCCGTGCGCGGCAAGGACCTCGCCACGACCGTCATCCGGACGCGGCACGGCCTCACGGTGCTCGGCATCAAGTCGCCGGGCAGGGCGTTCGTGCCGGCAACCCCGGACAGCGTCATCGGCGAGGACGACGTCATCATCGTCTCGGGGACCGAGACCGACCTGGAGCGCTTCGCCGCGCTCGAGTAGCGACCCGACGTCGGACGGGAGGCCCGTGGCGGACACGGCCACGGGCCTCCCGTCCGTCCCGTGGTCACGCCGGACGGACCGACCGGCACCCGCGGTCAGGACGCGGCGATCTCCTCGGCCCGGGCGATCGCGGCGCGCGACGCGCGGGTGAAGGTGCCGGCGAGGTCGGCCTCCTGCAGCACGGCGACCGCGCGCTCGGTGGTGCCCTTCGGACTGGTGACGGCGCGGCGCAGGTCGGCGGGCTCCCGCCCGGACGCGGCGAGGAGTTCGACGGCTCCCCGCACGGTCCCCTGCACCATCGTCGCGGCCTGCTCCGGGGTGAACCCGAGCGCCTCGGCGGCCTGCTGCCACTGCTCGACGAGCAGGAACACGTACGCGGGCCCCGATCCGGAGACGGCGGACAGGGCGTCGAGCTGCGACTCCGGCACCTCGATGACCTGTCCGGACGCGGCGAACACGCTCGAGGCGATCCCGACCGCGTCGTCGTCGGCCGTGGACCCGGCGCTGATGCCGGTGACACCGTGGCCGACGCCGATCGGGGTGTTCGGCAGCGCCCGGACCACACGGACGCCCGCCGGGACACGCGCCTCCATCGAGGCGAGCGTGGTGCCGACCGCGACGCTCACGACCACCGCACCGGGGTGGAGCGACGCGGCGACCTCGTCGAGGACCTCGCCGATCATGTAGGGCTTGACCCCGAGGACGACGAGCCCGGCCCCGCGGACGGCCTGCCGGTTCGCGTCCGGGTCGGTCTCCGTCGCCGACGCCTCGAGCCCACGCTCGCGCCATGCCGCCGCCGACGCTCCGGACCGGGTGGTGAGCGTCACGGTCGCGGGGTCGAGGCCGGCGGCGAGCAGTCCCTCGAGGACGCTGCCGGACATGGAGCCGACGCCGAGCATGGCGGTGCGGGGCAGTTCGATCGTCATGGTCCCGACCCTACCCAGCGCCCACGCCTAGGATCGGTCCGTCAGGGGGCCGCCTGCGGTGCGGGCCCGGTGCACGGCAGGGAGAAGGGATACCCGTGAGCGCTTCGGGAGGCACGAGGGCGATCGTCGCCGCACTCGCCGCGAACGTCGGCATCGCGATCGTGAAGTTCGTCGCGGCCGCGATCAGCGGGTCCGCCGCGATGCTCGCCGAGGGCGTGCACTCCCTCGCCGACTCCGCGAACCAGCTCCTGCTCCTGCTCGGCGGCCGCCGTGCCCGCCGCGCAGCCGACCAGGAGCACCCGTTCGGCCACGGCCGCGAACGGTACGTGTACGCGTTCGTCGTCTCGATCATCCTGTTCACCATCGGCGGCGTGTTCTCGTTGTACGAGGGCATCGAGAAGCTCGCCGACCCGCACCCGATCACGAACTGGTGGCTCCCCGTCGCCGTGCTCGTCGTCGCGATCGGCCTCGAGGGCTTCTCGCTCCGCACCGCCCTGCGCGAGGCCCGTCCGCACAAGGGCTCGCAGTCGTGGGTGCAGTTCGTGCGTCGGGCGAAGGCCCCGGAGCTCCCCGTGGTCATGCTGGAGGACACCGCGGCGCTGACCGGTCTCGTGTTCGCACTGCTCGGCGTCGGGCTCACGGTGGTCACCGGCAACGGGGTGTTCGACGCGATCGGCACGATCCTCATCGCCCTGCTCCTCATCGCGGTCGCCGTCGTGCTCGGCATCGAGACGAAGAGCCTGCTCGTCGGCGAGGGCGCGAGCGTCGCCGACGTGGAGCGCATCAGGGCCGCCGTGCTCGACGGTCCCGAGGTCGAGTCGATCGTGCACCTCAAGACGCTGTACCTCGGGCCGGACGAGCTCATGGTCGGCATGAAGGTCGCGGTCGACGGGGACCGCCGGCTCGGGGACGTGGCCGCGGGCATCGACACCGTCGAGCAGCGCATCCGCGCCGCGGTGCCGGTCGCCCGCGTGATCTACGTCGAGCCGGACGTCCTCCGGACCGGACCGCGGCCGCCCACCGAAGCGATCGTCATCCGCGCCGCCGACTGAGCGCAGGCCCGTCGAGCCAGGCCTGTCCGGACAGAGCCGTCCGGGCAGGGCCGTCAGGGCAGAGCCGTCAGCGGCGCTCGTGGAAGAACGCATCGAGCAGCTCGGCGCAGGCCTGCTCACGCACGCCCGCGACGACCTCGGCACGGTGCGGCAGACGCCGGTCCCGCGCGATGTCGTAGACGCTGCCGCTCGCCCCGGCCTTCGGGTCCCAGGCCCCGAACACGATCCGCGGCACCCGTGCGGCGAGTGCGGCTCCCGCGCACATCGGGCACGGCTCGAGCGTGACGACCAGGGTGTGCTCGGCGAGGTGCCAGTCCCCCGTCGCCTCGGCCGCCGCCCGCAGCGCGAGCACCTCGGCGTGGGCGGTCGGGTCCTGCCGGGCCTCGCGTTCGTTCCGGCCGACCGCGACGACCTCGCCCGCAGCGTCGAGGACGACGGCACCGACCGGCACGTCCCCGGTCGACAGGCAGGCACGCGCCTCGTCGAGCGCTCGGTCCATCGCCGCGGTGAACGGTCGTCCGGCTGGGTGCTCCACGCGTCGATCCTGCCCCATCGGCACGGTACGCTCGACACCATGCGAGTCCACGTCGCCGACCACCCGCTCATCACCCACAAGCTCTCGGTGCTCCGCGACCGGACCACACCCTCCCCGACCTTCCGTGCGTTGACGGAGGAGCTCGTGACGCTGCTCGCCTACGAGGCCACGCGCAGCGTCCGGGTCACCGCCACGCCGATCGACACCCCCGTCGCGCACACGATGGGTGTCGCGATCGCGAAGCCCCGTCCGCTCGTCGTGCCGATCCTGCGCGCCGGGCTCGGCATGCTCGAGGGCATGGTCAAGCTCGTCCCCACCGCCGAGGTCGGCTTCCTCGGCATGGCCCGCAACGAGGACACGCTCGAGCCGCAGACCTACGCGGAGCGCCTGCCCGACGACCTGTCCGGTCGGCAGTGCTTCGTGCTCGACCCGATGCTGGCGACCGGTGGCACGCTGGCCGCCGCCATCGACTTCCTCTTCGACCGCGGCGCGGAGGAGGTCACGTGCGTCTGCATCCTCGGCGCACCCGAGGGCCTGGCCGCCGTCGAGCAGGCCGTCGGTGACCGCAACGTGAGCATCGTCCTCGGCGCCCTCGACGAGAAGCTCGACGAGAACGGCTACATCGTCCCGGGTCTCGGCGACGCGGGCGACCGCCTGTACGGCCTGGCCGAGTAGCACCCGCTCCCCCGACGCCCCCGTCGACCCGGCTCCGGCCGTGTCGACGGGGGCGTCTCGCGTCTTCGGCGCTCGCGCGGGACGGTGTCGTCGTCGCGAGACGCCGCCGACTCGACGAGACACCGCCGCTTCCGGGTGCGTCTCGCGCGAAGGGCGGCGTCTCGCGCGAGAAGTGGCGTCTCGCGCGCAGACCGCGTGACGCGCACCGCGCCCCGCCCACGCGACGGCGGACGGGAGGCCCGTGGCGGGCCGGCAGCGCGCCTCCCGTCCGGCAGCGGGGTCCGCCCGACCACCGCCTGTCCGCTCTCGTCACCGTCCGTGCGGACGGTTGACAGCGCCTTGGTATACCGCGGATACTCGTCCCATGACTGCAACCGTGTCCTCCCGAGTCCTCTCCGAGGCCCTGGGGAACGCCGGCACCATGATGCCGGCGTCGGCGGTCATGCGTTGTCGAATGTGTGCCTGATCGGTACCCGTTCCAGCCGGATCCCCCGCGACACCACCCCGGTCGCGCGCGTGTGATCCCCGGGTGACAGCACCTCGGCGACGCCCCCACACCGCGTCCCGTCGGAGCGCAGACCACCCGTACCTCCCGGGAGGCCCCGGTCCACCGCAGGACCGCTGGGCGACACGGCGATCAGCCGTACCCGGACCGACGCACTCGACACCGCACGGTGCACCGCACCGCAGCCCCGCCCGGAGAACCGCCATGTCGCTCACGATCCCCCAGCCCCGCACCGCCCTCCGTCCCGCCACCACGGTGCCGACCGACCTCGGCACCGTCACCCCGATCCGTCCGCGTCGCACGCCCGTCGCCCCGCCGGTGCCGAGCGGGATCCCGACCAGCCCGGTCGTCGCTCCGCAGCGGAACCGGGCGCTCCCCGAGGGCACCGAGGCGCGTGGCTTCGCGCTCTACGTCGGCATCGACGAGGCCGCGGCCGCTGCCGCCGGGACGAGCCTCGCGGCCGTGGTCGAGCAGCTCAAGGCCCTCACCGCCCAGCTCGTCCCGTCGTCGGAGACCTACGCCGCCGTCGCCGTCGCCGCCGAGGGGTCCGGGGGCCGCGACGTGGACGTGGTCCGTCTCGCGCTGCAGGACCGCTCCGCCGTGGCCGCCCGCAAGCAGGCCGAGAAGCCCGAGCCCGAGGAGACCGGAGTCGTCATCGACATCTCCCGGAAGCGCGTGACGCTCGACGGCGAAGCCGCTCCCCTGACCTACAAGGAGTTCGAGCTCCTGCAGTTCCTCGTGCTGCGCGAGGGCCAGACCGTCGACCGTGCCGCGATCATCGAGGGCCTGTGGTCCGACGACGAGGACGAGACCCCGAACGAGCGCACCATCGACGTGCACGTGCGTCGGCTGCGCTCGAAGCTCGGTGCGTTCGAGGAGATCGTGCGGACCGTGCGCGGCGTCGGCTACCGCTTCGACCGGCACGCCGACGTCGCGGTGCGCTACGCCTCGACGCCGTCGCCCGACCTCTTCTGATCTGCTCCGACGACGTTCGGCGAACTCGCAGCGAACGGAGCCCGGACACGCTGGCGCGCCGTTACCTCGCCGTTATACAGTCGGAGTCGCAGGCAGTGTTTGCTGTGGCACCGCCTGTGGAATGTGATTGCAGGACACTCTTGGTGCAAGGGAGAGGGCCGGTCGCTCAGAAGGCGACCGGCCCTCGTCACGTCCCGGCCCTCGTCACGTCCCGGCCCTCGTAACATCCCGGCCCGGTCCGCTGTCCCCCGCGACCCGACCGGCGTCACACGCCCCTCGGTAGTGTGGACCGACCGTACGACCGGAGGGACGACGACCGTGGACGACGTACGCCGCAGCGACAAGGCGACCGCCGTCGCGGCCTGGGAAGCCCTGTTCCGGGCACAGGTGACCGTGATGCGCGCACTCAACACCGACTTCCCGGGCGGTGAGATCTCCTTCAACGAGTACGACGTCTGCTTCAACCTGTCGACGCAGCCCGGACGACGCTGCCGGATGCGCGACCTGACCGGTCACCTGCTCCTGACACAGCCGAGCGTGAGCCGCCTGGTCGACCGCCTCGCCTCGCGCGGCATCGTCGAGAAGCAACCCGACCCGTCGGATGCGCGCGGCGTGATCGTCGCCCTCACGGCACACGGCTTCGACGTCTACCGCTCGGTGGCGGTGCAGCACGCGCAGACCATCGCCGACCAGGTCGGAGCCGGACTCGACGACGACGAGCTCCGCACCCTCACGGAGTTGTGCACGAAGCTGCGCACCGCAGCCGGCGGTACCGGTCCCCGTCCGTCCGAGGCGGTGTCCGCGTGAGCGGCGCGGTCGTCTGGCTGCGCGAGGATCTGCGGCTCGGCGACAACCCGGCGCTCCGTGCCGCGATCGACCACGGCGGCCCGGTCACCGTCGTGGTCGTGCTCGACGAGGAGTCCGCGGGCATCCGTCCCGCCGGCGCCGCGAGCCGCTGGTGGCTCCACCACTCCCTCGCCGCCCTCGACGCCGAACTGCGGTCCCGGCACTCGCGACTCGTCCTGCGCCGCGGGAGTGCCGCGCGGGTGATCCCCGAGGTGGTCGCGCAGGCCGGGGCGGACGCCGTCTACTGGAACCGTCGGTACGGCAGGGTCGAGCGCGATCTCGATGCGGGGATCAAGAGCGCCCTGACGGACGACGGCACGGAGGCCCACAGCTTCGCGGCGAACCTGCTCTGGGAGCCGTGGACGGTGCTCACCGGTCAGGGCGAGCCGTTCAAGGTGTTCACCCCGTTCTGGCGAGCGGCACAGGCCATGCCCGAACCACGGCACCCGCTGCCGAAGCCGCGCGACCTGCCCGCTCCCGCGGACGTGGACTCGGACGACCTCGACGACTGGGCCCTGCTGCCGACGGAGCCGGACTGGGCCGGCGGCCTCCGCGACGCGTGGGAGCCCGGCGAGGCGGGGGCGCACCGCAAGCTCGAGCAGTTCGTGCACGACGCGCTCGAGGACTACGACCAGCGTGACGAGCCCGCGATGGCGGCGACCAGCGACCTGTCGCCGCACCTGCGCTGGGGCGAGGTCAGCCCGTACCAGGTGTGGCACCGCCTGCACGGCGAGCTCGAGCCCGAGCAGCGCCGCCAGGCCCCGGCGTTCCTCCGCCAGCTCGCGTGGCGGGAGTTCAACTGGAACGAGTACTTCCACTGCGACGACATCGCGACCGTGAACGTCCGCCGCGAGTTCGACGCGTTCCCGTGGCGTGACGTCGACGACGACGAGCTCGACCGCTGGCGGCACGGGCGGACGGGCTTCGACCTCGTCGACGCCGGCATGCGGGAGCTCTGGCACTCGGGGGCGATGCACAACCGCGTCCGGCTGGCCGCGGCGAGCTTCCTCGTGAAGAACCTGCTCGTCGACTGGCGCATCGGCGAGCAGTGGTTCTGGGACACCCTGGTCGACGCCGACCCGGCGAACAACGCGGGCAACTGGCAGTGGGTCGCGGGCTCGGGCTTCGACGCCGCGCCGTACTTCCGCGTGTTCAACCCCGACCGGCAGATGGAACGCTTCGACCCGCACAAGGAGTACGTGCGGCGCTGGGTCCCCGCGGACGAGGAACGCCCCGAGCCGATGGTGGACCTCAAGGCCTCCCGGCAACGTGCACTGGACGCCTACGACCAGATGCGTCGCGCATGACGGTCCCGCGCGACGTGCTCGCCGAGGTCGACGCCCTGTTCGCCGCGCGGGTCGCCGACCGGGTCGCGCCGAGCAGCGTCTGGGGCGTGTTCGACCGGGAGGGCCTGGTCGCGTCCGGAGGACACGGTGACCGAGGCGACGGGAGCGCGCCCGACGCCGACACCGTCTACCGGATCGCGTCGTGCACCAAGAGCGTGACCGCGGCGACGCTGCTCACCCTGGTCGCCGAGGGGTCCGTCGCCCTCGACGACCCGATCACCACCGCCGTACCCGCGTTCGCCGAGGTCGCCCTCCCGTCGCCGGACGCCCCGGTGCCGACGCTCCGGATGCTCCTGACGATGTCCGGCGGGCTGCCGACCGACGACCCGTGGGCGGACCGGCAGGAGTCGATCGACGACGACGCCCTCGATGCCGTCCTCCGGGCAGGGCTGCTGTTCGACTCCGTCCCGGGCACCCGCTTCGCGTACTCGAACACCGGTTACGCCCTGCTCGGGCGCGCGATCGCCCGAGCAGCCGGCACGCCCTACGCCCGGGCGGTGACGGACCGCGTGCTCCGGCCGCTCGGACTGACCGACACCGTGTTCAGCGCCGCCGAGGCGCGCGGTTTCGTCGTCGTCGGCCAGCGCGACGACGACGGGTCGTGGACCCCGCAGCCGATGACCGGGCCGGGCGCGTTCTCGCCCATCGGCGGACTCTTCTCGACCGTCCGCGACCTGGCGCGGTGGGCCCGGTACCTCGCGTCGGCGTCCACCGCAGCGCCGGAGGACGGGCCGGTCTCCCCCGCGGACCGTCGCGCGATGCAGCAGGCGATGCGGATCGTGCCGTCCTCGGTGGTGCCCGCGGCGAAGCGACCGACGGCGTACGGGTTCGGACTGTTCGTGGAGCAGGACGACCGCGCGGGTGAGATCGTGTCGCACTCCGGCGGCTACCCCGGCTTCTCCGCGCACGTCCGGTGGTCGGTGGAGCACGGCCTCGGCGTGGTCGCGTTCGAGAACGCCACGCAGGCGAAGGTCTCAGCGCCGGCCGAGCGGGCACTCGACCTGCTGCTCGCCGCGGCGCTCGACGCCGATTCGGCGGCGCCGGCGGCCGCCACCACCACGAGCGGATCAGCAGCCGCGCCGGGCGTCCGTCAGACCACGGAGGCCACGCACACCGCGCGTCGGGCCGTCACCACGCTGCTGCAGGCCTGGGCGGACCCGGCCGTCGACGACGACAGCGCGGCAGACCTGGGCGCCGCCGTCTGCACGCCGAACGTCCCCCTCGACCGCCCGTGGACCGCTCGACGGCGCGCTCTGCTCGAGTCCGCGCACGCCGTCGGTGCAGACCTCGCCGCCGCACCGGTCGACGAGCAGTCCTCGGTGCCGTCGCACCTGCGCTGGTGGCTGCCCGGCAGCGCCGGCCGTCTGCGGATCGAGATCCGGCTCGCCCCCCTCGCGGCGGGTCGGGTGCAGAGCCTGACGGTGACGCCGGAGCGTGCCGAGCACTGAACCACGCGGACCGGCCGGTGATCGGCTAACATTTCAGGTGATCGTGTGCGCACGGTCGCCGACCGATCACTCGACCTCGCGGGAGACGCCATGCCCAGGAGACCCGACCCGACCCTGAAGCCCGCGATCGTCGCGAAGGTCGCACGGCACCTGCAGGACACCAAGCTCGAGGACGCCTCCGTCCGCAGCCTCGGCCGGGTGCTCGGCACGAGCGCGTACCCGATCGTGTACCACTTCGGTTCGCGGGAGTCCCTGATCGACGCCGTGGTCGACCACCTGTCCGTCGACCAGGACCGGGCGCTCGACCCCGCCGCGGAGCCGTGCGCGCTCACCGACCACCTGCTCGCCGTCTTCGGCGGGCTCGACACCCCGGAGCGGCGACTCGCAGCCCGTCTGACGTTCGAGCTCGGCTGCGTCGAGGGCCTCGACGGCCGTGACCGCCAGCAGCGGCTCCACCGACGACGGGTCGACGAGCTCGCGGCCTGGTGCCGTGCGCACGGCCGGTGCGGGACGGACGCCGAGCGGACCGCCCGGGCGGTGGTCGCTGCGGCACGCGGTGCCCAGTGGAGCGCACTCGTCGACCCCGACCGCTCGGACGTGGACGGCGCGCTGCGGGCGATCGCCGAGGAGCTCGCGTCGTCCGTCCGCCTGGCGGCCGCCTGACGGCCACACGGCACGACGGACGGACCGGCACCGTCGGATCGAGCGGCACCGTCGGACGGACCGGCACCGTCGGACGGACCGGCGCCGACGGACCGACCGGCACCGTCGGACGGATCGGCACCGACAGACGGACGGGAGGCGCGGTGCCAGCCGGCACCGCGCCTCCCGTCCGTCAGCCGGTCAGCACGTGACCGGCAGCCGCGTCAGAGGGTGACGAACGACTGCGACTTGGCGTTCGCGAAGCGAGCCGCGACGTTCTCCCAGTCGACGATGTTCCACACGGCCTTGACGTAGTCGGCCTTGACGTTGAGGTAGTCGAGGTAGAAGGCGTGCTCCCACATGTCGAGCATGAAGATCGGCACGACGCCCAGCGGCACGTTGGCCTGCTGGTCGAAGAGCTGGAAGGTCACGAGCTTCTGACCGACCTGGTCCCACGCGAGCACCGACCAGCCGGAGCCCTGGATGCCGTTGGCGACGGCGGCGAACTGCGCCTGGAACTGCTCGAACGAGCCGAAGAACTCGTCGATGGCGGCGGCGAGCTCGCCCTCCGGGACCTTCGTGTCCGGGCCGAGGTTGGTCCAGAAGATCGAGTGGTTGACGTGGCCGCCGAGGTGGAACGCGAGGTCCTTCTCGAGCTTGTTGACGCTTGCGAAGTTGCCGGACTCGCGCGCCTCGCCGAGCTGCTGCAGCGCGGTGTTCGCACCGGTCACGTAGGCCTGGTGGTGCTTGTCGTGGTGCAGCTGCATGATCTTGCCGCTGATGTGCGGCTCGAGGGCGGCGTAGTCGTACGGCAGCTCGGGCAGGGTGTACTCGGCCATTCGAGGTCCTTTCGATCTGGGGTTGGTGGAGCGGGCTCCGCGGCTCAGGAGAGCCGGGAACGTTCGGAGAGGGAGTGGAACTCCCGGTTGTGGTAGACGAGCGGCTCACCGTGCGCCTGACCCACCACGATGTCGAGCACCTCGGCGACGACGACGGTGGACGAGCCGATCTCGGTCGTCGATCGCGGTCGGCACCGCAGCGCCGTCGCGGCGGCGGGCAGGTACCGGTCCCCGGTCGGCAACGTGCCCCACATCGGGTCGTCCGCTGCGGGGCTACCGGTCGCGGCGAACCGCTTGGCGAGGCCCACGCTGAGCGAGTCCACGAGGTGCACGACGAAGACGTCCGCGCCGAGCACGACGCCGGCCGAGCCGGACTTGGTCGACAGCGAGAAGACGAGCACGGGTGGGTCGACCGCGACGCTCGCGACGCTGGAGGCGGTCAGGCCCGTGGGACCGTCCGGCCCCTCGGCGGTGATGACCGCGACACCGGCGGGGTGTCCGCGGAAGGCGGCCTTGTACGCGTCGGCGGTCGTGGCCGGGGCTTCGTCGGGCATGGCAGTCGTGGTGTTCCTCCGGGTGGGATCGGCCGCGGCTGCGCGGCCACCTCCCAACGTAGGACCTCGACCGGGGTTCCGGTCAACGATTCCCAGCTTCGTCCGATCCCGGGCGCGCCGGACGACCCGGCTCAGTCGCGCTTGAGCATGACCACGGAGGCCGCCGCGGCAACGAGCATGAGCACCGCCGCCACGGCGCCGGTGATCGTCACACCGGAGTCGAACGCCGCACGAGCGCTCTCGAGCAACGCCTGACCGGCCGAGCCTCCGAGGTCGGCGGCGGCCGACACGGCACCGCCGAGGGTCTCCTGCGCCGCCGTCCGCGCCGAGCCGGCGAGGGCGTCCGGCACCACCACGTGCGACCGGTACGCGGTCGCGAGGATCGTCCCGAGCACCGCCGTGCCGAGCACCGCGCCGATCTCGTACGCGGTCTCGGACACCGCCGACGCGGCACCGGCCTTGTCCGCGGGGGCCGTCGAGATGATGAGGTCGTTCGTGACCGTCTCGGACGCCCCGATGCCGATGCCGAGCAGCACGAAGGCGAACGCCAGCGCGACGATCGACGCGTGGTGTCCGAGGACCGACACCATCGCGTACGCGGCGGCCGAGAACGTCAGGGAGACGGCCACGACCCAGCGGGGGGCCACCCGCGCGACGATCGGCACGACGACGAGTCCGGCGACGATGGTGAGCACCGAACCGGGCACGAGCACCAGACCGGACGCGAAGGGGTCGAGCCCGGCGACGAGCTGCAGGTGCTGCGCGATGAAGAACAGGAAGCCGGTGAGCGAGAACATCGCGGCCATGTTCATGAGCACGCTGCCCGTGAACGCGGTGCTGCGGAACAACCGCAGGTCGAGCATGGGCGCGCGGGAGCGGAGCTGGCGGCGGACGAAGGCGATCCCGCAGAGCACGCCGACGGCGAGCAGCGCGATCGCGAACCCGCGCTCCTCGGGGTGCACGACCGACTTGATCGCCCAGGCGGTGGGGGCGAGGGCGCCGAGCGACAGGAGCATGCTCGGGACGTCGACGGGGCCGGGCTGCGGGTCGCGCGACTCCGGCACGGTGAACGGCACCGCGACGAGCATGACGACGAGGATCGGCACGGCGACCAGGAACACCGCACCCCAGTGGAAGTGCGCGAGCAGGACGCCGCCGACGAGCGGACCGAGTGCGTTGCCGGCCGCGAACATCGTCGACCAGACGGCGAGCGCCATCCGCCGTTCCCCGGCGTCGACGAAGACGTTGCGGATGATGGAGAGCGTCGCCGGCATGAGCATCGCACCGAAGACCCCCATGACGGCGCGGGCTGCGACGAGCATCCAGGCCTCGGTCGCGAAGGCCGCCGCGACGGACAGCAGTGCGAAGCCGGTCGCGCCGATCACGAGGATCCGGCGTCGCCCGATGCGGTCGCCGATGCTGCCCATCACGACGAGCAGGCCGGCGAGCACGAGGGGGTAGGCGTCGACGATCCAGAGCTGGGTCGTCGCGCTCGGGTCGAGGGCGCGCGCGATGGTCGGCAGCGCGAAGCTCAGCACGGTGTTGTCGACGGAGATGAGCAGCACCGGCAGCATCAGGACGGCGAGCGCCGCGAACCGTCGGGCGCGGCTGCCGGTGACGGCGGTGGCGACGGGGCTGGTGAGCAGAGTGGACACGGTGACTCCCTGGGGAACGAGCCGGACCAGGTCGACGGCGGACACTTTCGGTGGGGCAGACGAGACGGGACGCGGAAGTGGTCACGCGCCCCGTCAGGACTCCATGAGTGTACCGTCTGGACGGTTGTGGTTGCAAGTGCAACCAACGGGCGGACGGGAGGCCCGTGGCCGGACCGCCACGAGCCTCCCGTCCGCCTTCCGCTCCCGTCGGCGGCCGTGGGCACTCAGGCGGACTCGCGCACCAGCAACCGGTGGCGAACGGTGCGCTGCACCGCCGCGCCGGAGCGCGGCAGGTCACCGGCGAGCATGCCGATGGCGAGGTCGAGGGCCTCGCGCGCGACCGCGTCGAGGTCGACCGCGAGCGTCGTGAGGGTCGGCGCGACGAGCGTGCCGATCGCCAGGCCGTCGACCCCGACCACCCGCACGTCGCCCGGCACGTCCACCCCGGCCCGGCGGCAGGCACCCAGGACCCCGAGCGCCATGAGGTCGTTGAAGGCCAGCACCGCGTCGACGCGACGGAAGCGCTCGAGCGCCCTGGTCGCCATCGCCGCGCCCAGCTCCGAGGTCGGGGCGTCGGCGATCGCGATCTCGGGCAGGTACCCACGGCGCCGGAGGGCGTCCAGCATGAGCCGACCGCGACCGCTCGGACGGCCGGTGTCCGACGCATCGACGATCACCGGGTGCCGGACCCCCGTGTGCACGAGGTGGTCGGCGAGGTCCTCGACCGCCTCGGCGGGGTCGATGCGGACGGCACCGCGGAGGACCTCGCCGGCAGGGTCGAGCTCCACCACGGGGACGGTGCCCAGACGCTCGATGAGCTCGGGCGCCCGGGCACCGAGGTAGCCGAGCACCACGTCCGTCTGGACCCCGAGCGCCTGGACCGCGCGGTCCGAGTCGCCCGCGAGCCCCGCGTCGGCCAGCATGACGTCCCACCCACGACCCGCCGCGAGCCGGAGCACCGCCGCCGCGAGCTCCGGCGAGTACGGGTTCCGCAGGTCGTCGACGACGAGACCGAGCTGCCGGTCGCCACCCGTGACGAGCCCACGGCCGAAGCGCGACGGGCGGTAGTCGAGCGCCGCCGCCGCCGCGAGCACGCGCTCCTTCGTCGCCGGGCTGATGCCGTACAGGCCGTTCACCGCGCGGGTGACCGTCTGGCGCGAGACCCCGGCCGCGGCCGCGACGTCGTGGATCGTGGCGCGCGCCGGGGTCCGGCCGACGGTGCGGCTCAGGCGCGCAGGTCCAGCCACGCGACCTGCTCCGCGCTGAGCTCGACCGACAGCCCCGTCATCGACGAGCGGGCCTCGGCGATCGTGCGCGGCCCGAACAGCGGGAACGTCGGGAACGGCTGGTGCAGCACGTACGCCAGGGCGATCGCCGTCGCCGGCACGCCGTACTGCTCGCCGAGCTCACGGGCGCGACGCAGCCGCTCGAAGTTGTCGTCCGAGTAGTAGCAGCGCACCAGTTCGGCGTCGCTCGTGTCGTCCGGGGCGGCGCGGCCGGTGAAGAACCCGCGGGCCTGCGACGACCACGGCAGCAGCGGCACCTGGCGCTCCTCGAGCCAGCGCTTCGACGCCGGGTCCGTGGCGTGCTCGCAGCCGTCCCACGGCACGTCGTACGCCTCGGCCAGGCCGAAGTGGTTGCTGAGGACCTCGAAGCCGTGCTTCCCGTTCGCCGCCGCGTAGGCGTTCGCCTCGTCGAAGCGTGCCGGCGTCCAGTTCGATCCGCCGAAGACGCGGATCCGGCCGGCGCGACGGTGCTCGTCGAGGACGTCGACGAACTCCCCCACCGGCACGTCCGGGTTGTCGCGGTGCATCATGTAGATGTCCGCGTGGTCGGTGCCCTGACGCTCCAGGCTCTCCAGCAGCTGCCGGGTCAACGACTCCGGGTCGCAGTACGGCGTGTGCGCACCCTTCGTGATGACCACGACGTCGTCGCGGATCCCGCGGTTCTGGATCCACTGGCCGAGCCGACCCTCGAGCACCCCGCCGCCGTAGACGTAGCCGGTGTCGAAGACGTTGCCGCCCTGCTCGACGAACATGTCGAAGATCGCGCTCGCGTGGGCGAGGTCGGGCTGGTTGTCGACACCCATCACCAGGCGGGACATGCGCTTGCCGACGCCGGGGACCTCGCCGTAGCGCATCGGGGCGTCGTCGCGGACGCGCAGCGGACGGCCGCTCACCGTCGGGACGTCGGCGGTCTCGGCCTCGAACGGGTAGCGCAGGCCGATCGCGGCGCGCCAGCGGTCGAGCGTGCGGGCGGTGGCGAGGCTCTCGTCCAGGGTCATCTGCGCCGCCTCGACCGCGCCTGACGCCAGCGCCGCCGTGGTCGCGTCGGCCTCGAGCGCGTAGGGCTGCGCACCGCCGAAGGACAGCGTGCGGGGCTCCTCGTCGACCGTGTGGACGGTGATCGTCGGGTCGGCGGAGAGCGTCCACGGGTCGGTCAGCACGATGCGACCGCGCGAGCCGTGCACCGTGACGGCGTTCTCGTCCTGCACGCGGACGCCGGTGCGGACGCTGGCGGTGGTGCCGTCGCGGTAGGTCAGGTGCGCGACCGTCCACTCGTCGACGCCGGTCGGCCCGAGGGTGCCGGTGGCGGTCAGCTCGACGGGCTCGGCGACAGCGACGCCCGTGGCGGCCTGCACGACCGCGGCGGCCATGGTCACCGGGTACCCGCCGACGTCGAGGATCCCGCCGCCGGCCGTGGCGACGTCGAACAGCCGACCGGTGCGCTCCTCGCTGCGGAACGCGAAGGACGCGTCGACGTGCACGACGTCACCCACGACGCCCTCGCGCACGAGGTCGAGCAGTGCGGCGGTCTGCGGGTGGAAGCGGTACATGTACGCCTCGACCAGCGGCAGTCCGGCCTGGCGGGCGGCGTCGGCCAGGGCCATCGCCGTGCCGTGGTTCGGGGCGAGGGGCTTCTCGCAGAGCACGGCCTTGCCGGCGTCGAGGGCGCGGAGCACCAGGTCGGCGTGGCCGGTGTGCACGGTCGAGACGTACACCGCGTCCACGGCGGTGTCGGCGAGCACGGCGTCGTACTCCCCCGCTCGGACGTCGGTGAAGCCGTGGTCGGCCGCCTCGTCCGCGAACGCCTGCGCCCGGTCGGTCGAGGAGCTGCCGGCGGCCACGAGGGTACCGGTGCTCGCAGGCAGCTGGGAGAGGAAGCGGCGGGCGATGCCACCCGGACCGAGGACGGCCCAGCCCGCTCTGGTCGGGGCCGGGGTCGCCGAGCCGTCCGTCCCGGGGCCGTCGGCGGGCGTGCTGGAGGGGGTCGCGGTCTGCGCTGACATGCGGATCCTGTTCGTGTCGTGAACCTTCACGGTCACGGCGACGCTAGCCGCGCAGATGCTGCGGGACAACCCGTTCGTGAACGTTCACGGAACCCGGCGGTCGTCACGGTCCGGACGGTTCCCTAGACTCGTCCGCATGGCAAGTGCCCGAGACCGTGTCCTGGACAGCTTCGTCGCCATCGTGTGCGAGGAGGGCGAGCGTCCGGCGACCCTCGACGCCGTCGCCGCGCGGGCCGGTGTCTCGAAGGGCGGGCTGCTCTACCACTTCGGGTCGAAGGCAGCGCTGGTCGAGGGGCTGTGCGAGCGCCTGTCCGACCTGTCCGCCATCGACGTCGACCGCATGCGCGACGCCGAGGACGGCGCTGCGCGGTACTTCGTGCGCAACTGCCTCTTCGTGGGCAGCGAGCTCGACCTCGCCCTGCTCGCGGCCAGCCGGCTGCAGCAGGCCGGGTACGAGGAGGCCGGGCGCACCCTCGACGAGACCGAGAACGCGTGGCTGGAGACCCTGGTCGACGCACTCGGGGACGTCCCCACGGCGCAGGCGGTCAAGTTGCTCGGCGACGGGCTCTACCACCAGGCGTCCCTCGGCGCCGCGATCGCGACCGACGTCCGCCCGAACCGCGGCACCGTCGACATGGACGCCCTGCTCGCGGTCGTCGACCGGCTCATCGCGACCCGGCCGGCAGCCTGACGTCGGCGTCTCCCGGACGTCCGTGAACCGGTCCGCTCCTTCCTGGGGATAGACTGGTCCCGATCCACCCGCTCGAACCGGAGGTACCACCGTGGGCCGCGTCATCGCCGCTTTCTTCTCGATCCTGCTGCTGCTGGTGTCGATGTACCTGTTCGGGTTCGCGTTCCAGGTGCAGTCGGGCCAGGCGTTCGTCTTCATGGGCGGCCTCGTCCTCATGAGCCTCTCGTTCTTCCTGCCGATCCACGTCTTCGGCAAGAAGTAACCACAGCCGTACCGCGACGGCCCCGCACCTCTCCGGAGGGTGCGGGGCCGTCGTCGTCCGTGCGGGCGCCGTGGCGGACGGGCGGTCGGGACGGCGGTCGGACGGGCGGTCGGACGGGCACGAGCACGTCGTGGTTGCAACTGCTCCAGCACAACGGGAAGCACCTCGCGCCACGCAACGGCGTGGCGCGAGGTGCTTCCCGTTGTGCGGTGGGCGCGAGGAGGTGACCCTGACGCCCCGCAGGGCTCGTGCCCGCTCGGCCGCTCCTCGCCGTCGCGGGTCAGGCCATCTGGCGCAGGCTCCGCAACGAGAGGGCCGTGGCGATCGCCGCATGCGCGGCCTCGGCGCCCTTGTCCTCCTTCGACCCGGGCAGACCGGCGCGGTCGATGCCCTGCTGCTCGTCGTCCAGCGTCAGCACGCCGAACCCGACGGGCTTGCCGGTCTGCAGCGCGACGCTCGTCAGACCGTCCGTCGCCGCGCTCGACACGTACTCGAAGTGCGGGGTGCCCCCGCGGATGATCACCCCGAGGGCGACGACCGCGTCGAACCCGCTCTCGAGCGCCGCCTTCGCGACGACCGGCAGCTCGAAGCTCCCCGGCACCGGGACGACCTGTGCAGTGGCGCCGAGGCGCTGCACCTCGCGCTGGGCTCCGGCGAGGAGACCCCCGGCGATCGTCTCGTGCCACTGCCCGGTCACGATCGCCACCCGGACGCCCGTCCCGTCGACGTGGTCGCGCTCCGCCGCTCCTGCTCCGCTCATCGTGTCGTTCCCTCCTGGGGTGCGGACTCCGCCGCCGCCCGGTCTGCCGCCTCGAGCCACTCGACGAGTGCGGCGATGGTGATGACGGGCACGCCCTCGCGCGCCCCGAGTTCGACGAGGCCCGGCAGACGCATCATCTCGCCGTCCTCGCCGACGATCTCGCAGATCGCCGCCGCGGGCCGGAGCCCGGCTGCGGTGACCAGTTCGATCGCGGCTTCGGTGTGCCCGGCGCGTTCACGGACGCCGCCGGGTCGGGCCCGCAGCGGGACGACGTGTCCCGGGCGGTGCAGGTCGTCCCGGACCGAGGTCGGGTCGGCGAGCACCCGCAGCGTCCGTGCCCGGTCGTGCGCGCTGATGCCGGTCGTCACACCGACCGCAGCGTCGACCGTCACCGTGTACGCGGTGCCGCGGACGTCCTCGTTGTGCGCGACCATCGGGGGCAGGTCGAGCGCATCGGCGATCTCGGCGCTGACCGGGGCGCAGATGAAACCCGACGAGTGCGCGACCGTCCACGCGATCCACTCCGGCGAGGCCGTCTCGGCGGCGAGGATCACGTCGCCTTCGTTCTCACGGTGCTCGTCGTCGGCCACGATCACCGGACGCCCGGCGGCGATCGCCGCGACCGCGTCGGCGATGCTCGACAGGTGCGGCCCGGCCGCCTGCTCGGCGTGCGGGGCGTCGACGGCGCTCACCGTGCCTCCGGGACGGGAGCCGTGGCGGCGTCGAGCCGGAGCATGCGGCGGACGTGTCGCGCGAGGACGTCGGTCTCGATGTTGACCCGGTCACCGGGCACGCGGGTACCGAGCGTCGTGGCTTCGAGTGTCTCCGGGATGAGGCTGACCTCGAACCAGGCATCGGTCGGCGGGACGTCCTCGGCGGAGACGGCGCTGACCGTGAGCGAGACGCCGTCGATCGCGACCGACCCCTTGTCGACGACGAGCGGGCTGAGGTCGGGGGCGAGCGAGAAGCGGACGCGCCGCCAGCCGTCACCGTCGGCGGTCTCGAGCACCGTGGCGGTGCCGTCGACGTGCCCCTGCACGATGTGGCCGCCCAGTCGGTCGCCGACCGAGGCCGCTCGCTCCAGGTTGAGTCGATCACCCACGTCGAGCGCGCCGTGCGCGCTCATGTCGAGCGTCTGCTTCATGACGAAGGCGGTGAAGGTCTCGTCCGTCTGCTCGACCACGGTCAGGCAGACGCCGCTCGTGGCGATGGAGTCGCCGTGCCGCGCGTCGGCGACGACCTTCGGGCCGCGGACGGTGAGCGCGACGGAGTCGCCGTGCTGCTCGACGGCGGTGACGGTGCCGAGTTCCTCGATGATGCCGGTGAACACTGGTGTCCTCTCAACGGGACTCCGGGGGTGCTCGACGATCGTCGGCATGGACGGACGGGTCGTGGCACCCCGGGTACGAGGGCACGTCCTGTCCGCCTGCGCTTCCTCCCGTCCGGACTCTCACCGTCGGTCCCGGAGTTCCGCCGGGTCAACATCGGCGGGGTTCGCACCCTGCGTCAGCTCGTGGACTGTCACCACCGGTTCGGAATTGCACCGACCCCGGAGCGCTTGCGTGACTGAAATGATACCCCACACACCGGGCGCCCGTCCGGGGCCGTTGCCCCGTGTGACGTGGAGACGCCTGCCGGGCACGGGACGGACGGGAGGCGCGGGGCGGCGCCGCCACGGGCCTCCCGTCCGTCGCGTGGTGCGTGCGGGACGCCGACGTCGGTCCGGCACGGCCGGACCGGTCTCAGCTCCGCCCGCGGACCAGCGCCACCGCCTGCCGCAGGGACAGGTCCGGCAGGTAGGCCCGCACGACGGCGACACCGATCGCCGGGAGTGCCACCGGGTCCGGGTAGGCGAGCACCAGCGGGTGCAGCTCCGGCCCGAACTTCGCCTTGAAGCGCAGCAGCGAGCGGAACCCGTAGACCGGTTCGAGCACGCCGCCCACCAGGTCGAGCAGGTCCTGCACGCCCTCGCCCGCGGGGGCACCCTCCGCGGACTGCGCGAGCGGTGCGGCGGACAGGCTGAGCCGCTCGACGTCGTCCTCGCGCATCCGCTGCGCCGCACTCGCGACGAGGAACTCCATCACCCCGTTCGGGGCCGCACCCGTGCGCCGCATCACGTCGAGCGTCCACCCCACGACCCTGCCGGCCCGGTGGCTCGGCAGCCAGCTCGTGACGGCGAGGACGGTGCCCTCGGGGTCGAGCGCGACGAGCGTGCGCACCGCCGGGTCCCGCATCTCGTCGACGCCACCGAGCGTGAAGCCCATCTCGGGCAGCTCGCGCTCCGAGACCCACTCCTCGGAGATCGCCTCGATCTGCCGGACCGTCGCCGGGGGCAGGTCCTGCCACGAGGACCACAGGGCGGTGATGCCCTCGCGGTCCGCCTTGTTCACGGCGGTGCGGACGTCCTGCTTCTTCTTGCCGCTCGTGGTCCACGTGCGGGGGTCGAGGTCGGCGTCCTCCGCGACCGGCAGCGTCTCCCACCCCTGCGCGGTGAGGGTCCCGGCGGCCTCGGTTCCGATGCCGTAGAAGACGGCGGTCCAGCCGTTGTCGTCACACCACCGCGCGAACGCGACCATCGCTGCGTCGCGGGCGTCCGGCCACCCGAAGGGACCGCCGACCGTCACTGCGACCCGCCCGTTGCGGCGGAACGCGACACCGGCGCGGCCGTCCTCGCTGAACCAGTACGCGTTGCCCTGCCAGGTGGTCATCCACCCGAAGGTGTCGCCGCCGGCGGCCTCGAGCAGCGTGCGGGCGCGGAGTCGGCTCTCGCGGAGTCCGTCGACGTCGGCGTCCGGCTCGACAGCGCCCGTGGGACGGACGGCGGCACCGGCCACGACCAGCCAGAGCACCGGGCCAGCGGCGCCGAGCACGAAGCGGAGCGCCGGGTCGAGGGACGCCAGCCGGTCCCAGAACACCACGGGCGACAGCGGGCCGAGCGCCGCGACGACGAGCCGCAGCGGGTCCGCGACCGTCTCGCGCGTGGACGCCGCGGTGACGAGCACGACGGTCGTCACCACGCCGAGTGCGACGAGGACGACCACGGCGAAGGTCACGACGCGTCGCCGTGCGGGCAGCACCGTGAACGAACGGCGGAGCAGCACGAGCACGAGCGCGGTGGCGAGCGGCACGACGACGGAGGCGGTCACCGAGACGGTGACCACGAAGCGGTTCTCGGCCCCGTGCAGCTCCGCCGCCCCGGCGGGCAGGAGCCCGTAGGTCACGGCGGCAGCGACGGCGAGCACGACGTCGACGACCACGGCGAGCCAGACCGCGAAGCGACTCCCCCGGAACAGCCCGAGGCCGGCGACGAGGAGCACGAGGAGTGGTGCGACCGCGAGCACGAGCGTCCACGGGTCGGTGGCCCGGTACGCCAGCAGCCCCCGCAGGCACTCGCCCGACGCGCTGTCCGCGTGGCAGCCGTGGACGGGGGTGACCGGCCCGGTGCCGACGACGGCCGCGAGCGGGGCCAGGAGCCCGACGCGGGCACGGGAGAGGAGCGCGATGACCGGACCCACGGCCGACACGAGGACCACGGTGCCGAGCAGGACCCGGGTCTCGCGGTGCGAGCTCCTGGTCCAGCCGATCCGGGCGGGGCCTCGGCGGAGCAGGTCGCCGAGCAGCCACCCGGCCGCCGCCGCGAGCGATGCGTAGAGGTCCGAGGCGTGTCCGGCGTACAGCAGCAGCGCGGCGACGACGGCGACGACGTTGACCCGGATCCGTCGGCGCCACAGCGGACCGGCGAACGCGCTCGCGGTGACGATCGTCCCGACGATGGCCGTCCACGGGTCGAAGCTCGTCGCGCGTCCGAGCAGCAGCGCGCCGGCCGCGCGGCCGTCCTGGTCGACGAGGGCCGTGAGGGCGCCGAGCCCCGTGCCGACGACGGTGGTCAGGACGAACGCGAGGGCCGTCCGCCTGCTGCCCATCAGTCGCTCCGACGCCCCGACGAGCGCCACCACACCAACGAGGGTGAGGGCGAGCGCCAGCGCCCCGGTGGTGACGGCGAAGACCCGGAAGGGTCCGAAGTGCACGGTGTCCAGGGAGCCGGTGTGCCCGACGACGCGGACGACGAGGCCCGCGATCGAGGTGAGGAGCACGAGGACGACGACGACCGCCGTGACCGGGTGCCGCCGGGTCGACCTGACGATCCGCGACCCGAGGGCGGCCGCTCCTGACGTGGTCCTGCTCACAGCGCACCGTCCTCCTGCGGGAGACCGAGGTGTGCCAGGACGACCGGCAGTCCGTGGGCCAGCACGTACCGCACGGTGTTCCAGTCGTGCGCCGAACCCGGCGACACGATGACCTGCGTCTGCATGCCCGCACGGACCGCTGCGGCGTGCAGGGTCTCGGTCGACGCCCGGTAGGGGGCGTCGTCCTGACCGTAGCCGAAGACGGTGAGGTGGTCGTGGTACGGCCCGTGCGCCGCCATGATCGCGACGGGCGCCGCGGCACGGTAGGCGGCAGCCGAACCACCGAACGCCAGCGCGGTGCTCCGCTGCGCGTCGCCGGTCACCGGGGCGAGCTCGCTCGAGATCGCCAGGGCCGCACCGAAGACGTCGGGGTGCTCGGTGGAGAACTGCATCGTGCACGTCGCGCCCTGCGAGAACCCGAGGATGCCCCAGGCTCCTGCTCCGCTGGCGACCGGCAGGTGCCGCTCGATCCAGTGCACCGTGTCGGTCATCACGTAGGTGGCGCTCCTGCCGAGGCGCCGGGAGTCCACGCACATCGGGTTCCGGTTCGGCGCCGCGAGCTGGTCCGGCGACACGACGATCGGGGCGAGGCCGTGGTGTGCGGCGGCGTAGCGGTCGAGGAAGCTGCCGAGGTCGCCGGTCTGGAACATGTCGGCCGGTTGCCCGGGCTGCCCGGAGAGCGCGACGAGGACGGGCAGCCGCGGCGGGTGGGCCACCTGTGCGGCCGGCGGGAGCCAGACCACCGCCTTGCGCGCCCGGAAGTGCGACACCGTCCCCGGGATCGTCACGCTGATGGTCTCGCCCTTCGACGGCATGCCCGCCGGCGCGTGCCAGTCCGCCGCGTCGACCTCGAGGTGCGACCCCGGGTCCGACAGCGGCGGCAGGTCCCGGCTCCGGTAGGGGTTGGTCGCGACGGCCTGCTCGATGTTCTTGTAGAACCCGAAGTCCACGTTGACGCCGAGGCCCGCCGACAGCAGGAGCGCACCGGCAGCGGCGACGGCGAGGACCCGTGCGAGCCACCCGCCCTGCACCGCCACGACGAGCAGGAGCGCCACGCCCGCGAACGCGAACGCCACCCACATCCGGGTGACCGGGGTGAACTGCACGCCGAAGTCGTCCTGCACGTCGCCGGTCCACCACACGGCGACGAGGCCGATCGCCGCTCCGACCGCCGCTCCCCCGACCCGGACCGCGGCACGACGCAGCCGGTGCCGCTCGTGCACCGGACCGACCAGGACCCACCCGGCGAGGAGGGCTGCGAGGACGTACACCGGGACGAGCAGGCGGCTGCCGGTGATCGGGACGCGGAGGAGTTCGTGGAGCACGGGTTCATCGTGGCCCCGCACCGCTGCCGCACAGCCTCGGAAGCGCTTCCACTGCGCACAGGTTGGGCACTGATCGCTCCCAGGGATGCTCCAGGCGCTCCACAGCGGCATCCGGTTCGCGGACACGGGTCGGAGGGGCGCCGCGGACGACGCCCCTCCGACTCCCTGGTGTCAGGCGGTGCGCCTGCGGAGCACGAGCACGCCGGCTCCGAGGAGCAGGAGCAGGAACGCGATGCCCGCCGGGACCGTCTGCGAGCCGGCTCCGGTGTACGCGAGCTCCGGCTGCGCCGCCGGCGCAGCAGCGGCGGTCGTCCCCGTCGAGGACGCCACGGTCGACCGGGAGGCGCTGGTCGCCGTGACCGCGCCGGCCGCGGTGACCTCCGTGCTCGCGACCGGGACGGTGGTCGCCTCCGGCAGCGAGGTGCCGGGGGTCGTCCCGCCCGTCGTGTCACCGGGCGTCACGCCCGGGTCCGTACCGGGGTCGGTCCCCGGGTCCGTACCGGGGTCGGTCCCCGGGTCCGTACCGGGGTCGGTTCCCGGGTCCGTACCGGGGTCGGTGCCCGGGTCCGTACCGGGGTCGGTCCCCGGGTCCGTGCCGGGGTCGGTGCCCGGGTCCGTACCGGGGTCGGTGCCCGGGTCCGTACCCGGGTCGGTGCCCGGGGTCGTGGTGCTGGTGCCGTCACCGACGATGCCGATGCCGTTCCCGCCGACGGTGATCGGCACGCTGATCACGGGGATCACCTGCGTCCCGCCGAGCAGACCGCCGTCACCGGAGGTCGTGCCACCCGCGACCGGGGTCGAACCCGAACCCGAGCCGGTGCCGGTCGTGCCGGTGCCGGTGCTGGTGCCGTCACCGACGACGCCGATGCCGTTCCCACCGACGGTCACCGGGATCGCGACCACCGGGGCGACCTGCGTCCCGGAGCCCACGCCGTCGTCACCCGACGTCGTGCCACCCGCGACCGGGGTCGAACCCGAACCCCCGCCGGTGCCGGTCGTGCCGGTGCCGGTGCTGGTGCCGTCACCGACGACGCCGATGCCGTTCCCGCCGATCGTGATCGGCAGGTCGACGATCGGTGACACCTGCGTGCCACCGAGCACAGCGTCGTCACCGGACGTCGTGCCACCCGCGGTCGGAGTCGAACCCGAACCCGAACCCGGGGCAGCGGTCGGCGCCGTCCCCGTCGCGGAGCCGTCACCGAGCACCCCGATGCCGTTGCCGCCGACGGTCACGGGGACGGACACGACCGGGGCGATCTGCGTCCCGGACGCGATGCCGTCCGAACCGGACGTCACCGGCTCGGCTGCCGGTTCCGGGACCGCCGGGCTGCTCGTCGCTGCGGCCGGAGCGGACGCCGGAGCGGCTTCCGCGTCACCCGCGACACCGACGGCGTTGCCGGTGACCGACACCGGAGCGGTGACGTCACCGACGACCTGCGTCCCCGACGCGACAGCGTCCGAGCCGGTCGTCGTCGGAGCAGGAGCAGGAGCCGGGGCGGGCGCGGGAGCCGAAGCGGGCGCCGGAGCGGTCGCCACGGCGTCGCCCGCCACGGCGACCGCGTTGCCGTTCGCCTGCACCGGTGCCGTCACGACGGGCGCGACCTGGGTGCCGGACGCGATGCCGTCGTCACCCGAGGTGCCCGGCGCAGGGGCAGGGGCAGGAGCCGGAGCAGCCGGAGCGGGAGCCGGAGCAGCCGGAGCCGAGCCGGTCGTGGACACGGCGTCGCCGAGCACCCCGAGGGCGTTCCCGGAGACGGACACCGGGGCACTGATCGACGGTGCCACCTGGGTGCCGGACAGCAGGCCGTCGTCACCGGAGGTCGTGGCGGCGTTCGCCACCGCGGTCCCCCCGAGCGTCAGGCCGCCGACGAAGAGGGTGAACCAGAGCCCTCTCGAGACGTACTTGTTCATGGTCGTTCGTTCCTCACTGATCGAGATCTGTCCTCCGACCGCGATCGCGGTCGGGTGGTGCATGCCTGCCGTGCTGGACAGGCGCACCGATCTCAGTCAGGAGCGACGTCGTGGTCGCCGACGACGGACGCGGGGACCACGTCGTCGGCGAGGCTGCCGCGTGACCCCACGGCGAGGGAGAACCGGACACCGGAGGTGCCGTCGAGCCCGACGGGCGCGGCGCCCGCGGAGCCGGAGGTGGCACCGCCCGCGGCACCGGACACGCCCGGGCCGGACGGGAGGCCGTCGTGGCCGTCGCCGTCCGCCGGGACGAGCAGCGCCGCCCCGCCGACGGTCGCCGCGGCCGGCACCGGAGCGGCCGGGGCGGCAGCACCGACGACGGTGGCGACCGCCACGTGCTCGATGGCCGGAGCGACGTCGCGTGCGACGTCACCCGGTACTGCCGGGTCACCGGCCACCGTCAGTGGGCCGCTGGCGCCGTCCACGGCGACGGCGGAGGCCGGGGTGGGCGCGTCGTGCCGGACGCGCACCGGCTGCTCGTCCGTGCCGCCCACCGGGGTCGGCGCGGTCCCGGGGACGGGCGCCGTGCCTCCCGGCAGGAGGGGCGGCAGCGGGGCCGGCGAGACGGGGAGCGGCAGGACAGGCGTCACCGGGAGCGGCAGGACCGGGAGCGCGTCCTCGACGGGCGGGAGGACCTGCTCGACCGTGCCGGGCAGCGATCCGACGGTCGTCCCGACACGGTCGACCACGTCGTCGACCGCTCCGGTGACCGGCGCGGTGACGGTGCCGACGGTGTCGTCACCGAGCAGGTCGCGGGTCACCGGGAGGGCGCCGACCACGCTGTCGACCGTGTCGACGACGCCCGTGACGGGCCGTGCTCCCGTGACCGTCTGCACCGTCTCGGTGACGGGGCGGAGGGCGCCGGTGAGGGTGTCGGTGAGCGGCCGGGAGGCACTGCTCGCCACGTCCTCACCACCGGCGGTCGTCGGCGTGGCCGGGATCGCGGCGGTGCCGGTCGGCGGAGTCGGCGACGCCTGCGGCGTGGTCGGGGCCTGCTGGGCCGCCGGCGTCTGCTGTGCGGTCGTCGTCTGCTGGGTGGTCGGCGTCTGCGTGCTGGTGTGCTGCGCGATCGCCGTCGCCGGGGCCGTCGGTGCGGTGTGCTGCGCGACCGGGGGTGCCGGCGGGGCGGGACGCGCCGGGGCGGGAGCCGCGGCGGCAGGAGCCGGAGCGACGGAAGCCGGAGCAGCGGGGGCGGGAGCTGCGGGAGCCGGAGCCGCTGGCACCGGGGCAGCGGCGGGCGGTGCGACGGCCTGCCGCACGGGGGCGACCGCACTGTCGACGGCCTGCGTCGCTCCCTGCACGGTGTCGCCGACGTCCTGGACCAGCCCGCTGACCAGCCCGCGCTGCTGCGGAGCCCCCTCGGCTGCTGCGGCCGGACGGGCACCGAGGAGCAGCGAGAGCAGCACGAGCGCAGCGGCGACCCCGACGCCCACGAGGGCGGTCCGGAGCAGCGCGCGCCAGGGGTCGCGCAACGGCTGGTCCATGCGCTCACCTCCTGATCTCGGCTGCGCACGTAGAGTGGTTGACCGGCACTGTACGCCGATCGATCCCGGACCGGAACCGGTCACGGAAGAAATTCTCAGGAAAGGCCGCACGTGGTCTCGATCTTCTCCGCCCCGACGCGCAACCTCGACATCGTGACGCTGCACGAGATCCTGCGGCTCCGACAGGACGTGTTCGTCGTCGAGCAGGAGTGCGCCTACCCGGACATCGACGGCCGCGACCTCGAGCCGGGCACGGTGCAGTTCTGGGCAGGACAGGGCTCGGTGGACGCCACGCTCCGGCTGCTCCGCGAGGACGACGGCACCGAGCGCATCGGCCGCGTCGCCACCGCCCGGCACGCGCGGTCGCAGGGGCTCGGGGCGCAGCTCATGGAGGCGGCGATCGCCGAGTCCCGCTCGTCGTCGATCGCGATCAACGCGCAGGCGCACCTCGAGCAGTGGTACGGCCGGTTCGGTTTCGTGCGGTCCGGCGACGACTTCCTCGAGGACGCGATCCCGCACGTCCCGATGACGCGCACCCGCTGAGCGCACTGTCGTCCGCGTCCCGGGTCGGTGCGAGGTCGTCGGCCCGGGTCAGGCGCGCCAGCGGCGGAGCTCGTCGAACGACCGCCCCTGGTGCGCGCGGTCCGCGACGAGCCGCTCGAACACGATGTTCGTCTGTGTCGTCGCGACGGCGGGGTCCCCGCTCAGCTCGTCGGCGACGAAGTCCCGCAGCTGCTCCGTCGACGTGCAGGCGATGTGCACGAGGAAGTCCTTGTCGCCGGCGAGGAACGCCACGTCCTGCACGACGGGCACCCGGAGCAGGCGCTTCGCGAAGTCGCGCAGCTCGTGCCGGGCCGCGGCGTGCACCCGGACGGACACCATCGCCTCGATCGCGAACCCGAGCTTCGCGACGTCGACGTCGGCCCGGTAGCCGCGGATCACCCCGGCGTCCTCGAGCGCGCGCACCCGCGTCAGGCACGTGGACGGCGCGACCCCGACCGCGGCGGCCAGCCGGTTGTTCGGCATCCGGGCGTCGCCGGCCAGGGTCCAGAGGATGCGCTCGTCGACCTCGTCGAGGCGCGGTGCGGGATCGGGGCGACGGACGGTTCGGTCGGACACGCCCCGACGTTACCGCTGGTCGACCCCCGCGCTACATCGCCAGCGTCATCCCGACCACGGCGACCGTCATCGCGAAGACCTCACCGCTGCGGACGGCTCGACGGTCCTCGCGCGCCCACTCGTACCGGAGCAGCCACCCGCTGAACGCGCAGTAGCCGATCACACCGGCTCCGAGGACCGCGGAGAGCGCGATCCCGTGTCCGGCGTGCCCGTCGGACAGCCCGGTCGCGTGCCCCATCAGGAGCATGCCGGCCATCACGACCGACGACAGCGCCCGGTGCACGTCCATCGGCTCCGCCCGACGCCCGTCCGGCCGACGGCGCCGCAGCACGGGCAGCGGCGCGAGGAGCAGCAGCGTCGCCGCGGCCAGCAGCGTCCACGAGGCGCCCGCCTGCACGACGGGGAGCACCATCGCCACGAGCATCACCGCGGCGGGGACGATCACACCCGGTCGGGGCCGGTAGCGGTCCCCCACGATGCAGCAGACCGACGCGAACTGCGGCACGACGAGCATCGCGTCGGCGACGGTCTCGTGCACGGCGGTCACGGCGAGCGGCGTCCGGGTCGGTCCGGTCGGTCAGTCCTGGGCGCGCGCAGCGGCCTTGTCGGCACGCTCCTGCTTCACGCGGGCGTTCTCGGCGTGCACCTCGGCCTGCGTCGCACGCTCACGCACGAGCCACTCGGGCATCTCCTGCAGGAGGGCCTTGACCTCGGCGGTGGTCAGGGGCTCCTCGACCCCGGCGCGCACCAGGCCGGAGATCGACACGCCGAGCTTCTGTGCGACGACCGGACGCGGGTGCGGCCCTTCGCGACGGAGTTCCTCGAGCCACGCCGGCGGCTGCGTGCGGAGCTCGTCGAAGGCGGTCCGGGTGACCGGCTCCGCGCGGAACGACTCCGGGGCTGCCGCCAGCAGGATGCCGAGCTTCTTCGCAGCCGTCTCGGGCTTCATCGTCTGTTCCTGCGCCATGCGTACCAGGGTACGGCCCCTACACTCGGTTGCATGACCGCGGCCCTCACCATCGCCTTCGTCCCGGGGGTCTCCCCCGCGAAGTGGGTCCGGGTCTGGCGGGAACGCTTCCCGGACGCCGAGCTCGGCCTGCTGCCGATCGGACCGACCGAGGTCGACGACGCGCTCACCGGCGAGGCCGACATGGCCTTCGCCCGGATGCCCGTCGGCGCCCACCTCAACGCCATCCCGCTCTGGACCGAGACGGCCGTCGTCGCGATGCCGAAGGACGCGTCCCTCGCCTCCTCCGACGTGGTGACCGAGGCCGACCTGGCCGACGTGCACGTCGTCGACGCCGGGCCCGTGCCGGAGGACGTGTCCGCCGCCCTCGACCTGGTCGAGGCGAACGTCGGGGTCGTCGTGCTCCCCCAGTCCCTCTTCCGCGCGGCCAGCCGCAAGGACCTGGTGGCGAAGCCCCTCGACGGCGCAGCGGGCACCCGGATCGCCCTCGTCTGGCGCGACGCGGACGCCTCCGACACCACCGAGGAGTTCATCGGTGTCGTGCGCGGTCGCACCGCCAACAGCTCGCGGAACGCCGCCGACCGACCGGGAGGCACGACGAACGCCGACGACGCCGGCTCGCGCGGCACGCGGGACGGCTCCGGAGCCGGTCGCGGCAGCACCGCCCGCGCCGGTGGTGGCAAGGCCACCGCGAAGCAGGCCGCCGGCGGCAAGGCGGGCGGCAAGGGCGCGCGCAAGCCGCGCGGGACCGGACGACCGGGCACCCAGCGGCTCGGCAACGGCAAGCCGAAACGCGGGTCCAAGGGCAACCGGTGACGGACACGCGGCTCGTCCCGATGCCGGCCACGCGCCTCCCGGCCTGGCTGGACCGCACGATGGCGGAGTACGTCGGATCGCGCATGCGGGCCGGTGAGACCCGCGAGCAGGCCGAGGCGAACAAGCAGCGGTCGCTCGACCAGTGGTTCCCGGACGGAGCACCCCTGCCCGACCACTTCGTCTGGGACCTGGTCGACGACGCGGACGCCGTCGTGGGGTACCTCTGGATCGGACCGTTCTCGTCGGGCAGCACCGAGTGGTGGGTGTTCGACGTCGAGGTCGACGAGCCGTTCCGTCGCCGCGGTCACGCCCGACGGGCGCTCGAGGCCGGGCAGCGGGTCGCCCGTGAGCACGGCGCCACGAGCATCGGGCTCAACGTGTTCGGGTACAACACGGGCGCGCAGGACCTGTACGCCGCGCTCGGCTACCGCGTCACCGCGACGCAGATGCAGCTCCCGCTCGACTGATCGCGGCCTGTCAGGCCCAGACGCCGGACGTGCCGCGTCGGTGACTGCCGACCAGGTGCGTGTCGACGATGCCGAGTGCCTCCATCAGGGCGTGCATCGTCGTGGGCCCGACGAACGCGAACCCGCGCTTCCGCAGGGCCGTCGACAGCGCCACGGACGCCTCGCTCGTCGTCGGGACCTCGGCGATCGTCCGCGGCGCCGGTGTCGCGTCCGGCCGGAAGGACCACACGAGGTCGGCGAGCCCACCGTCGGCGCGCAGGGCGATCGTCGCGTTCGCGTTCGTGATCGTCGCGCGGATCTTCGCCCGGTTCCGGACGATGCCGGCGTCCGCCATCAGGCGCTCGACGTCGTCGTCCCCGAAGACCGCGACCACGTCCGGGTCGAAGTCCGCGAAGGCCGCGCGGAACGCCGGGCGCTTGGCCAGGATCGTGCGCCAGGACAGCCCGGACTGGAACGCCTCGAGCGACAACCGCTCGAACACCCCGCGCTCGTCGCGGACCGGCATGCCCCACTCGGTGTCGTAGTACTCGCGGAGCATCGGGTCGGTCGCGGCCCAGACCGGGCGCGCGAGGCCGTCCTCTCCGGTCACCAGGCCGTCGGGGATCATCGTCGGGTCGTCGCTCACGCGTCCATCCTGGCCGACCGCACCGACGACCCCGGGGTCACCGGTCGGTGCCGTCGCCCGTCATCGCGGCCTGGTCCATCCAGACGTACTCCCACCGGTGGCCGTCCGGGTCGGTGAAGCTGCGCTGGTACATGAAGCCGAGGTCGGTCTCCGGGCGGTCCTCGTTCCCGCCGCTCATGACGGCGGCGTCGACGATGCGGTGCACCTCGTCCTTCGAAGCTGCGCTCAGCGAGTTGATCACCTCGACCGTCCCGGGGGCGGCGATCGTCCCGTCGGTGAACTCCTGGAACTTCGCATGCGTGAGGAGCATCACGTACACGGTGCTGCTCACGACGATGCACGCGGCGGTCTCGTCGGTGAACTCCGGGTTCACCGTGTAGCCGAGCGCCTCGTAGAAGCCGACTGCCCGGTCCAGGTCGGTGACCGGCAGGTTGATGAACACCATCTGCTCCACGGTGGTTCCCTTCGTCGAGCACCAACCTGGCGCAGCCGCCCGTCGAGCGCAACCGTTCCTCTCTGCAACCAACTGGAACGTCATACTCTGGTCACATGGAGCGGGCCTACGTCGACGAGTCCGAGCCCGGCGGTGGGCTCGATCACACCAGCTACGTCCTCGCGGCGGTGGTGGTCGTTCAGTGCCGAGCCGAGACTGCGCGTGCGGCGGTCCGGTCAGCCAAGCCCTCCCGCATGCGGAAGCTGCACTGGTACGAGGCGCTCCGGACACAGCGCATCTCCTGGCTGGACCTGCTCGCCGTCGCGGCAGCGGTCTTGGTCGTTCGCTACGACGGTGCCCCTGCGCGAGCGGAGCGGCGACGTCGGTCGTGCTTGGAGCGCCTCGTGTGGGAGCTCGAGGTCCGCGGGGTGCAGCACGTCGTGCTCGAGTCGCGAGGAGCCTCCTGTGATGCTGCCGATCGGTCGATGTTCGATGCGCTCCGTCGACGAGGCGTCGGCCGATCGGTCCGGTACGAGCACGTCCGAGGGACGGACGAGCCCCTTGTCGCCCTCGCAGACCTGGCCTGCGGCGCGTACGCGTCCGGGATGCACGAGGAGATCGGCGCAGAGATCGTCGCCGTGCGCTGAAGCGACTCGTCGTGCGATGGAGCGAACCGACGTGTCGTGACACCGGGCCCCGAGGCCCGGACAGCGCGAAGCCCCGGGCCCGCGCTGGCTGCAGGCGTATCCGGGGCTCACTTCCGGTCGAGCAACACGCGACCGACATGTCAATGCTAGGAACGATGACCGACGCCGTCAACCGCCCCGTGCCTCCTGGCCGCCCGGTGTTTCCCAGAACGCTCGAAGTGGGAAGCGAGAACGGGCGTACCTGGTCGGATGATCCGACCCGGTACGCCCGTTCGTGCCGGGTACGCCCGTTCGTGTCAGGCGGGCCGTTCAGCCGCGCAGCCGCGCGCAGCGGGGTCAGACCCGCTCGCGCCCCTCGCCTGCGGCGCGCTGGTCGGCCTCGGCCTCGGCCTGCCCGACGATGTCCTCGGCGGGCACCGGGTTCAGCCGGTCCCACAGGAAGAAGAGCAGCCCGCCGACGAGCAGCGACAGCCCGACCCACAGGTTGATGTGGATGCCGCCGGTCTTCTCGGGGTCGGTGTCCCAGTGGACGATGCCGACGATGGTGGTGATCACGCCGTAGAGCACGAACAGGCCGCCGAGGATGCGGCGCAGGTCGAGTCGGCGGGTGGAGCGGACGAGCGCCGCCTGCTCCTCGGTGAGCTTCGTGGTGTCCTCACGCATGGGAGTACTCCTTCGGGTCCGGGCCTAGAGGAACGGCAGGTAGAGGGCGACGCACAGCACGAGCGCGACGGTGCCGAGCAGCGCGGGCGAGCGGTACCAGGCGGTGTCCGTCGCGACGGCACCGGCGGTCATGTCGATCTTGCCGACGCCGTACACCAGGCCGCCGAGCTCCGACACGTCCTTCGGCTTCGTGGCGAGCGAGACGAGCACGCCGACGACGAGCACCGTGACGAACGAGATGATCGCGCCGTACATCGTCTCCGCCGTCGCCGTCGAGAACAGCGACGGGTTCACGAGGTACGCGATCCAGGTGATCGTCGGCGTCACGATGCCGAGCACGTAGCCCCAGAGCGCGCCCTGGGTGGTCATCCGCTTCCACAGGAGTCCGAGGATGAAGACGCCGAAGAGCGGTGCGTTGAAGAACGAGAACAGCGTCTGCATGTAGGTCATGATGTTGCCGGCCTGCGCGGCGAGGAACGCCGTGCCGATGCCGACGACCACGCCGACGACCGTGACCCAGCGACCGGTCTTCAGGTAGTGCAGGTCGGGCATGTTCGGCTTGATGTACCGCTGCCAGATGTCGTACGTGAAGACGGTGTTGAAGGACGAGACGTTCGCCGCCATGCCCGCCATGAACGAGGCGAGCAGACCCGTCACCGCGATGCCGAGCACGCCGGTCGGCAGGTACATCTGGATGAGCTTCGGGATCGCGTCGTTGTAGGTCAGCTCCCCCGAGGCGAACTGGTTGCCCACGACGGCCGCGGCGATGAGCCCCGGCACGACGACGATGAACGGGATGAAGAGCTTCGGGATCGCCGCGATGAGCGGGGTCCGGCGGGCTGCCGACATGTTCTTCGCCGAGAACGCGCGCTGCACCTCGGTGAAGTTCGTCGTCCAGTAGCCGAAGGAGAGCACGAAGCCGAGGCCGAGCACGATGGCGAGCCAGTTCGCCCCGATCGGGTTCGTGACGTCGCCGATGCCGGTACCCGTCCAGGCCTGCAGGTGCTGCACGCCCTGGGTCTGCTTGATGGCCTCGGTGAGACCGCCCCACCCGCCGACACGGTGCAGGCCGACGATCGTCAGCGGCACGAGGCCCGCGATGATCACGAAGAACTGCATGACCTCGTTGTAGATCGCGCTGCTCAGGCCACCGAGGGTGATGTAGGCGAGCACGAACGCGGCGGACACCAGGATCGCGAGCCACTCCGGCCAACCGAGCATCGCCTCGATGACGATCGCCATGGCGTAGAGGTTGATGCCGGCGATGAGCACGTTCGACACCGCGAACGCGATCGAGTTCACCAGGTGCGGCGCCTTGCCGAAGCGGCGGAGCATGAACTCCGGCACCGACCGGACCTTGGACCCGTAGTAGAAGGGCATCATCACGAGCCCGAGGAACACCATCGCGGGCACGGCACCGATGAGGTAGTAGTGCAGCGTCGCCATGCCGATCTGTGCGCCGTTCGCGGCCATGCCGAGGATCTCGGTCGCGCCGAGGTTCGCGGACACGAAGGCGAGGCCCGTGATCCAGGCCGGCATCGAGCGGCCGGACAGGAAGAAGTCCATGCTCGTCCGCACCTGCTTGCGGGCGGTGAACCCGATGCCGATGACCACCGCGAAGTACACGATGATCATCAAGTAGTCGACCCAGCCCAGTTCGAGCCGGATCCCGTTGGTCGCCGCAGCGAGAACCATGCGATCTCCACATCAGTGTGTTGCAGTCGGCAACTGCGCCGACCCGAGCGGGAACGTTACACCGCGATGTGACCGTTCACATAGCTCGCGCATCCGTCGCCGTCGCTGCAGCCCCGCCGCTCGGTAGGCTCTCCCCATGAGCGAGCCGGTCACCGACACCACGACACGCCCCCGGCGGATCCTCGTCCTGAACGGGCCGAACCTCGACATCCTCGGGCGTCGCGACCCGGCACAGTACGGCACCGTGACGCTCGCCGAGCTCGAGGCGATCGTGCACACCGAGGCGGCGGTCCACGAGCTCGAGGCGGACTTCCGGCAGACCAACCGCGAGGGCGAGCTCGTCGAGTGGCTGCACGAGGCGCTCGACGACTTCGTCGCGGTGGTCATCAACCCCGCCGCCTACGCGCACACCTCGGTCGCGCTGCACGACGCAGTCGAGGCACTGAGCGTCCCGGTCGTCGAGGTGCACCTCTCGAACACGTGGAAGCGCGAGCCGTTCCGGCACGTCGACCACGTCGCGACCGCGGCGACCGCGGTCATCGCCGGTGCGGGCGCCGACGGATACCGCCTGGCGGTCGCCCACGTCGCGTCACTGGTGGCCGACCCGACCGACTGACGGCCTGGAGGCGCGGCACCCGCCCGCCACGCGCCTCCCGTCCGCCCCGCGTCCAGACGTCCCGTCCGTCCCGTCCCGTCCGCCCCGTCCCGTCCCGTCCCGGTGAGGTTCCGAACGGGCGATGTACGTCACGGTCGCGATCGACCGTGACGTACATCGCCCCCTCGGCGGACGACGCGCGGCGTGTCGTGCCCGCTCGGCGGCGCGACCGGCGGCGCGTCGTGCGACCGCGAGCGGCGGGCGGGCGGCGACTAGAAGTCGGCGGGACGGCGGACGTCGTCGGCGCCGACGGCGGCGAAGCCTCCGCGGACGATCGGCAGCGCGCGCCGGACCGCCTGGTCGATGCGCAGCTCGAGGTCGACGCTGGCGATGTCGTACCCGCCCTCGCGCTTGGTGAAGTCGCGCTCGTTCCCGAACACGCCGAGCGGCAGGGTCGTCGACTGGAAGAAGCCGAACAGCGGCCGCATCTGGTGCTCGACGAGCAGTGCGTGCCGGTCACTGCCGCCCGTGGCGGTCAGGAGCACCGGGGTGTCGACGAGGTCGTACTGCCCCACCCAGTCGAAGAAGAGCTTGAAGGCACCGGAGTAGGCGGCCCGGAACGCCGGGCTGCCGACGACGAGCACGTCCGCTGCCTCGACGGTCTCGAGCGCTCGCCGGGTGCGGTCCGACATCGCCTCGCGGGAGGGCGCGGCACCGAGGTCCGCGAGCAGGGGTCCGATCTCGACCTGTGCGGTCCGGGCGTCCGGCAGGTCCTCCGCCATGCGCGCCACGGTCGCCCCGACCAGGGTCGAGGTGCGCGAGGGGTCCGATGGGCTGCCGCTGACGCCGACGACGAGTGCTCCGTCCATGCGGTCGATGCTCACACGTCGTCCGAGGGCCCGTCCGGGTGTGACGACTTGTGTCGCCCACCAGCACGCGCGGGTACCGTCCGGGTGATGCAGACGTTCCTGCCGTTCGCCGACTTCCGCGCCTCGGCCGAGGTCCTCGACGACAAGCGACTCGGCAAGCAGCGCGTCGAGACCCTGCAGGTGATGCGGGCGTTGACCCTGCCGGACTACGGCTGGCAGCACCACCCCGTCGTCGCCATGTGGCGCGGGTACCGCCCGGCGCTGATGGCCTACCAGGACGCGACGTGCCGGGTGTGGCTCGAGCGCGGGCACGCCGACACCTGCCTGGAGAAGACCCTGGCCGACCTCGGGCTGGTCCCCGAGGACCTGGTCGCGTACGAGCGCGGCGACTTCGCGGTGCCCGCGTGGAACACCGACCCGGCGGTGCACGCCTCGCACCGGTCGAAGCTCGTGCAGAAGGCGCCGGAGCACTACCGACCGTTGTTCCCCGACGTGCCCGACGACCTGGACTACGTCTGGCCGGGCGTCCCCGAGCCGCCGGCACGCTGACACGCTGACACGCTCACCCCCGGGCACGACGACCGGGCGGCCGCCGCTCGACGGCGGGACGGCAGCTGCGCGGCCGTTCGACGCCACCGCGACCCGTCGTGGACTGACAGGGGGTGCGGCGCCGGTCAGGGTCCGGCGCCGCGTCCACGACGGGCGCGGCGGCCGCTCGGGCACGACGACAGGGGATGTCGTGTCCGGCGCCGGACGCGGTCAGGGGTGCTGCGTCCGGTCATGAGCACCGCGGGCCCCGGGGGGGGACGGGACCGCGCGGTGCTGGCCTCGGGTGGTGGGTTCCTCAGAGGTGTTCGGTGTCTCCTCGGTACCGGTCCGTCTCGCTGGGGGCGGGCATGGCCCGACGGAGTGCCGCGGTGCCGACCGTCGGGAGCAGGGCACTCACGACGGTGGCGAGTGCCCCCACGGTCGCGATGGCGCCGAGCGGGGCGGTGCCGAGGTCGTGCTGCGCGGCGAGTGCGATGGCGACCACGGTCGCGGGTGCCGGCAGGAGCTGGACCGCACGGAAGGGGACCTCCTGTCGGTCCCGGGTGGTGATCGCGTTCGCCATGGCTCCATCGTGACGGACGATCGCTGTCCGCAGAAGGGGGGACATCACCCCCAACTATGGAGTAGAACGTCTAGTACACTCAGCTCAGGTGCCGAACCGCGGCGACCGACTCGGCGACCGCCCGCACCACGACGGCCACGTCCTCGTCCGTGAGCCCGTCGTCGAACGTCAGTCGCAGGGCCGTGCGCGCGGTGTCCTCCGACAGTCCGAGGGCGGTGAGGACGTGTGAGGCCTCGGTGCTCCCCGCGGCACAGGCGCTCCCGGAGGAGGTCACGACGTCGCGCTCCTCGAGTTCGAGCAGCACGGTCTCGCCGTTGACCGCCGGCGGACCACCCGGCACCGCCGGGAAGCAGAACGACGCGTGCCCCGGGAGCCGACCCGCCCCGCCCAGCGCCGACCCGACCGGCGCCGCCCCGGTCAGCACGGCACCGGGCACCGAGGCCAGCACGCCCTCGACCACGGCGTCCCGGGTCACGGTCGCACGGGCGGCAGCGGCGCCCCGGGCCCCCTCGACGAGCGACACCGCGGTGGCGAGGGCGACCGCTCCGGCGACGTCCTCGGTCCCCGACCGTCTCCCCCGCTCCTGTCCCCCGCCGTGCAGCAGCGGCTCGAGCGGTACCCCACCCCGGACCGCGAGTGCGCCGGTGCCCTTCGGTGCGCCGAGCTTGTGCCCGGAGAACGACAGCGCGTCGACGCCGAGCCGGTCGAGCCCGAGGGGCAGCCACGGAGCGCTCTGCACGGCGTCGGTGTGGAACCGGGCGCCGACGCGGTGCGCGACCGCCGCGAGGGCCGGGAGGTCCTGCACGGTGCCGACCTCGTTGTCGGCGTGTGCCACCGAGACGAGCGTGGTGTCCGGACGGACGACCCGCGCGAGCGCCTCGGGCGTCACGGTCCCGTCGCGTTCGACCGGCACGAGCGTGACGGTGAACCCGTGGTGGCGCTCCAGGTACCGGCAGCTCTCGAGCACCGCCTCGTGCTCGATCGCGCTCGTGACGACGTGCCGGCCGCGGGGTGCCGCGAGCGCGATGCCCTTGACCGCGGTGTTCGCACCCTCGGTGCCGCCGGTGGTGAGGACGACCTCGCCCGGACGGCACCCGAGGAACCGGGCGATCGTCGCCCGGGCGTCGGCGAGTCCCCGGGCGGCCGCCTCGCCTACCCCGTGCGTGGACGACGGGTTGCCGAAGACGCCGGTGAGGTACGGCCACATCGCCTCGAGCACCTCGCGGCGGACCGGGGTGGTCGCGGCGCGGTCGAGGTAGAACACCGGGTCAGCCGCCGGTCACGTCGACGTCGAGCCCGAGGTCGAGCGCCCGCGCCGAGTGGGTGAGTGCGCCGACGGAGACGACGTCGACCCCGGTGCGCGCGATCGCGCCCACCGTGTCGAGCGAGACCCCGCCGGAGGCCTCGACGAGCGCGCGGCCCGCGACCAGCCGCACGCCCTCGACGAGCTGCTCCGGCGTGAAGTTGTCGAGCATGATCGTGTCGACACCGGCCGCGACCACGGGTTCGACCTGGTCGAGCCGGTCGACCTCGACCTCCAGGTGGACCGTGTGCCCGAGCCGACCACGGGCTCCGCGGACGGCGTCGCCGATCGCGGTGCCGCCGGCGAGCAGCACGGCCAGGTGGTTGTCCTTGGCGAGGACGGCGTCGGACAGCGAGTTCCGGTGGTTGTGGCCACCGCCGCAGCGCACGGCGTACCGCTCGACGGCCCGGAGGCCCGGAGTGGTCTTGCGGGTGTCGACGATCCGTGCGCCCGTCCCCGAGACGGCCGCGACGTACCGCGCGGTGACGGTCGCGATGCCGGACATCCGCTGCACCAGGTTGAGCCCGACCCGCTCGGCGCGCAGGACCGAGCGCGCAGGGCCGTGCACCGTGGCGAGGACCTGTCCGGCGTCGAAGGGCTCGCCGTCGGCCACGTGCAGCTCCGTGCGCACCGTGGGGTCGACGGCGTGCATCACGGCGGCGAACACCGCGCCGCCGGACAGCACGCCGGGTTCGCGGGCGGCCAGGGTCGCGGTCGCGCGGGCGTCGACGGGGATGAGCGTCTCGCTCGTGACGTCACCCCACGGAGCGTCCTCCTCGAGCGCCGTCTCGATCACGCGACGCAGGGCGTGCGGCGGGATCGTCCCGGGGTCGGCTGCGGTGGTGGTGGTCATGCGGGGACTCCCTGCTGGACGGGCGCGGTGCTGCTGGACTGCGCGGTGCTGCTGGACTGCGCTGTGCTGCTGGACTGGACGGAGGCCGGGGCGCTGCCGCGCCGGACGGCGCGGACCCACCCGGTCGACACCGGCGCGGAGGGATCGGTCTCCGGGTGGTCGGTGCGCGCGTGCGACCCGCGCGACTCGGTCCGGGAAGCCGCCGCGAGCGCGGTGACCCGCGCCAGGTCGAGCAGGGCGCGGTCCTCGTGGTCCCGCACGGTGCGCGCCGCCGGCGACCGGAGCGCAGCGAGCGCGCGACGTGCGGCGGCGAGTCCGTCCGCGTCCCGGAGCAGGCCGACCCGCTCCGTCATCTCGGTCTGGACCGCCTGCCGGAGGTCGGTGGCACGGTCCGGGTGGGCGGCGCCTCCAGGCCGTCCGCTGCGGTCCGTCCCGTGCGGCGTCGATCCCGGCACCCCTCCGTCCGGCCGGGAGGCACGGTGCGGCTCCGCCTCCGTGCCCACCTGGTCGTCGGGGACGGTGCGCACGGGCAGGGCCGCGTCGCCGCGCAGGCGCAGCTGCGCGGGTCGTGGGGCACCGATCGCGTCGGCGGTCCGCACGCCGAAGACGAGCCCCTCGAGCAGGGAGTTCGACGCGAGTCGGTTCGCGCCGTGGACGCCGGTGCAGGCGGCCTCGCCGACGGCGAGCAGTCCGGGGAGGCTGGTGCGCCCCTCGCTGTCGGTGGCGATCCCGCCCATCGCGTAGTGCGCCGCCGGGGCGACCGGCACGCCCTCCCGCGTCCAGTCGAAGCCGGCCGCGCGGGTCGCGCGGGTGAGGCCGGGGAAGCGTGCGACGAGCCGGTCCGCGCCGAGCCCCGTGGCGTCGAGGAGCACGGGGGCGCCGCCCTGGTCGCGGACGGCGGCCGCGATGCCGCGGGCGACCACGTCGCGCGGCGCCAGCTCGGCGTCCGGGTGCACGGCGCTCATGAAGCGTCGTCCGGCGGCGTCGCGCAGGACGGCACCCTCGCCGCGGACCGCCTCGGAGACGAGCCCACCGTCGGGCACGGCCAGCCGGGTCGGGTGGAACTGGACGAACTCCAGGTCGGCGAGGACGGCCCCCGCCCGCCAGGCCGCTGCGACACCGTCGCCGGTCGCGACCAGCGGGTTGGTCGTCTCGCGGTACAGGTGGCCGGCGCCCCCGGAGGCGAGCACGACCGTGTCCGCCTCGATGCGTCGGGGCTCGCCGAGCAGGTCGAGCACGTCCACACCGACCACCGCTCCGTCCCGGACGACCAGGTCGGTGAGGCAGGTGCGCTCCAGGACCGTGACGTGCTGCCGGTGCAGGGCGGCGACGAGCGTGCGCTCGACCGCGGCGCCCGTGGCGTCGCCGTCGGCGTGCAGGACGCGCCAGCGACCGTGCGCGGCCTCGCGCCCGCGTGCCAGGTCGTCGCCGTGGCGGTCGAGGGACGCGGGGTCCGACGTCCGGTCGAACGGGACGCCCAGCGCGAGCAGGTCCCGCACCCGGGCGGGCCCGTCGGCGCAGAGCAGCGCGACGGCGCGCGCATCGGCCCCACCGACTGCCGCGACGTGGGTGTCGTGCTCGTGCAGCGCGACGGCGTCGTCGGCGCCGAGCGCGACGGCGATCCCGCCCTGGGCAGCGGCGGTGGCGCCGTCGGCGAGCCCGCCCTTCGTCACCAGGGTGACGTCGTGGCGGGCGCTGGCGCGGATCGCGGCGGTGAGCCCGGCGATGCCGGACCCGACGATGACGACGTGCACGGTGCGGTCCCCGGTGTCCTCGCGCGGGGCCGTCAGCCGCGGGGCTTCGCGGCGAGCATGCGCTCGAGCGCGACCCGGGCGTCGGCCTGCACGTCGGCGGGCACCGTGATCTCGTTGAGGACCTCGCCGCGGACGAGTGCCTCGAGCACCCAGGCGAGGTAGCCCGGGTGGATCCGGTACATCGTCGAGCAGGGGCAGACGACGGGGTCGAGGCAGGTGATCCGGTGCTGCGGGTACTCGGCCGCGAGCCGGTTCACCATGTTGATCTCGGTCCCGATCGCGAACGAGGTCGGTTCGGTGGCGGCGGCGACGGTCCGGCGGATGAGGTCGGTGCTGCCCGCAGCGTCCGCGGCGTCCACGACGGCCATCGGGCACTCGGGGTGCACGATGACCTGCACACCGGGGTCCTCCCGACGGGCCTGGTCGATCTGCTCGACCGTGAACCGGCGGTGCACCGAGCAGAACCCGTGCCAGAGGACCACCTGCGCGTCGAGCAGGGTCTGTGCGTCGTTGCCGCCGAGCGCCTTCCGCGGGTTCCACATGGGCATGCGGTCGGTGCTGATCCCCATGGCCTTCGCGGTGTTCCGACCGAGGTGCTGGTCGGGGAAGAACAGCACGCGCTGCCCCCGCTCGAACGCCCACTCGAGCACGGTCGCCGCGTTCGACGACGTGCAGACGATCCCACCGTTCCGGCCGCAGAACGCCTTGAGGTCGGCGGCGGAGTTCATGTACGTGACGGGGATCACCGGCACGCGGCCGTCGGCGTCGGGCTCGGTGCCGTACACGGCGGCGAGTTCGGCCCAGGCCGCCTCGACGCTGTCGATGTCGGCCATGTCCGCCATCGAGCACCCGGCGGCGAGGTTCGGCAGGACCACACGCTGGTCGTCACGGGCGAGGATGTCCGCCGTCTCCGCCATGAAGTGGACGCCGCAGAACACGATGGCCTCGGCGTCGGGCCGGGTCAGGGCGGCGTTCGCGAGCTGGAACGAGTCGCCGAGGAAGTCCGCGTGCCGGACGACCTCGTCGCGCTGGTAGAAGTGGCCGAGCACGACGACCCGGTCCCCCAGCGTCGCCTTCGCCCGCTCGATGCGCTCGTGGAGTTCCGCGTCGCTCGCGGTCCGGTACTCGTCGGGGAGCTGCCCCTGCCGCGGTGCGGAGGTCGGGATGACGTCGGACATCGACGAGCCGGGGCCGTAGCCCGGGCGGCTGTCGAAGTCCCAGGTCGGCGCGGCGAGGTCGGAGGTGCAGGTGCTGCCGTCGGCCTTGCCGTTGGAGATGAGCTCGATCGTGGTGGCGATGGACACTGTGGTTCCTATCGGTTCTGCGGGTGGTGCTGCCGGGGGTGGGCGGGCTGCAGCGGGCCGTTGTCCGCGTAGGCCAGGTCGGGGTTCGAGCGGTACAGCCGAGCCGGGCGGTGCCGGTCACCGCTCGTGGTCTCGTCCGTCGCGATGACGGCGTCGGACTGCGCGACCTGTCGACGGAAGTTCGCGGGGTCGAGCGCCCGCCCGAGCACGGCCTCGTACACCCCGCGCAGCTCGGCGAGGGTGAACCGGTCCCCGAGGAACGCCTGCGCGATCCGCGAGTACGACACCTTGTTGCGGAGCCGCCAGAGGGCGTAGGCGACGATGTGGTCGTGGTCGAACGCGAGTGCGGGGTGCTCGTCGGCCAGGAACCAGCGGACGTTCCAGTCGTCGGGGACGGACTCGGCCTCGTCGGGGTGGACGAGCGCCCAGTAGACGATCGACACCACGCGGCTCGGCGAACGGTCGACGTCGCCGAACGCGTACAGCTGCTCGAGGTACCGCGGCTGCACGTTCGTCGTCTCGCGTAGGCGCGCCGCGGCGGAGTCCTCGAGCCCCTCGTCCGGGCCGACCCAGCCACCGGGCAGCGCCCACGACCCCTCGAACGGATCGGCGACACGACGCACGAGCGGCATCCACAGCGCCGGGCCACCGGTGTCGGGGTGCGGGCGCAGGGCGACGATCACGGTGGAGACCGCGACGCGGATGCTGGTGGGATGTGTTTGTGTCATGATGACTCGAAGTGTTCGGGTTGCAATGACACTATCAGGCGGTTCACGGAACCGGAACAGCGCCGTAACGTGCAGGGTCCCCGACGTGCCTACATTGGCGCCATGACGACGGTGACGAGGGTGCACGCCGTGGTGTCCGGCTCGGTGCAGGGGGTCGGCTTCCGGTACTGGACCGCACGCAAGGCAGACGGGCTCGAACTCGACGGGTACGCCAGGAACCTGTTCGACGGGACCGTCGAGGTCGAGGCCGAGGGGCCGTCCGAGGCGGTCGAGGCCCTCATGGCGTTCCTCCGCACCGGTCCGCCGACCGCCACGGTCACCGACGTCGCCCGACGCAGCGTGGTCCCGCACGGCGACGGCGACGGGTTCGCGATCCTGCGCTGACCGCGCTCGGGGTGGACCTGTTCACGAGGACGACACACGGAAGCGGAATACTCGGATCCGTTCAGGCGGTTGCCCTGTCTGCGCGATCCGCGCGCCCTCGTCCTCTCCGCCGTACTCCCCCGTCACTCCCCAGGAGCCCCGCATGACCCAGGCCGTCGATTCCGCCCCGCGCACCGGGAGCGTCTCGCAGCCCTCCGCCGGCGAGACCAGACTCGTGATCGGGCTGCTGCTCGTCTCCGCGTTCGTCGTCATCCTCAACGAGACGATCATGGGCGTCGCGCTCCCCCGGCTCATGGAGGACCTCGACATCTCGGCGGCCACCGGGCAGTGGCTCACCACGGGCTTCCTGCTCACCATGGCGGTGGTGATCCCGATCACCGGGTTCCTGCTCCAGCGCTTCAGCACGCGCCAGGTCTTCATCGCGGCGATGGCGCTGTTCAGTCTCGGCACGCTCGTCGCCCTCGCGGCACCCGGCTTCCCCGTGCTGCTCGTCGGCCGCATCGTGCAGGCCAGCGGCACCGCGATCATGATGCCGCTGCTCATGACGACCGTCCTCAACCTGGTCGAGCCCGCGCACCGCGGCCGCATCATGGGCAACATCTCGATCGTCATCTCGGTGGCGCCCGCCGTCGGCCCGACCATCTCGGGCCTGATCCTCAACGCGTTCTCGTGGCGCTGGCTCTTCGGGTTCGTGCTGCCGATCGCCGTCGCCGCGCTCGTGCTCGGCGTGCTCAAGGTCCGCAACGTGACCACGCCCCGCCGCGCGCCGCTCGACGTCCTGTCGGTCGTGGTCTCCGCCGTGGCGTTCGGCGGGATCGTCTTCGGGCTGTCCAGCTTCGGCGAGGCCGGGTCGACCGGGCCGCTCGTCCCCGTCCTCGCCCTGGTCGTCGGCTTCGCGGCACTGGCGTTCTTCGTCGTCCGGCAGACCCGCCTGCAGCGCACCGACAGCGCCCTGCTCGACCTCCGGACCTTCCGCACGAAGGGCTTCACGGTCCCGATCGTCGCGATGGGGATCAGCTTCATGGCGATGTTCGGCACGCTGATCCTGCTGCCGATCTACCTCGAGCGCGTCCTCGGGCTCGAGGTGCTGACCGTCGGGCTCCTGCTCCTGCCCGGCGGCCTGATCATGGGGCTGCTCTCGCCCCTCGTCGGCCGCATCTACGACCGCCGCGGCCCCCGCGTGCTCCTCGTGCCCGGGTCGATCATCATCAGTGCCGTGCTCTGGGCGCTCTCCACGGTCGGGGTCGACACCAGCGTGTGGTTCGTCCTCGGCGCCCACGTCGTGCTGAGCATCGGCCTCGCGCTCACCTTCACCCCGCTCTTCACCGCCGCGCTCGGTGGCCTGCCGCCGAAGCTGTACTCGCACGGCAGCGCGGTGCTCGGGACGACGCAGCAGCTCGCAGGTGCCGCGGGGACAGCGCTCTTCGTCACGCTCCTGACGATCGGTGCGGCCTCGGCGGGAGCCGACGCGGACGCCGCCGGGGTCGCCGCCGCGACCGCCTCGGGCGTGCAGACCGCGTTCCTGGTGGGCGGCGTCATCTCCCTCGTCGGCATCCTCACCTCGGCGTTCGTCCGCCGCCCGGCGACGCCCGAGGGCGCACCCGCCGGCGCCCCCGCGATGCACTGACCCGGAACACCACCGGACCGGGCCGGCGGTCCCCGGTGCCACGTCGACGACGGCGTGGCATCGTGGGCGGCATGCGGTCGACGGCGCGCGAGGTCAACTGGTCCGGTACGGTCACCTACTCGGCCGAACGGGTCGAACGGCCGCGCACCCTCGAGGAGGCCGCCGAGGTCGTCGCCCGGTCGCAGCGGGTGCACGGGCTCGGCACCCGCCACTCGTTCAACGACGTGGCAGACGCCCACGGGGTGCTGCTCGACCTGACGGGGCTCCCCACGGACCTCGTCGTCGACGCCGCCGCCGGCACGGCCTCGATGGGTGCCGGTACCCGCTACGGGGTGGTGGCGCCGGAACTCGACGCCGCGGGGGTCGCCCTGCACAACACCGGCTCGCTGCCGCACATCTCGATCGGCGGCGCGATCGCCACCGGGACGCACGGGTCGGGCACGACGCTCGGGTCGCTGAGCACCGCCGTCCGGTCGTTCGAGCTCCTCGGACCGGACGGTGCCGTGCGGACGGTCCGTCGCGGCGAGGACGACTTCGACGGGGCCGTGCTGCACCTCGGGCTGCTCGGCATCGTGACGCGCGTCGAGGTGGACGTCGAACCGTCCTACCGGATGCGCCAGGACGCGTACGGGCCCATCCCGTGGGACCGGTTCGTCGCGCACGTGGCCGACGTGCACGCCGCGGCCTACTCGGTGTGCTCCTACACGGTGTTCGGGGACGAGGTCGGCGAGGTGCTGCTGAAGTCCCGCGTGCCGGACGGCGCCGACGACGTCGACGTCCCGGAGGCCCTGCTCGGCGCACCGCGGCTGCCGGGACGCCCGGCCGACGGACACGTCACCGCTCGCGACGGCACCGTGGGCCCGTGGTGGGACCGGCTGCCGCACTTCCCGATCGACGCGGTGCCGAGCGTCGGGTCCGAGGTGCAGAGCGAGCACTTCGTCCCGCTGCGGCACGCTGCCGCCGCACTCGAGGCCCTCCGCGGGCTCGTCGACCGGATCCAGCCACACCTGCACGTGTGCGAGCTCCGCACGATGGCCGCCGACCCGTCCTGGCTCAGCCCGACGCAGGGCGAGGACGTCCTCTGCATCGCGTTCACCTGGCGGAAGCACCCCGAGGCGGTCGCGGCGCTGCTGCCGGACCTCGAAGCACGGCTCGCGCCGTTCGACGGCCGGCCGCACTGGGGCAAGACGAGCTCGCTCGACGCCGACGCGGTCAAGGCCCTCTGGCCGCGCCTGCCGGACTTCCGCAGGCTGGTGGCGGCGGCCGACCCGGAGCGGCGGTTCGCGTCCGTGTTCGGTGAGCGGGTGCTGCGGACCTGAGCCGCGCCTCCCGACCGGGGCCACCCCTCACGCGACGGGGGTGACCGTCTTCGTCTCGCCGTCCCAGTGGCGGACCCCGCCGACGGTCAGGGTCTCCGGCAGCGGGGTCGCCCGGAGCGTCGCGACCGCGGCGGGCAGGTCCTCGTCGCGCACCCGACGGGCGAAGGTGACGTGCGGCGACCAGCCGCCGGGCAGCGAGGTCTCCACGGCGTCGGGTGCCCGCCGGTGCACCGCCGCGTGGAAGGCCGCGAGGACCGGGTCCACGACGACGGCACGGACGAGCACGGACCGCCCGGCGCCGGCGGGGAACAGCAGGAGGCCACCGAGCCGGAGCGTCATCGGCACCGCGGCGTCGAACCCCTCCGGGACCGGCAGCGCGTCGCCGGCCGCGAGGGTGACGTGCGGGTCGTTCGTCCCCGACCGGCCGAGGCTCGGCAGGTCGGCTGCCGTCAGGGCGTCCCACGCGGCGCGCACGGCGGCGTCGGAGTCGGGGTCGAGGACGAGTTCGAGGCTGCGCACGCTCCGAGTCAACCAAGCCCCGCAGCGCCCGGTGCTCGCCGTGCGGCACCTGTGGAGAACGGCACGGATGTAACACGGCGGAACGGATCGTGCGTGTCGCGCCGCGGGCAGCCACACTCGGAACCTGGCCGCGGCATCCCGCGGCTCCCCACGCACCGCCCGTGCACGCCGCCGTCCGGGCTCGCCCCGCCCGGCCCCGCCCCACCCGTCCGGGCACGTCCCCCACGAGGAGCACCCATGTCCGCAGCACCCGTCCTGCCCCAGAAGCCGAAGGGCAGGCGCCCCGTCGGCTGGATCATCGCCGCCGCGGTCGTCGTGGTCGCGATCGTCGTCGCCGTCGTCGTGGCGGCCGTCCGCTCCGGCGGGTCCGAGGGCGCTGCCTCCGGTGACGGCGCCGGGAAGACCGTGACGATCGGCGTCGCCGACAAGTCGCTCGGCTACTGGAGCACGTACACGAAGCTCGCGAAGGACGAGCTCGGCGTGACGGTGGAGCTCACCAACTTCTCGGACTACTCGCTGCCGAACCCCGCACTCAAGGACGGCCAGCTGGACATCAACCAGTTCCAGCACATCCAGTACCTGGCGGACTACAACGTCACCTCCGACGACGACCTGCAGCCGATCGGCTCCACCGCCGTGTACCCGCTGCCGCTGTACGCCACGCAGTACTCGAAGCCGAGCGAGCTGCCCGAGGGTGCGAAGGTCGCGATCCCGAACGACTCGATCAACCAGGCGCGCGCGCTCCTCATCCTGCAGTCCGCGAAGCTCCTCGAGCTCAAGGACGGCGGCTCGGCCTTCTCGACCACGACCGGCATCGAGTCGTCGAAGGTCGACGTCCAGCCCCTCGACGCCTCGCAGACCGCGAACGCGCTCCAGCAGGGCTCCGTCGCCGCCGCGGTCGTGAACAACAACTTCGCCACCGCCGCGAAGCTCCCGACCAGCGACATCGTCTTCCAGGACGACCCGGCCAGTGCGAGCGCCGCCCCCTACGTGAACGTCTTCGCGGTGCGCGACGCCGACAAGGACAACAAGACCTACCTCGACCTGGCGAAGCTGTTCCAGGACCCGGCGGTGCAGAAGGCCTTCGCCAAGGACCTGCCCGAGGCCGTCGCCCGCGACGAGAGCGCCACGAAACTCCAGGCCGAGCTCGCGACGGTCGAGCAGGACGCGAAGGCGGCCAAGCAGTAGTGCCCGCCCTCGTCGAACTCCGCGGCGTCTCGAAGCACTACCGCCGCGCCGACACCGGCGAGACCGTGGTGGCCGTCGAGGACGTCTCCCTGGACGTGCACCAGGGAGAGGTCCTCGGCGTCATCGGGTACTCCGGTGCCGGCAAGTCCACCCTCGTCCGCCTCGTGAACGCCCTCGAGCTCCCCTCGTCCGGCACGGTCACCGTCGGCGGCAGGGAGCTCACCGCGATCCCGGAGAAGGAACGCCGCCTGGCCCGCCGGAAGATCGGCATGATCTTCCAGCAGTTCAACCTGTTCCGCTCGCGGACCATCGCCGGCAACGTCGCGTACCCGCTCAAGGTCGCGGGTGTCGCGAAGGCCGAGCGGGACCGCCGTGTGGCCGAGCTCCTCGACTTCGTCGGGCTGCTCGAGCGCGCGCACGCGTACCCCGAGCAGCTGTCCGGCGGGCAGAAGCAGCGTGTCGGCATCGCCCGCGCGCTCGCCTCGAACCCCGAGCTGCTCCTCGCCGACGAGGCCACGAGCGCCCTCGACCCGGACACCACCTCCGAGGTGCTCGCACTCCTCCGTCGCGTCAACCGCGAGCTCGGTGTCACCATCGTCGTCATCACGCACGAGATGGACGCGGTCCGTCGGATCGCCGACCGGGTCGCCGTGATGGAGAACGGCCGCGTGGTCGAGGTCGGCGACGTCTACGACGTGTTCGCGTCGCCGCAGACCGGTGCGGCGCAGCGCTTCGTGCGCACCGCCCTGCACGACCGCCCCTCGGCGGAGCAGTTGGCGCGGCTGCGGGAACACCACCGCGGCCGCCTGGTCACGGTGCAGATCACCGACGAGGTCGGCCTGCAGAACCGGATCGACGCGGCCTTCCGCACCGCCGGGGTGTCGGCCGAGCTCGTGTTCGGCGGCGTCGGCGAGATCCGCGAACGCCGCATCGGGTCGCTGACCTACGAGTTGACCGCGGACGACCCCGCCGCCGTCGACCGCGCGATCGGGGCACTGCGCGACGGACACGTCACCGTCGACGAGGAGGTCGCAGCATGAACGGCAACGGCTTCCAGAGCGTGATCGACACGTCCGACGTGTTCCTCGCCGCGATCCGCGACACCCTCGTGATGACGCTGGTCTCCCTGGTGTTCGCCGGTGTGATCGGCCTCGCGCTCGGACTGGTCCTGTACGCCACCCGTCCGGGCAACCTGCTCGGCAACCGGGCGGTGTACACGGTCGTCAACGTGCTCGTGAACATCGTGCGCCCGATCCCGTTCGTGATCTTCCTGGCCGCGATCGCACCGCTGTCGCGCGTCGCCGTGCAGACCACGATCGGCGTCCCCGCGGTGACGTTCGCGATCTCGCTCGCGGCGTCCTTCGCGGTGTCCCGGATCGTCGAGCAGAACCTGCTCGCCGTCGACCCGGGCGTGGTCGAGGCAGCGCGGGCGTCCGGGGCCCACCCCGTGTCGATCCTGCTGACGGTGCTCATCCCCGAGGGCGTCGGACCGCTCATCCTCGGCTACACGTTCATCTTCGTGGGCATCGTCGACATGACCGCGCAGGGAGCGCTGATCGGTGGCGGTGGCCTGGGCGAGTACGCGATCGTGTACGGCTCGCAGCGGTACGACTGGTGGATCGTCTACGTGTCCGTGGCGGCGATCGTGGTGATCGTCCAGCTCGGGCAGTTCATCGGCAACCGGCTCGCGCGGGCGACGCTGCGTCGCTGAGGCGCGGATCGGTCGCCCCGGCGATCGACGACGGACGGGAGGCACGGTGCCAGCTGGCACCGTGCCTCCCGTCCGTCGGCGGTGGCGTCCCGCCGCGGGGGTCGCGCCGAGCGAGCACGATCCGTCACGCCAGGCGGTGCTGGCAGCCGAACGTGCCCGCTCGACGGACGGACACGGCATGTCACGCCCGTTCGGCGGGACGGTGCCGGAACGCGGGCGAGGGACAGCGAGCACCCGGCCGTGGCGGCCTCAGGCGGCGGGGGTCTCCGGGACCTCGACGGCGGCGGTCGCGACGCCGGGGTGCTCGTAGTGCGCGCGGACCAGGATCGGCCGGTGGTCGGAGATGCCCGCGGGCAGGGTCTCGACGCCGGCGATGTGCAGCCCGACACTCGTCGCGAAGTCGAAGTGGCCGGTGAACTTGCGGTAGCGCAGGTAGGTCGGCTGGTCGGACAGCGACAGCGCGAAGCCGTGCTCCTCGATCTTCCGGCGCAGGTTCGTCTGGAACCACGGGTAGTTGAAGTCGCCGACCATGATCGCCGGAGCCTCGTCGGACAGCTCACGGACGAACTGGTGGGCCGCCTCGATCTGCTTGCGTCGCAGGGAGTTCGTGGCCGTCAGCGGCGAGGCGTGGAACGAGGCCACGATGACCTCCGTCTCCGCCTCGGTGTCGCGGAGCCGCATCGCGATGAGCCGTTCGTGCGCGGGGGCGAGCACCCGGTCGTGCAGCGACTTCTGCAGCGAGTGGATGCTGAAGTCCTGCACCTCGAAGCGGTCGTCGCGCTTGTAGATCGCGAGACCGAGTCGGTTGGCCTTCGTGGAGGCGGCGAGCGAAAGCCCGGCGACCTCCGGCGCGAGGTCGTTGCTGTCGCACTCCTGCACGCAGATGACGTCCGCCTGCGACGCTTCCGCCAGGGCGGCGAGCTCGCTGTTGGCGGTGTGCTCGCGGAGGTTGTAGCTGACGACGCGCAGCTCGGTCGGCTGCACGGCGGTGTCGTCGGCGATCGTCCCCTGCTGCTGTGGCCCGGCCATGCTGCCTTCCGTCCTGGGTGTCTCGGTCACCCTGCCGCGGCAACCGTACTCGGCTGTCGCGGACAGTTGCTGTGACCGTAGCGCACCCGGTGTCCCGATCGTGTGACCGTGTCGCGAACGGACAGCGGACAGCCGACAACCCCGCCGGACAGCGGACGACTGACAGCCCCGCCGGACAGCGGGACGGCGTCCGTCAGCGCGCCGCGGCCCGCACCCGGCGCGCCGGCCGCACCGTGTCCCCCGCGGTCCGGCTCATCAGGACACCCTCGACACAGGCCACCACGAGGAGCACGGCGATCACCCAGAACGCCACGTCGTAGGGCCCGGTCCCGCCGAGCCCGGCCGCAGCCCGGATGGCCACGGCGGCGACGGCGACCCCGAAGCCCGCTGCGACCTGCTGCAGCGTCGACGAGAGCGTGTTCGCCGGCGTCATGTCCGCCTGCTCGACGTCGGCGAAGGCGATCGTGTTGTACGCCGTGAAGCCGACCGACCGCGCGGCGCCGCTCACCACGAGCAGCACGGCGAGCAGCCAGAACGGGGTGTCCTCGGTCAGGAACACCATCGCGACGACGCTCAGCGCTGCGATCGCGCTCGACACGACGATCACCGGCCGGTAGCCGAACCAGCGGAGGAACGGCGTGGTCATCGGCTTGATCCCGAGGTTGCCGACGAAGACCCACAGCACCGCGGACCCGGCGAGCACCGCGCTCCAGCCCCAGGCGTCCTGGAAGAGCAGCGGCAGCACGAACGGCACGGCCGACACGGCGAGCCGGAACAGGCTGCCCCCGGCGTGCGAGACGCGGAAGGTCTCGAGCCGGAACGACCCGAGGCCCATGATCGGGTGCGGGGCCCGACGGAAGTGCCGCACGGCGAGCCAGCAGCAGACGCCCCCGACCACGCCCGACACGACGACCGCGACCAGGGGGATCTCGTCGAGTGCGAGCAGGGACGCCATCACCACGAGCGAGCCGAGTCCGAGGCAGGCGAGCAGCGACCCACGCCAGTCGAACGGGACGCGTTCCGGAGCGCGCTCCTGCGGCACGAGGACCAGTGCGGCGACGAAGGCGATCACCCCGAGCGGGATGTTGACGAGGAAGATCCAGTGCCAGCTGAGGGTGTCGACGAGCACGCCGCCGACGAACGGGGCGATGATCGGTGCCGCGAGTGCGGGCCAGGTGAGGATCGCGATGGCGGTGACGAGCTGTTCGCGTCCGGCACTCCGCAGGACGACGAGCCGTCCGACGGGCACCATGAGTGCTCCGCCGAGCCCCTGCAGGATCCGCCAGAGCGTCAGCTCGACGAGCCCCTCCGACGCCGCGCACAGGGCGGAGGCCACCGTGAAGAGCGCGATCGCGCCGGTGAAGACCGTGCGGGAACCGACCCGGTCGGTGAGCCAGCCGCTGACCGGGATGAACACCGCGAGCGTGACGAGGTAGGCGGTGATCGCGACACCGATCGCGGCGGAGTCGACGCCGAGGTCGCGGCCCATCGCCGGGGCTGCGGTCGCGAGGATCGTGCCGTCCAGGAGCTCCATGAAGAAGGTGCCCGCGACGAGCACGGCCACCGCCGTGCTCCCCCGTCGTCGTGTCGTCGTCATCGTCGTCATCACGTCGAATGCTATGCCCGCTCGGTTTCTGCCCGACGCAGCCGGCAGGCGCCGGGGCGTACCACCGTTCTGCACCGCAGAATGGGCGGGTCGAGGACGTTGCCCGGTGGACCCGGCACCGGGAGCGTTGCCCCAGGAGCACACCGCACGACGCAGGAGGACCGATGACGACCACCCCCGCAGCAGCAGGGCACCCCGTCCGCCCGCCCGGCACCGTCACGACGAAGGGCGCAGCCGACCCCGCCGCCCCCGTCCTCGGCCGGCACGTCCTCGACCACGCGCACCTCCCGGTGATGACGCTCCGCGAGTCCGCCCTCGCCCACAACACCGCCGTCATGCAGTCGTACGTCGACCGCCACGGGCTGCTGCTCGCCCCGCACATGAAGACGCACATGGCCCCGGCCCTCGCCGACCGCCAGGTCCGTGCCGGCGCCTGGGGCGTCACGGTCGCCTCCGTCCAGCAGGCCATGGTCGCGTGGGCACACGGCGTGCACCGGATCCTCGTCGCCAACGAGGTCCTCGACCCCGCCGGCCTCGCCTGGCTCGCCTCCCGCCGGAGCGTCGACCCCGACGCCGACGTGCTCTGCAACGTCGACTCCGTCGCCGGTGTCACCGCGGCGGCGAGCGCCGCCCGCTCCGTCGACGGCACCGTCCACGTGCTGGTCGAGGTCGGGTTCCCCGGCGGCCGGACGGGCGTGCGCTCGGCCGAGCAGGCGCGCGAGGTCGCCGTCGCGGCGCACGACGCGGGTCTCGTCCTCCGCGGGGTGACCGGGTACGAGGGGGGCCTGCCCGACGTCGACACCGCACGCGCCTGGGTCGCCGAGGTCCTCGCGATCGCCAGCGACCTGCGTCGTCTCGTCGCCGGCCGAACCCTGCTCAGCATGGGCGGCAGCGCCTGGTTCGACGGGGTGGTCGACGCCGTGGAGGGCCGTCCGGACGACGTCGACGTGCTCCTGCGCTCGGGCGCCTACCTCACGCACGACGACGGCTTCTACGCCGAGCGCACGCCGTTCGGCCGCCGCCCGGAGGAGGGCTCGCTCCGCCCGGCGATCGAGGTGTGGGGCCGCGTCACGTCCTGCCCGGAGCCGGGCCGCGCGCTGGTCGCGGTCGGCAAGCGCGACGTGTCGTTCGACGAGGGCCTGCCGGTGGTGCGCGGGGTCCGGCCGGGAGGCACGGCACACGACCCGCAGGTCGTCCCACCACCCGGGGCGGTCACCGTCACCCGCCTCGACGACCAGCACTGCTACCTCGCCCTGGGTGACGGGGCGCCCGGGCTGACGCCCGGCGACGTCGTCGTGCTCGGGGTCTCCCACCCGTGCACGGTCTTCGACAAGTGGCGGCAGGTGCAGGTGCTCGCGGACGACGACACCGTCACCGAGACGATCGCGACGTGGTTCTGATGCCCGACGACGAGCAGTCGCCGCCGTCGCCCGTGCCCGCGCGCAACGCCGCACTGTCGCTCCGCCGGGGCCTGACGGTCCTCGACCACGTGGCCGACCGCACCCGGAACGGCGCCGCCTCGGTGTCGCTCGGCGAGCTCGCGACGACCCTCGGCACCGCGAAGTCGACCGTGCTGCGCCTGACCGCGCCGATGGTCGAGACCGACCTGCTCCGCCGCACCCCGGACGCCGGCTTCACCCTCGGGCTCGGCGCACTGCTGCTCGGCCAGAGCTACCTCGAGGGCATCGACCTGCGCGCCGCAGCGGCGCCGTTCATGCGGCGCACCGCGGAGTCGACCGGCCTGACCTGTCACCTGGTGGTGCCGGACGGCACGGACATCGTCTACGTCGACAAGGTCGAGACCCGCGGAACGGTCCGGATGGGGTCACGCATCGGCCACCGCCTGCCGATGCGGAACACCGCCTCCGGCAAGGCGATCGTGGCGTTCGGCGACCCCGGGCTCCTCGGCGCGGTGCTCGCCGTGCCCGCGACCGCGATGACCGACCAGTCGATCACCGACGACGGACGCTGGCGGCAGGAGGTCGACCGCACCCGGGCGCGCGGGTACGGGATCGACGACCGCGAGAACGAGCCGGGCATCCGCTGCGTGGCCGCGCCCGTGCTCGACCACGCGAACCAGGTCGTCGGCGCGATGAGCATCTCGGGGCTGGCGTCCCGCTTCCCGGCGGCGGCGGTCCGCGAGCTCGGCGACGGTGTCGTGCGGACCGCGCTCGAGATCTCGGTCGCGCTCGGGTCCTCGTCGGCACAGCTCGCCCTGCGTCGCACGGCACCGGGTGGGGTGACCCGGTGAGCGCGGGCACGGGGGTCCTCACCCTCGGCGAGACGATGCTCCTGCTGGCCGGCCCCGGTGTCGGCGAGGTGTGCGACCTCGACCACATGCGCGTCGACACCGGCGGGGCGGAGAGCAACGTCGCGATCGGGCTGGTCCGTGCGGGTGTCCCGGCCACGTGGGTCGGACGCGTGGGGGCGGACCCCGCCGGTGACCGGGTCCTGCGGGACGTCGGGCAGGCCGGGGTCGAGGTCGCCGCGGTCGTCGACCCGGACCGTTCGACCGGGCTCATGATGAAGGAACGACTGCGGGACGGCCGGACCCGCGTGACCTACCACCGTCGACACTCCGCGGGCTCGGCGCTCGCACCGGAGGACGTCCCCGCCGGGCTCGTCGAGCGGTCGGCGCTCGTCCACGTCAGCGGCATCACGCTCGCGCTCTCGGAGTCCGCCCGGCGGACCGTCACCTCGGTGCTCGACCGCGCCGAGGCCGCCGGGGTCCCGGTGTCCTTCGACGTGAACCACCGGCAGAAGCTGCTCGACGCCGCGGTCGCCCGGGAGCACTACCGCGCCGTCGCCGCCCGTGCCGCGGTGGTCTTCGCCGGCGACGACGAGGCCCGCATCCTGCTCGGTGACCCGGACGGTGCCGGAGACGACGGGGCGAGCCCGCCGCAGTCCGACGAGGACCTCGCCCTTGGGCTCGCCGACCTGGCCCATGGTCGTGCCGTGGTGAAGCTCGGCTCCCGCGGCGCCGTCTCGGTCGTGGACGGGCGGACGACCCGCCGCGCGGCGACACCGGTGCGCGTCGTCGACCCGGTCGGCGCCGGGGACGCGTTCGTGGCGGCCTGGCTCGCGGCGACGCTCACGGGGGCCGACGCGGACACCGCGCTCGACCGGGCCGCCGACGCCGGAGCGCTCGCCTGCACCGTCCCGGGCGACTGGCGGTTGCCCGGCCCCGGCGCGAGCACCGACACGCTCACCGCCGACGCGTCGGACCCGTCAGACCCGTCGGACCCGTCAGACCCGTCGGACCCGTCAGACCCGTCCGGCCCCCGAGCAGCCGCGATCGACACCGCGGTGCACGACCGCGTCGACCGCTGACCGCGACCACCACCCGTCCGGCACGAACCCGCCCGACCGATCCGAGGAGCCACACCGTGAGCACCCACCACACGTCCACCGGCGACAGCCCGTCGGTGCCGCACCACGGCACCCGGCACGGCGCGGGTCCGGCCGTCGCGATCCTCCGCGGCGGCACGGGCGAGCACGTCGAGGCGGTCGTCGACACCCTGGTGGGCGCCGGCGTCCGCGCGGTCGAGCTCACCACGAACACCCCGCGCTGGCGCGAGGGCACCGCCTGGACCGCGCGACAGTTCGGCGACGGCGTCTCCGTCGGGGTGGGCACGGTCCTCGACCCGGAACAGGTCGACGACGCTGCCGACCTGGGGGCGTCCTTCGTCGTCAGCCCGCACCTCGACCCCGCGATCGGCGAGCGTGCCCACGAGCGGGGCCTCGGCTGGTACCCGGGAGCAGCGACGCCGACCGAGATCGTGCGGGCGTGGCGGCTCGGCGCCCGGGCGGTGAAGGTGTTCCCGGCGGCACAGCTCGGCGGCCCCGCGTACCTGCGGCAGGTGCTCGCCCCGCTCGACTTCGTCGACGTGGTCCCGACCGGCGGCATCGGGATCGACGATGCCGCCGACTACCTGGCAGCCGGTGCGGTGGCGGTCGGACTCGGCTCCCCCCTGGTCGGTGACGCCCTGGGCACCGGGGACACGGTCGCGCTGCGGTCCCGCGCGGAGCGGCTCGTCGCGGGGCTCGCCCGGTGACCACCACCGCGGAGACCGGTGCGCCGCTCGTGCTCCGCGGCGGGTCCGTCGTCGACCGGGACGGCCCCACCCGCGCGGACGTGCTCGTGGAACGCGGTCGGATCACGGCGGTCGGTGCGACGCTCCCCGTGCCGGACGACGCCAGCACGATCGACTGCGGTGGCCGCACGGTCCTCCCCGGGGCCGTCGACGCGCACTCGCACGCCGGGTCCCGGGTCTTCGACGAGGACGTCCAGCTCGCGCTGCTCCGTCAGGGCGTCACGTCGATCGTCACCGGCCAGGACGGCGTCGGCCCGGCCCCCGGCGACGGCAGGTGGGCGGGCCGGTACTTCGCGGCGATCGACGGCCCGCACCCCCGGTACCGCGGCGGCGGCACCACCGGCCTGCTGGCGACGTACGACGGCACCACGCCGCTGAACGTCGCGACCCTGGTGCCCGCCGGGACGATCCGGCACGAGGTGCTGGGCGACGAGGACCGACCCGCGACCGCCGAGGAGACCACGGCGATGCGCGCGCTCGTCCGCCGCGGGCTCGCCGAGGGAGCGCTCGGGCTCGCCACCGGGCTCGACTACGTGCCGGGGCTGTACGCCGACACCGCCGAGCTCGCGGCGCTCTGCGCGGAGGTCGCCGCCGTCGACGGCGTCTACGTGTCGCACGTCCGCGGCGGGTACGAGGCGAACCTCCGCGTCGGGCTCGATGAGGTCGCCGAGATCGTCCGGTCGAGCGGGGTCCGTGCGCACGTGTCGCACCTGCACGCTCCGGTCGACACGGCCCTCGGCGTGCTCGAGGACCTGGCGGCCGCGGGGGTACGGCTGACCTTCGACGCGTACCCGTACTCCCGCGGGTGCACGATCCTGTCGATGCTGCTGCTCCCCGCCGCGCTCGCGCGCCCCGGCACCGACGACCTCGCCCGCGCGGTCGCCGACGACGCCGGACGCCGCCGGGTCCGCACCGCCGTGCTCGACCGGGTCACCGCGCGCCCGGACCTCGGACCGGGCTGGGCGGACCAGGTCACGCTCTCCCACGTGCCCTCACCGGCGCACCACGACCTGCAGGGCCGCACCCTGACCGACGCCGCCGCGGTGCGACGCACCGAACCCGTGGACCTGGCGATCGACCTGCTCGTCGCCTCCGACCTGCAGGTGACCGCGATCATGCGCGTCCCGCACCCGCGCTCCCCCGCCGACCTCGCGCCGCTCGTCCGGCACCCCGGGCACACCGCGGGGTCGGACGGCATCCACGTCGGCACGCACCCGCACCCGCGGGCCACCGGCACCGTGGCGCGGTACCTCGGCGACTTCGTGCGTGCCGGGCTGCTGTCGTGGCCGGACGCCCAGCGGCACCTGTCGACCACCGCCGTCGAGCACCTGCGGCTGGGCGACCGCGGGGTCGTGCGTGCGGGGGCGGTCGCCGACCTCGCGGTGGTCGACCCCGAGCGGGTGGCGGCGCGGTCGACCTACGACGACCCGACGGCCACGGCTGTGGGGACGGACGACGTCCTGGTGGCGGGCGTGCCGGTTCTCGCTGCCGGACGTCTGACGGGCACCACCCCGGGCGCCGGGATCCGGCGTGCGGGCGCGACGGCACCGAGGGGCACCGGAGGTCGGTGAGGTTCCGCTCAGGGAGCGGGACGGCGGGTGACGATCAGGAGGCGCTGGGCAGCACCGCGACGACGTCGATCTCCACGAGGATCCCGGCCAGGTGCGACTGCACGGTCGTGCGGACCGGGTACGGCTCCGAGAAGTGCTTCGCGTACTCCTCGTTGAAGGCGGCGAAGTCCCGGTCCGAGTGCTCGAGGTGGACGGTCGACTTCACGACGTCGTCGAGGGTCGCGCCGTGCTCGGCGAGGACGGCGGCGACGTTGGCCAGCACCTGGGCGGTCTGTCCGGCGACGTCGTCGGCCATCGCCCCCGTCGCCGGGTCCTGCGGCCCGAAGCCCGCGGTGTACAGGAACCCGCCGGCCACGATGCCCTGGCTGTACGGGCCGGCGGGTGCCGGGGCGTTCGCGGTGACGATGGCGGTCTTCGGCACGGGGACTCCTCTGGTCGTCGGACGCGGTCCGTCCGGGTGGGCCTCCAGGCTAGGGCCGGCCCCACTGCGCGGACCGACCACCCGCCGGAGCCGTTGCGGTGTGCAGAACGCGGGACGGGCCTCCCGGCCGACCACCGACGACCGGCCCGTGCGCGACCGGCCACCGGCCACCGGCGTGCCGGAGGGTGCCAGGCGACGGTCGGTACGCTCGGTCCGTGCCCACCGAGAGCCCTGCGCCCGCCGGAGCGGGCCGGTGAGCCGCACCGACGGCGCCGTCACCGGGACGCTCGCGAACGGTCGACGTCGCATCGTCGACCTGGCGACGAGCCTGCCCGTCTGGGCCGCGGTGCTGCTGGTGTGGGGCGGCGGCCGTCTCGTCTCCACGGTCTGGCTGGCGCTCGCCTACCCGCTGATGGCCCGGCAGATGCCGGACAACGCCATCTGGGGCAACGAGCACGGGTTCGGGTCGTTCCTCACCGCGTGGGACGGCCAGTACTACGAGCAGATCTCGGTGCACGGCTACCCGACGACGTTGCCGCTCGACGCCGCCGGGCACGTCGCCCAGAACGCGTGGGCGTTCCTGCCGGCGTTCCCCTTCGCCATCCGCATGCTGACGGCCTCGACCGGGGTGCCGTTCGCCGTGGGGGCGCCCCTCGTCGCGCTGGCCGCCGGGCTCGTGGCGACGTTCCTGCTGCACCGGCTGGTGAGCGACCGTGCTGGCAACGCCGCGGGCATGTGGGCGGTCTTCTTCTTCACGTGCGGTCCGCTGTCGTTCCTGCTGCAGGTCGGCTACGCGGAGAGCACGTTCCTGGCACTGACGTTCGGCGCCCTGCTGGCGCTCGAGCGACGGCGCTACGGCCTGCTGACGGTGCTCGGCGTGGTCGCGGCGTTCACCCGTCCCGGGGCGCTCGCGCTGCCGCTCCTGCTCGGGGTCGTCGCACTCGTCCGCTGGGTGCGTGCACGACGAGCCGCCGCGGGCACCGGTGTGCGGTCCCTCGAGGCGTTCCCGGTGGCGGAACGCGTCCGGGTCGTCACCGCCGGCATGGTGATGGCCGCGGCGGGGCTGGCCTGGCCGGTCATCGCGGCGCACGTCACCGGGCGGTCGGACGCCTACCTGGAGACCGAGATGTCCTGGTGGGTGAACTTCATCGGGCGGGTCGACTTCACGCCGATGACGCCCTGGTTCCTGATCGCCGGGCGGTGGCTCGGGGTCGGTGGGATCCTGATCGTGGTCGTCCTGCTCGTGGCGTACCCCGTCTGGCTGCTGCGGCGCTCGACCCGGGCGCTCGGCTCGACGACCGTGCTGTACTCCGCCGCCTACGCGCTCTACATCTTCGCGGTGTCCCTGCCGATGGCGTCCACCCCGCGGCTCCTCATGCCGCTCGCGCCGTTGTTCGGCTCCCCCGAGCTCGTCGCCCGGCCCTGGATGCGCTGGACGTTCGTGAGCTGTGCGCTCCTCGGGCAGCCGGTGCTCGTCGCGGTGCTGTGGCTGCTCGGCCCGCCCTGACCCCGGTCGCACGCGCGGCGGAAGGCTCGCGGCACGCTCGCGGAACGCAACGTCGGCGGTTCCTCGCAGGGCTGTACCGCTGCGAGGAACCGCCGACGTTGCGTGGTGCGGGAGCGGGTCGCGCTAGAGCTCGACGGTGCCGTGGTGGCCGGTGTCGGGCTGGCTCTGCTTGCCGATCGCGGCCTTCAGGGTCTGCACGAGGCTGCCGACCGGGCCGGTGTCCTGCGTCCAGTACTCGACCGAGTCGCCCTCGACGGTGAGGAGTCGGATGGTCGGGTCCTGACGGCCGTCCGGGAACCACGCCTCGGCGAACGGGGACCACAGCTCGTCGATCACGGACTCGTCGCGGGTGACCGTCGCCGTGCCCGCGATCGACAGGTACCCGCCCTGCGACTCGATGGCGACGTTGACGTGCGGGTTGCGCGCGATGTCCTCCACCTTCTCGCTGCCGTCCTGCACCAGGAAGCGGAGGGTCCCGTTGAACGCCTTGTCCTGCACGGCCAGCGGACGGGCGTGCAGCTGGCCGTCGTCGCTGACGGTGGTGAGCAGGGCGGTTCGAGCGCCGTGGACGATGTCCGAGATGGCTGCGCGGTGGTCTGCCTGCGTGTCGGTCATGATGCTCCTGTTCGTCGTGCGCCCCGTTGTGCTCGACGTCCGGCCGGGCACTGCCCGGGCGCGTTCCGTTCCCGCCAGTGTGCCCCTCGTCGCTGGGACCTGCCCGCCCGGGTTCCGGCCCCCGCACGAGTGGCTGCGGCGCGGACGCGTGCCGCGCGGGACCGGGCGTCCCCGGCGACGACGGGCGTCCCTGGCGAGGACGGGCGTACCTGGCGAGGACGGGCGCACCTGGCGAGAACGGGCGCACCTCGCGGAAATGGGCGTCCCTGGCGGAAACGGGCGTACCTGGCCGTCCGAGAACGGGAGGTACGCCCGGAACGATCAGGTACCGCGGTCGTCATGGGAAGGAACGGGCACGGACGGACACCCACACGCTCCGACCCAGCGGCCCCACACCGCGCCGCCCCCGGGGCCGAGGGTGACGCGTCAGGCGGCGGGCTCGCGGATCGTCGTCTCGACGTCGACGACCTGCGGGACGCGCGGCATCGAGGCGAAGCCGAACGCCACGGGCGGGTCGAGCGGGGCCAGGGACCCGAGCGGTTCCCCCGCCCAGGACCCCGTGACGGCGGTGACGTCGTGCGCCCCGGTCACGCCGTAGTACTCGCGGCGGCCACCACCGGCGGTGCCGGCCGTGCCCGCGCCGGGAGCGACCAGTCGTGCGACCGGGTCGATCACGCTGAGCCACCGCGGATCACGCGCGATCGGCTTCGGCACCATGCGGAGCACCCGCCCGAGCGGTGAGATGGATCCGACGTCGATCGAGGCGCGGAGCGGGCCGGCGTCGAGCTCGAGACCACGAGCGGTGCGGCGGGCGTCGATGTCGACCACCGACACCGTGTCGAAGCGGTAGGTCCCGGAGACGTACGCGGCGACGATCTCGTCCGGCGCGAGGAGCACGCTCGACCCGTCCGGCTGCTCCAGGAAGACGTCCGTGAAGGCTCCGAACGGCGACCGGTCCCACATGCCGACGACGAACCGCACACCGGACGTCGTGCCGACGCCCATGATGCGACCACGGAACCGACGCTCGACGATGTTGGGGCGGGGCGACATGCGGTGGACGGTACCCGGCGCTGCCGTGAGTCGGCGTGGCGGCGGTGGGGCGCGCCTCCCGGCCGACGGGACGCTGCCGGACCCGGCACAACGGGAAGCACCCCGCGCCACGGAATCCCGTGGTGCGGGGTGCTCCTCGTTGTGCACGAGCAGGCCGCACCGGCCCGCCCCGAGCAGCACCGGCCCGCCCCGAGCAGCACCGAGCCGCCCCGAGCCGCACCGGCCCGCCGGCCCACCCCGAGGAGGCGTCCGCCTACGGCACCGGCACCGGCTCGGCGAGCAGCTCGCGCACCCGCGGTGCGACCCGCGTGCCGTAGAGCTCGATCGACCGCATCATGTCCTCGTGCGGCAGGCGACCCGTCGCGTACCGCATGTCGAAGCGCGAGACGCCGAGGATCCGCATGTTCCGGGCGATCTTCCGCGCGACCGTCTCCGGCGACCCGACGTACAGCGACCCGCCGGCGGACAGTCCCGCCTGGTACTGCGCGGCGTCGAGGGGCGGCCAGCCGCGCTCGCGGCCCAGCCGGTCGGTGACAGCCTTGTGGTACGGCCAGTAGCGCTCGGCTGCCTCGGCGTCGGTCTCGGCGACGAAGCCCGGCGAGTGCATCGCGATGGGCTGCTGCGGGAGCTCGAGCTGCGTGAGCGCCTGGCGGTACAGCCGCGAGAACGGGGCGAACTGCGCCGGCTGCCCGCCGATGATCGCGAGGAACAGCGGCAGGCCGTAGGACGCCGCACGGATGACGGACTGCGGCGAGCCGCCGACGCCGATCCAGGTCGGGATCGGGCCGTGCTCGAGCTTGGGGAAGACGTCCTGGTCGACGAGCGCCGCGCGCTTCGTGCCGGACCACGTCACCGCGTCCCCACCGCGCAGGGCGTTCCAGAGCTGCAGCTTCTCCTCGAACAGGACCTCGTAGTCGGCCAGGTCGTAGCCGAACAGCGGGAAGGACTCCGTGAACGAGCCGCGGCCGAGGATCACCTCGGCGCGCCCGTCCGACAGGGCGTCCACGGTGGCGAAGCGCTCGTACACGCGCACCGGGTCGTCCGAGGACAGGACGGTGACGGCGGAGCCCATGCGGATCGACGAGGTGCGGGCGGCGATGGCGGCGAGGACGACCTCGGGGGCGCTGACCACGAAGTCCTCGCGGTGGTGCTCCCCGACGCCGATGAAGTCGATCCCGACCTGGTCCGCGAGGACGGCCTGGTCGACGACGTCGCGGATGCTCTGCGCGTCCGAGCGGAGCGACCCGTCGGCACGCTCGGTGACGTCTCCGAAGGTGTCGAGGCCGAGCTGAACCGGCCCGATGCGCTCGGGTGCGGGCGGCGGGACGTCCGACGGGCGGTCGGTGCCGAATGCGTTGCTCATGTGCGCCTCCTGATCGATGCGTTTGCATGAACTGTAGCACCGCGGGAGCCGGACGTACAGCCCCGACGGCGCGCGCCCGGCGGGTCACCAGACCGCCGGCGTACCGTGCCGCGCATGGCGAACATCCCCGACCAGACCGGCCGTCGCATCGTCGTGACCGGCGCGAACAGCGGCACGGGCAAGGAGACCGCGAAGCGGCTCGCCGGTGCCGGCGCGAGCGTCGTGCTCGCCGTCCGCACCACCGCGAAGGGCGAGGACGCCGCGACCGAGATCCGCCGGGAGCACCCGGGCGCCGACCTCGAGGTGCGCGAGCTCGACCTCGCCGACCTCGCCAGCGTCCGCCGGTTCGCCACGGGCATCGCCGACGACGGTCGCCCCCTGCACGTGCTGGTGAACAACGCCGGCGTGATGGCCCCGCCCGAGCGCTTCGAGACCGCCGACGGCTTCGAGCTGCAGTTCGGCACGAACTTCCTGGGTCACCTGGCGCTCACGAACCTGCTGCTGCCGACGTTGCTCGGCACGGCCGCGGGCAGCGACGACGCCCGGCCCCCGCGCGTCGCGACGATGTCGAGCCTCGCCGCCATCCCCGGCAGCATCCGCTTCACCGACCCGCAGTGGGAGCGCGGCTACAACGGCTGGCGGGCCTACTCGCAGTCCAAGCTGGCCGACCTGCTCCTCGCGCTGCACCTGCACCGGCTGTCCGTCGAGCGGGACTGGCCACTCGTCAGCACGGCGGCCCACCCCGGCTACACGCGCACGAACCTGCAGTCCACCGGCCGCTCGCTCGGCCGGTCGCGTCCGGTCCGCGCGAGCGACCGCGCGCTCCCCTTCACGCAGGCGGTGGAGCAGGGCGCGGAGCCGCTCCTGTACGCCGCCGTCGGTCCGGCCGCGGTCGGCGGGGCCTACTACGGGCCGTCCGGGTTCGGGGGCCTGACCGGACCGACCACGACGGTCTCGGTGCCGCGCTCGGCGCGCAGTGCGGACCTCGCCCGGTCGCTCTGGGCGGTCGCCGAGGACCTCACCGACACGCACGCGCCCGCCTGACCGCTGGCTCGGCACCCGCACCGGCCGGGAGGCACGACCCGACCGCGTCCCGTCGGCGTCAGAACCGCAGGTGGTCGCGTGCGAACGCGTCGATCACCCCCGCCTCGAGGGCACGCTGTCCGCGGGCGGTCGGGTGCACGTCGTCGGACTGCATCCACTCCGGGTGGCCGGACAGCGGCTGCCCGATGTCGACGTAGGTGCCGCCGTCGCGCCGGGTCGCCCGCTGCAGGGCGTGCGAGATCGTCGCCAGCTGCGCCGGCGGGGCCTGCTCGTTCCACACGGCGCTCAGCCCCACCACCCGGGCTCCGGGCAGGTCGCGGTGGACGAGGGCCACGAGCTGGTCGGTGGCGCTCGTCACCTGTGCGTCGTCCTCGCCCAGGTCGTTCGAGCTCGCCTGCACGAAGACGACCCGGGGGCGCAGGTCGACCGCACGCTTGACGAGCCCCGGGTAGGCACTGGCGCACGCGTCCGGGTCCCCCGTGGCGACGACGCCGGCCCCGTCGCAGGACAGGTTCGTCAGCTGCCACCGTTCGGTCCGGGCGAGGAGCGCGGGCCAGGCCTGCTCCGGCGTCAGGCCGTGGCCGCCGCTCACCGAGTCGCCGATGACGACGATCCGCTCCCCCGGGGCGTGGTCCCAGGCGCGGCCGGTCGGGCTCGGCGAGGAGGCCGCGGCCACCGAGGAGTCCTCGCTGCAGCCGACGAGGGCGAGCGCGGTGAGGGCGGCGAGCGTCGCCGCGAGGACGGCTCGACCGCGGGGACGGCGCCGCGGAGCAGGGTCACCGATGCCCGCGACGGTGCGCGGGGACGGCCGTGTGGTCGGGGTCACGACGGGGACCGTACGCCGCCGGACCACGGCGGGACCGGCCGGTGCGCTGCTGCTCCTCACAGCATCGGGGACGTCCGGGCGGGACGCTCACGCCCGGTGCAGCTCCACCGAGCCGTCGAGGCGTCCCGGGTGGGCGAGCCGCGCGTGCTGCAGCACCGTCCGACCGGGCCCGACCGCGGCGGCGACGACGGACAGCGTCGCGACGTGGCCGTCCGGCTCGACCGCGTCGCGCAGGATCGCGTCCGGGTGGTCCGGGGGCAGGGCCGCGGAGTCGGCGAGCACGCCGAACCAGCCGCTCCAGCCGTCGCCCGCGTCGTCACCGAGGTCGGCGGTGCGGAGTTCGTCGAACGGGCCGAGCGCCGGCGGTCCGGCCGGCGCCGGGGCCGCGCGGAAGGCCTCGAGCCACCGGCCGACCCGCGGCGCGGCGGGGTCGTCCGGGGCTCCGTGGGTCACCATGTGCACGCCGGGCTCGAGCAGGGTCGTCCGCACCGCCCCGCCGTCCCAGGTGTCGACGGCGGCGCCCTCGGCCGTGGCCCGTACCAGGTTGAACGCACGCGTGGTCGGGAGCGAGCCGCCCGCGCCCGGCGCCGCGCCGGTCAGCGCGTCGAGCGGCAGCACGCCGCGGGTGGTCCAGGTGCCGTCGTCGCTCGGCACCGGTTCGGCACGGTTCAGCACGACGGCGAGCCCCGCGGCGTCGGACGCGGCGAGCCACGCTCCGCCGGCCGACCGGTCGCGCACACCCCGGACGGCGGGGTCGAGCTCGGGCCACCAGGCGGCGGGCGGGTCCCAGGGACGGTCGGGCGACTCGTCACGGAGCGCCAGCACGGTGACGGGCCACGCGGCGCCGGGGTCGACGCGGACGACGACGGTGCACATGGGCTCGATCCTCGCACGGCCGTCCGGGTAGCGTGACCGACGTGGATGCTGCAGCAGGTCGCCGTCTGTCCGTCGTCGTCGGGATCACCGGGGGCATCGCCGCCTACAAGGCCGTGGGGGTCGTCCGCGACCTCGTCAAGCGCGGCCACGACGTGCACGTCGTCCCGACCGAGGGTGCACTCCGCTTCGTCGGACTGCCGACGCTCGAGGCGCTGAGCCGGAACCCGGTCACGACGAGCGTCTGGGACGACGTGGCCGAGGTGCGGCACGTGGCGCTCGGACGCCGGGCGGACCTGGTCGTCGTCGCGCCCGCGACCGCCGACTCCCTGGCGCGGATGGCCCACGGACTCGCCGGGGACCTGCTCGGGACGACGCTGCTCGCGACCGAGGCGCCCGTGGTGGTCGCCCCCGCGATGCACCCGCAGATGTGGGAGCACCCCGCGACCCGGGCGAACGTCCGGACCCTGCGCGACCGCGGGGTGCACTTCGTCGGGCCGGTGGTCGGCGCGCTGACGGGTGACGACGCCGGGATCGGCCGGATGGCGGAACCCGAGGACATCGCGGCCGCGGCGCTGGCGGTGCTCGACCGACCGACCGAGGCGGGCCGACGGGACCCGGGCGGGGCGGGCCTCCCGGCCGGTGCCGCAGCGGGGTCGGGGACGGGGGCGCGGGGCGACCAGGGCGACCTCGCCGGGGTGCGTGTCGTCGTGAGCGCGGGAGGGACGCGCGAGCCGTTCGACCCGGTGCGCTTCGTCGGCAACCGGTCGAGCGGACGCCAGGGCGTGGCGATCGCCGCGGATGCCGTCCGACGCGGCGCGACCGTGACGCTCGTCGCCGCGAACGTGGACGCCGGGCTCACCGCGGAGCTCGGTGCGACCGTGGTGCCCGTCGGGTCCGCCCAGGAACTCGCCGACGCGGTGCACGCCGCGGCGGTCGACGCCGACGTGGTGGTGATGACCGCCGCGGTCGCGGACTACCGACCGGCCGAGGTCCGCCCCGACAAGCTGAAGAAGGACGACCAGGGCGACACCATGACCCTCGAGCTCGTCCGCAACCCCGACGTGCTGGCCGACCTCGTCCGAGCACGCCGCACGGGGCAGGTCATCGTCGGGTTCGCCGCGGAGACCGAGCCCGACAGAGAGGCCCGGATCGCCCTCGGACGCGCCAAGATCGCCCGGAAGCCGGCCGACCTGCTCGTCGTGAACCACGTCGGGTGGCACGCGGGCTTCGAACGCGAGGAGAACGCGATCGAGGTGCTCGTGCCCGGCGGCGACGTCGTCCGGGAGACCTCCGGCAGCAAGGCGGACGTCGCCACGGCGGTGCTCGACCTCGTCGCGACCGCCCTGACCTGAGCGACGCCCGACACCCGCTCGGGCGAGGGCGTGCACGATGGGCGCATGCGACGACGCGAGCGCGCCCGACGTGCCACCCGGACCGCCACCATGCTCGCCGTGCTCCTCGGCGGAGCCGGCGTCACCCACTTCCTGCGCCCGCGGGGCTACGACCGGATCGTGCCGGAGGGCCTCCCCCCGCGCCTGACCACGGTCGCCTCCGGCGTGGCCGAGCTCGGCATCGCCGCCGGGCTCGCCGTGCCGGCCACCCGTCGCGCGTCCGGCTGGGCGGCAGCGGCACTGTTCCTGGCGGTCTTCCCCGCGAACGTCAAGATGGCCGCCGACCTCCTCGACAGCCCACGCGCAGGGCGCGCCGCACGGCTGGTCGGCGTCGCGCGGCTCCCGCTGCAGGCGCCGCTCGTGGCCTGGGCCGTGCGCGTCGGACGACACGCGCCACGACGGTGACCGACGCGGTCCGACAGCGGGCGGCGGTCCCGCTCGTGCACCGGCCCGTCGCCGTGCACGCGTGGGAGGACATCGTGTTCGCGCACTGGCGGCGGGACCCGGCCTCGCTCGCCCGGCTCGTGCCACGCGGCACCCGGCCCGACGTGGTCGACGGCAGCGCGTGGGTGGGTCTGACCGCCTACGTGTTCCGCGAGACGGCCCTCCCGCCGTTCCCGCCCTCACGACGACTCGGTTCGATGACCGAGGTCACGATCGAGATCCCGACCGTCGACACCAGGGGTCGCCACGGCATCGTCTACCGCACGGTCGACACCGGCCACGTCCCCGCCATCGTCGCCGCGAACACGCTGCTCGGCGTGCCGTACACGTTCTCCCACGTCCGGGCGACGCGTCGCGGGGACACCCTCGACCACCGGTCGGTCCGGCACCCGGCCCGGGCGGTGCACCCGGTCCGCTGGGCGCGGGCGCTCGTGCACGCGGGGAACGCACGCCCGCCGCGACCCCGCCCGCGGCACGACGTCCTCGTCCGGGTCACCGCGGGCGACGTCGTGGACACGCCGCTCGCCGCCGCGCTCACCACGCGCGCCGGCATCCACGCGCGGCACCTGGCGCAGACGCTCTTCTGGCAGCGGCAGCACGCGCCGCTGACCGTCCGCAGCGCCCGGCTCGAGCGGCTCGAGGGCGACCTGCCGGACGCCGTCGGGCTGCCCGGGCTCCTCGACCGCGACCCCGACTCACTGCTCGTCGTGGACGCGACGAGCGTGCGCTACGCGTGGGGCGAGGTGGTCCGGTGAGCGACGACCCGTTCGACCTCGACCGGTTCGTGCGTGCGCAGGAGGGCGTCCACGAGCAGGCACTCGCGGAGCTGGCGGCCGGCCGGAAGCGGTCGCACTGGATGTGGTTCGTGTTCCCGCAGCTCGCCGGCCTCGGGCGCAGTGCGACGGCGCAGCGGTACGCGATCGAGGGGCTCGCCGAGGCGCGGGCGTTCCTGGCGCACCCCGTGCTCGGTCCGCGCCTGCTCGAGGCTGCCCGCACCGTCGTCGACGCACCGGCCCGGAGCGCGGACGACCTGTTCGGTGGGATCGACGCGCTGAAGGCGCGGTCGTCGGCGACCCTGTTCGCCAGGGCCGCCGAGGACCCGGCTCCGTTCCGTGCCCTGCTGGACCGGTGGTTCGACGGGACCGAGGACCCGGTGACGGTCCGGCTGCTCGACGCCACCTGAGGCACGGCGACCGACGGACGACCGTTCACATATCAGGTACGGTGATCAGGCGTCGACACCGACCGGTCCGGCGCTCCCGACCGTCCACCGAGAACGAGGACACCCGCATGCCGGTCCCCAGCAGCGCCCCCACCGAGCACCAGCTGCTCCGCGACACCGTCCGCCACAAGATCCACGCCGCGATCATGGACGGCACGCTCGAGCCCGGTGAACGCCTCAACGACGACGAGCTCATCGCCTGGCTCGGCGTCTCCCGCACCCCGATCCGCGAGGCCCTCAGCCAGCTCGCCCGCGCCGGTCTCATCGAGATGGCACCGAACCGGTACACCCGGGTCACCACCCCGAAGGCCGAGGAGGTGGTCGAGGCGATGCAGACCCTCGGCGTGCTGTTCGGCGGGGTCGTCCGGCTGGCCGTCCCCCGGCTCACGGCACCGACGCGGAAGAAGATCCTGGCGCAGCTCGACCGCACGATCACCGAGCTCGACGCGCACGACGTCCCCGCCGTCAACCACGACGCGCTCTCGGTCTTCGGGCTGTACGTCGACGCCTGCGGCAACGAGAACCTGCAGCGGGTGTGCCGCGACACGACCGACGGTCTCGCGTTCCGCCTGCGCCTGCCGAACCTCGACGAGCTCATCGACTGGGACCAGCTGACCGCGGACTTCCGCCGGCTGCGCGACGCGACCGAGAGCGGTGACAACATCGCCGCCGAACTCGCGACCGAGGCGATCCACCTGCTCCCGGGCGAGAAGCGGCACCGCTCCAGCTGAGCGCACCTGTCACGTCGTACAGGAACGCCCGTCCCGGACCTCGGGACGGGCGTTCACGCACCCGGCGTCAGCACCCCGCACGGCACTCGGTCACCCGCCCGTGGGGACCGGTAGCATCGCTCCGACCCGCTCGAACAGCCTCGACCCGACGACCCGGGAGCACCGCATGAGCCACCGCCAGCCGGACCGCACCGAGATCGCCGCGCGCCTCGCCGCCGCCGTCGGACGCATCAACCGCCGCGCGCGCACCGACTCGGCCGCGCTGGGCTACGGGCTCGTCTCCGCACTCGCGACGATCCAGGCCGAGGGACCCCTGCGCCCCGGCGACCTGTCGCGGATCGAGGTCGTCACGAAGCCCACGATGACGCGCATCCTCACCGAGCTCGAGCAGCGCGGCTTCATCGAACGCGAGGCGGACCCGCGGGACGGCCGGGCGTTCATGGTGTCGGCCACCCCCGCTGGCATCGCTGCCGTCGAACGGGCCCGCTCCGACCGCACCGGCATCGTCGCCGGGCTCATCGCGGACCTGCCCGACGACGACGTCGACTCCATCGCCGCCGCCCTCGCCGCCCTCGAACGAATCGGCCAGGGCGAGCGCTCCCAGGAAGCACACACCTCCGGGCGCTGATCCGGCGGCGTCAGCACCGTTACCGAACCGTTACCAAGGGGTGGACGGACGGTTCTGCCAGGGCTTCCGGACGGGCTGTCCAGGCTGACACGTCATCGTGACGGCTTCGCCCGAGCAGGCGGCCACCCGGTCGCCCAGCGGCGGACGGACGGGCCCCACACCACCGTCCGGTCCTCCCCCGGCTCGCGGCTCCCCCACGACGGCCGTCCCGACGGTCGTGCACGCTCCCCCACACCCGCGTGCCCGATCCGGCGTGCCCGGGAGTCGCCCTCCAGCCGGCCGACCACCGGAACCGATGACGCGAACCACCCCCGAAGCCCCCATCACCGCGACCACCCGACGCCAGGCGCTCGACACCCCGAGCCGCCGTGTCCGCCGTGCGCTCCGCAGTCGCTCCGCCCTCGTCGTCGGGGGCGTTGCCGCCGTCGCCCTCGTCGGCGGACTCGCCACCGTCGGCACACAGCCGGCCATCGGCGAGGCCATCGGCGTCCCCTCCGCGAGCGCCTCGGCCACCCCCGCGCTGCACGGCGCGGACCTCGACCGCGCCCAGGCCGCCGCGACCATCGCGACCGCCCGCACGGTGCTCGCCGACGCGAACGACAAGACCGACACGCGCGCCCTCGAACGCCAGGTCGCAGCCCTGTCGGACTACCGCGGCATGTCCGGCTCCGCGATCACCACCCGCATCGCCTCGACCGTCGACGCCACGACGCAGGTCGCCGACGAGAGCGCGTCCCAGGACAAGGCGGACGCCGACGCGGCGGCAGCGGCAGCAGCGCAGGCGAAGGCCGACGCCGAGGCGAAGGCCGCAGCCGAGCGTGCGGCAGCGGAGGCCGCGGCAGCAGCCGAGCGCCTCGCCGCTGCGAACACCGTCGCCGGCGCCAAGGCCACGGCGTCCTCGATGGCGTCGTCGCAGTACGGCTGGGGCTCCGCGCAGTTCCAGTGCCTCGACAACCTGTGGACCAAGGAGTCCGGCTGGAACTACCGGGCCGTCAACCCGAACGGTGGCGCGACGGGCATCCCGCAGGCGCTCCCCGGCTCGAAGATGGCCACGGTCGCGGCCGACTGGCAGACCAACGCCACCACCCAGATCACCTGGGGGCTGCGGTACATCAGCGCGGCCTACGGCACGCCCTGTGCCGCGTGGGCCCACTCGCAGGCGAACAACTTCTACTGAGCCGCGAGCGGGTGACGGGCGTCACCGGATGACGGACGGGAGGCACGGTGCCGGCGGGCGCCGTGCCTCCCGTCCGTCCCGTGGTCCGTCGTCGTCGCCCTGCCGCCGTGCGAGCGAGCCCGTCCGGTCAGCCGACGCGCGCGATGCGCACGTCCACGCGGCCGAGCGCGAGCCCGCGCTCGCTCGCGACGCGGAGCGCGGCGTCGTGCGCCGCACGCGCCGCAGCCCGCGCGGGAGCCGATCCGTCGGTGCCGATGACGACGCGGAGGACGTCGTCGTCGAGCACCACCCGGGACACCGGCGCACGCGAGGCGAGCCGCCGGGCGGACTCGACCGCGCTGCCGAGGGTCGGCCGCGCACGGTACAGGTCGGCGACGCCGGGCGCCGCGAGGACCGCGGCCTCGATCGCCGCGGCCGTCTCGTCGTCGATGCTCATGCGCGGCCCTCCTCGTCGGTCGCTCCTGGCGCTGCCTGGTCCCCGTCGTGCGCGGGCGGGAGCGGGGGCAGGAGGTCACGGACGTGCACGTCGATCGCCGCGACACGGAGGTCGGTCTGCTCGGCGAGGATCTCGGCGACGGCCTGGCGGACGTGCTCGGCGGTGGCGTGGATCGGTGCCCCGGACCGGATCGCCAGCTCGACCAGGACCCGGACGGGTGCATCGAGCAGCGTGACGTCGCCCTGCAGCGCGCAGCGGGCGATCACGACACCGGGGACGACGTCCCCGGCCGTCCGGACCAGGGACCGGATGGCTCCCTCGGTCATCACGGGACGCTCGGTCGGGACGGACGGGCGCAGCGGGACGTCGCGACCGGCGCGGGCCTCGAGCGAGATGTTCGCCAGGACACCGCCGATCCACGACTCGTCCGCGGGTGCCTCCTGAGCAGCGGCGGTGTCGAGCGAGCCGAGGGACGACTGTCGGAGCCGGACGAGTGCGGCGAGCGCGTTCTGGCACGCCGCGGAGTCGTCGATGCTCGGGTCGGCCGGTTGCATCCCGGCGTCCAGGTAGTCCGCGAGCTCGTCGATGGTGTGGCCGTCGAGGTCCTCGGGTTCGAGCGCGTCGAGCGGTACGTCGTCGGGGCGCGTGCGGTCGGGTCCGGTCATCGCCATGCCTCCATGAGACGGATCATGTTCTTCCTCGCACGCGAGAGCAGGCCACGCACGGTCGACACCGGCAGGTCGAGCTCCTCGGCGATGTCCTCGTAGCGGTACTCGAGCATCTCCTTCATCACCCAGCACCGCCGCTGCGCCTCGGGGAGCTCGGCGAGGGCGGTCTCGACCGCCTCCTCGCGGGACCGAGCCTCGGCGACCCGCTCGGGAGCGTCGTCCCGCGGTGCCGCGACCTCGAGCTCGGTGACGTCGAGGTGCTCGCGCCGCGCCCGGATGCGGTCGATGCACTTGCGACTGAGGATCCGCATGAGCCACGACTTGACCTTGGCGCCGTCGTCGAGCGCGTCGAGCCGGTTCCACGCGGTGATGAAGGTCTCCTGCACGACGTCGTCGAGCTCGTCGGTCGATCCGAGGGTCCGCCGGGCGTAGGCCCGGAGCAGGGGTGTGTACCGCCGGATCAGGACCTCGAACGCCCGGACGTCGCCGTCGGACGAGCGGCCCGCGAGGACGGCGTCGTCGAGGTCGGCGAGGGGCTGGTACGGCACACCACCCTTCTACCGGTCAGTGGTGGAGGAAGTCTGGGCGGGTGGCCGCGCACGACGGTGGGCTCGGCTCCGTGACCCCGGTGCGCCAGGATGTGGGCATGAGCCACGTCACCGCCGTCTGCCGCGTCGACCAGCTGCTCCGCGACGCAGGCACGATCGGCATCACCGCCATCGACAAGCGCCCGGTCGTGGGGCCCGTCCGTGTCCGCCCGCTCGGGCTCCACGCCGACGTGCAGGCGGACCGCAAGCACCACGGCGGCGAGGACCAGGCGGTGTACGCCTACGCCGACGAGGACGCCGCGTACTTCGCCGAGGCCCTGGAGCGCGACGTCCCACCCGGGCTGTTCGGCGAGAATCTCCGCACGAGCGGGGTCGACGTCACGGGTGCCGTCACGGGCGAGCGGTGGCGCATCGGCGAGACGCTCGAACTCGAGGTGACCATCCCACGGGTGCCGTGCGGGACCTTCGCCCGCCGGATGGGGATCCCCGGCTGGGTGAAGCGGTTCGCCGCGGAGAACCGGCCGGGTGCCTACCTCCGGGTCCTGCACATCGGACCGGTGGCAGCCGGCGACCCGGTGGTCGTCACACACCGCCCGGAGCACGGCGTCACGATCGGCGAGATCTCGGCCGGCCCGTCAGCCGAGCGGGCCCGCGCGGTGCTGGACTCCGGCGACCGACTCGCCCCGACGGTCGTCCGTGACCTCGCGAAGGTCCTCGCGCGCGGCCGGGTCTGACCCTTCCGCCCGACGGCGCGCTGCCGGGTCGAGGGGGCGCCGGTTCCGCGGGAGACCGGCGACGACCAGGTCGTACGAGTTCGCCACGAGGTCCTCGACCATGGTCTCGTCGAGACCGTCCCCCGGTGACAGCGTGATCCAGTGACGCTTGTCCATGTGCCACCCCGGGCTGATCTCGGCGTGGTCTCGGACGAGTGCCGCCCCGTGCGGCGGCGCGCACTTCAGGTTGACGATGGGCACCCCGCGCAACGTCGTGGCGAGCACGAACATCCGGCCGACCACCTTGTGGACGACGGACTGCTCGCCGAAGGGCTGCGTCTCCTCGACCGCGGGCAGGGCCAGTGCCGTCCGGAAGGTCACCTCGTGCAGGGCTGTGCCGTCCATCGCACCAGCATGCCGCACACGCCTCGTTCGGGGGGATCAAGGAATGAGTGCTGCTCGGGTACGCTCGGTCCGCCGTGCACCCGACGCGGCGGCCGCGCGAGCGGTCACGACCCGTCCCAGGGGAAGAACCCGTGCGCATCATCCACAGCCTCGGCGTCGCCGCCGTCACCACCGCTCTCGCCGCGTCCGTCGTGCTCGGCGGCGCGACCACCGCCTCCGCCGCGCCGAAGACCTACGCGAACTGCACCGCCGTCCACAAGGTGTACTCCGGTGGCATCGCGAAGAAGTCGGTGACGAAGAACCGGGTGACCTCCGGCGGGAAGACCACCTACCGCGCACTCAAGGGCACCGTCAAGAAGGACGACGCGCTCTACGGGGCCAACAAGAAGATGGACCGCGACGGCGACGGGATCGCCTGCGAGAAGAGCTGACGTCCGACGGACCGAGCGGCCGGCCAGCCCGGCGACGGACCGCTCGGTCGACCGGGGCGCTCGATCGCCCGGCGCTCGCGGCCGCCCGCGGCCGCCCGCGGTCAGAGCGTCGGGACGCCCTCGTGCCCCGACCTCGGCCGGGCCGTACCGGCGACGCCGGTGACGACGGAGCCCGCGGGGACGTCCTTCGTCACGACCGTGTTCGCGCCGACCACGGAGTCCGCGCCGATCGTGATCGCGCCGATCAGCGACGAGCCGGCACCGAGCACCACGCGGTCACCCACGGTCGGGTGCCGCCGCCGCCCCGGACCGTGCTCGCCCCCGCGCCCGCCGAGCGTGACGCCGTGGAACACCAGCACGTCGTCACCGATGACCGCCGTCTCCCCGATCACGACGCCGAGGCCGTGGTCGATGAAGAAGCGCCGGCCGATGCGGGCGCCGGGGTGGATCTCGATGCCCGTGGTCGATCGAGCGACCTGCGCGACCACCCGGGCCGCGAACCGGGATCCAGGGAGACCACGCGCGAGCCACAACCGGTGCGTGAACCGGTAGGTCCAGATCGCGTGCAGCCCCGAGTAGACCACCGCGTTCTCCAGGTCACCCCGGGCAGCGGGGTCACCGCGGCGTGCCGCAGCGAGGTCCTCGCGGACCCGCCACAGCACGCCGCGTCGGACGGCACGCGTCACGCAGTGAGCCCCTCGAACAGCGGTGTCGACAGGTAGCGCTCGCCGGTGTCGCACACGATCGCGACCACGCGCTTGCCGGCGTTCTCCGGACGGGCGGCGATCTCGACGGCGGCGTGGATGATCGCGCCCGACGAGATGCCGGCCAGGATGCCCTCCTCGGTGCCGAGCGCGCGGGCGAGCCGGAGTGCGTCGTCGAGCTCGACGTCGAACACCTCGTCGATGACGTCACGGTCGAGGACCTCGGGGACGAAGTTGGCGCCGATCCCCTGGATCTTGTGCGGCCCCGCCTTGCCCTCGGTCAGCAGCGGTGAGTCCTTCGGCTCGACGGCGACGATCTGCACGCCCGGCACGCGCTCCTTGAGCACCTGACCGACACCCGTGATCGTCCCGCCGGTCCCGACACCGGCGACGAAGACGTCGACGTGGCCCTCGGTGTCGCGGAGGATCTCCTCCGCCGTGGTCCTGCGGTGGATCGCGGCGTTCGCGGCCGTCTCGAACTGGTGGGCCAGGATCGCGCCGGGGGTCTCGTCGACGATCTGGCCCGCGCGTGCCACGGCGCCCTTCATGCCCTCGGAACCGGGGGTCAGGACGACTTCGGCGCCGAAGGCACGGATCAGGGCACGCCGCTCGACGCTCATCGTCTCGGGCATCGTGATGACGACGCGGTAACCGCGGGCGGCGCCGACCAGCGCCAGGGCGATGCCGGTGTTGCCGGACGAGCCCTCGACGACGGTGCCGCCGGGGCGCAGCTCGCCGGACTCCTCGGCCGCGTCGATGATCGCGACACCGAGGCGGTCCTTGACGCTCGAGCCCGGGTTGTAGAACTCGAGCTTCGCGAGGACCTCGGCGCCGTCGGCCTTCGGCAGGCGGTTGAGCCGGACGAGCGGGGTGTTGCCGAACGCCTGCGAGATGTTGTCGTAGATGGTGCCGGTCATCCGTTGTCGTCCTCCGGGTCGAGTTCTCACGCCGTCGGTGGCGGCGCTGCGGTCCGCTCGCGATCCTAGCGACGGCGCCCGGTGTTCCCCTGTCGATGACGCCCCTTGACACGGCGGGCGCACACCGCGCCTCCCGGCCACCCCTGCCCCACCGCGCCCGCGCCCGCGCGGCTCAGCGCAGCGCGCTCCGCGCGAAACGCTCGTCCGTCGCCTCGAGGATCCGCAGCACGTTCCCCCCGGCGAGCGCCCGCAGGTCGTCGTCACCCCAGCCGCGTCGCCGCAGCTCCTCCGCGAGCACCGGGTACCGCGACACGTCCCGCAGGTCCGGCGGCAGCACGGGCGTGCCGTCGTAGTCGCCACCGAGGCCCAGGTGGGCCGCGCCCGCGACCTCACGGGCGTGGTCGACGTGGTCGGCGACGTCCGCCACCGTGACGAGCGGCGGTTCCCCCTCGGACCCCGCTTCCTCCCAGTCGGCCCACGCGCGGGACACGAACTTCGGCACGAAGGTGATCATCACGACGCCCCCGTTGTCGGCGAGCCGGGCGAGCACGTCGTCGGGCACGTTCCGCGGGTGGTCGTCGACGGCGACGGTGGACGAGTGGCTGAAGACGACCGGCTGCGTCGCGACGTCGAGGGTGTCCCGCATCGTCGCCGGCGCGGTGTGCGACAGGTCGACGAGCATGCCGATCCGCTCCATCTCGGCGACGACCTCGCGTCCGCGGTCGGTCAGGCCGCCGTGTGCCCGGGCGCCGGTGGCCGAGTCGGCCCAGGTCGTGTCGTCGTTGTGCGTCAGCGTCATGTAGCGGACGCCGAGCCGGGCGAAGGACCGGAGCACCGCGAGGTCGTCGCCGATGGAGTGCCCGCCCTCGGCGCCGAGCAGCGACGCGATCCGTCCGGCGTCGACGGCGGTGCGCAGTTCGGCAGCGGTGCGGACGAAGGTCAGGTCGTCGGGGTACCGCGCGATGATCCGGTGCGCGGTGTCGATCTGCTGCAGGGTGGTGCGCACCGGGTCCGGGTCGTCCGACGGCACGAACACCGACCAGAACTGGCCCACGACCCCGCCGGCCCGGAGCTTCGGCAGGTCGGTGTGCAGCGTGCCCTGTCCGCGGTCGATGCCCTCGACGCCGGAGTCGTGCGACTCGCGGCGCTCCCACGGGAGGTCGTTGTGTCCGTCGATGACCGGGAAGGCGAGGGTGTCGAACGTCATGTCGCCGACGCTACCGCGTGGTCGCGCCGTCGCTAGGCTCGCGGTGTGCTCCCCGTGACGCTCCGGACCGACCGGCTCGTGCTCTCCGCGCCGGGTCCCGCCGATGCGGAGGCCGTCATCGCGTACGCGAACGACCCGGACGTCATCGCGTTCACCCCGGTCCCCGTGCCGTACGGGCACGCCGAGGCCCGTCAGTGGCTCGACCTGGTCGAGGTCGGGTGGCGTGACGACACCCGGTACGACTTCGGGATCCGCCGTGCGGAGGACCCCCGGCTGCTCGGTACCGTCGGCGTCTTCGGCTTCGTGGACGGCGCCGGCGAGATCGGCTGGGCGCTGCACCCCGACGGCCGCGGGCAGGGCCTGATGGCCGAGGCCGCCGATCGTGTGCTGGCGTGGGCGTTCGCCGCACCGCCGGACGGGCTCGGCCTGGTGCGGGTGCAGTGGCGCGCACTCGGGACGAACGCCGCGTCGTCCGCGACGGCCCGGCGGATCGGCATGCGCTTCGAGGGTCGGTCCCGATCGGCCGTCGTGCACCGGGGCGCCCGCCACGACCAGCTGCTCGCCGCGGTGCTGCGCGACGACGACCGTACGGTGCCGCAGGTCTGGCCGGACGCGTGACCGTCGCCTTCCGGGTGGTCACCGAGATCGCCGCTCCGGTGGAGCGCGTCTTCGCGCTGTCGCTCGACATCGGCGCGCACGAACGCTCGATGGCCGACACCGACGAACGCGCCGTGGCCGGGACGACGTCCGGCACCATCGGGCTCGGCGAGAGCGTCACGTGGCGTGCGCGGCACTTCGGGATCGTCTGGTCGATGACGAGCAGGATCACCGCCCTGGAGGCTCCGGGTCGCTTCGTCGACGAGCAGGTGCGTGGTCCGTTCGCCCGGTTCCGGCACGAGCACCGGTTCGAGCCGTCGGCCGACGGGACGCGGATGGTCGACGAGGTCGTCTTCCGGGCGCCCCTCGGCCCGCTCGGCTGGCTGGCCGAGCGGGTAGCGCTCGCCCGCTACCTGCCGCGGTTGATCGCCGCGCGCAACGCATCGCTGCGCGACGAGCTCGAGCGGGACGGGGACGGTCAGCTGGGGGCGAGCTCCCCGAGTGCGTCGTAGGCCGCCGCCACGGCGTCCACACGGGCACGCCCTGCCGGCCCGGAGGCCTCGTACACGTCGTTCGCGATCGCTGCGACGACCGCGAAGAGCGCCGCCATCGAGTCGAACGCCGACGGCGAGTCCACCGGGCAGAGCACCGCGGTCGCCGCGGGCGCCGCGATCACGGCTGCGGTCGGGTCGCCGAGCACGACCACGTCGGCGCCGGTCGCGACACAGTGCCGCACGAGCCGTTCGGCACCCGCCGCGTGCCGCCTGACCGTGACGAGCACGACGAGGTCGCGGCGGTCGAGGTCGGCGACCTCCTCGCCCAGGCGCTGCCCCGGTGCCGGACCGATCCGGACGTCCGGTCGCACCTGGGCCAGCTGCGACCGGAGCTGCATGGCGACGGGGTGCGCGCCGCGTTCCCCGAAGACGAGCACCCGCCGGGCACGGACGATCCGGCGGGCGAGCCGGACGCGGTCGGCCCGGGCGAGCGAGGCGAACGCGGCGTCGAGGTTGCGTGCCTCGACGGCCCGCTGGTCGACGTGCGCGGCGTCCTCGGCGGCCCACGGCAGGCCGCTCCCCCGCGCGGACATGAGCTCCTGGCGGACCTCGGCGGCGTCCTGGAACCCCAGGGACCGGACGAGCCGCGAGACGGTGGCCTTCGACGTGCCCGACTCGGCCGCGAGCTCGGCGGAGGTGCCGACGAGCAGCAGCTCCGGATCGTGCCGGACCATCGCGGCGACCCGGCGTTCCGCGGGCGACAGGCGGTCCCAGACGGCGTCCACCCGGGCACGGACGTCCGGCGCGGCGCTCACCGGGTCTCCGCACGGTCGTCGGCGATGCGCTCGACGGCGACGGCCAGCGCGTCGAGGCCGAGCGCGACGTCGTCCTCGGAGACGAACTCGTCCGGGTGGTGGCTGATGCCGTCGGGGTTGCGCAGGAACAGCATCGCGACGTCGGTGACCAGCCCGAGGGACATCGCGTCGTGCCCGGCGCGCGAGAAGAGCTCCGCTGGTGTGGCCTCCCCGGTCGCGGCGATCCCCGCACGGACGGCGTCCATCAACACCGGGGCACAGAACACCGCCGGGGCACGGTGCACCTCGGTCGGCGACACGGTCACGCCACGACGGGCTCCGATCTCGTCGAAGACCGCCGTGATCGACTCCCAGACGCGGTCACGTCCCTCGTCGAACTCCCCCCGCAGGTCGACGCTGAACCGGGCCAGGCCGGGGACGACGTTGACCGCCCCGGGCTCGACGGACATCGTGCCGACGGTGCCGACGTGCTGCTCGGCGCGACAGATCCGCTCGACGGCGAGCGCCGCCTCGGCCGCGGCGAGCAGCGCGTCGTGACGCCGCTCGTACGGGGTGCCGCCGGCGTGCCGTGCCTCGCCGACGGCCTCGACGGTGAACCGCCGGGCGCTCGCGATGCTCGTGACGACACCGAGCGCCTGCCCCGCCTGCTCGAGGTGGGGGCCCTGCTCGATGTGCGCCTCGAGGTAGCCGACGAGCCGCTCCGGGGGCAGTGCCGCCTCGCCGACGCGTTCCGGATCGAGCCCGAAGTCGGTGAAGGCCCGGCGGAGCGTGACACCGTCGCCGTCCTCGAGGTCCCACCACGCGTCGTCCCAGACCCCCGCCACGGCCGACGAGCCCAACAGTGCCTTGCCGAAGCGCGTCCCTTCCTCGTCGGAGAACGCGATCACCTGCAGCGCGAAGGGCAGCGGGCCGGAGGCCGTGAGCCGCGCCACCGTGCGGATCGCCATGAGCACGCCGACCACTCCGTCGTACCGGCCGGCGTCCACCACGGTGTCGAGGTGTGAGCCGAGCAGCAGCACGGGTGCGTCCGGCGTCGCGCCGTCGACGATGCCGTGCAGGTTGCCCGCGGCGTCCTGCCAGGTGCGGAGTCCGGCGTCGCGCATCCACTCCGCGACCACGGCGTTCACCCGGGCGTGCTCCGGCGACAGGTAGACGCGGGTGGTGCGTCCGTCGTCCTGCGAGATCCCGGCGAGCGCGTCGCACCACCGGACGATCGTCGCGGCGTCGGCGATCGCCCGGGCGCTCGCGGTCGGCGCCGCGGGGACCTCGGCCGTCGCGGGTCCGGTCGTCGTCGTCACAGGGCTGCCCCGACCGGCGCGACGCGGCCGGCGTGGACGTCGAGCGCGGCGTCGACCCCGGCACCCTGCGGGACGGCGTGCCCGGCCCGGCGCAGGCAGTGTTCGAGGGCGGCCAGCGTGCGCACGACGGTGTCCTTGCGGGCGTTGTAGCCCATCGTGCCGATGCGCCAGACCCGCCCGTGCAGCGGCCCGAACGAGGTCCCGATCTCGATGCCGTGGTCCTCGAGCATCGCGCCCCGTACCTCGTCGCCGACGACGCCGTCCGGGATCTCCACGGCGACCACGTTGTGCATCTTGTGCGCGACGTCACCGAACACCTGCAGTCCGAGCGCCTCGACCCCGGCGAGCATCGCGCGACCGGCGATCGCGTGGCGCTCGACCACGGCGTCCCGCCCCTCCTCGAGCAGGATGCGGGCGCACTCGTTCGCGGCGTAGAGCATCGACGCGGCCTCGGTGTGGTGGTTGAGGCGCCGCGGGCCCCAGTAGTCGAGGATCATCGCGAGGTCGAGGTAGTTCGAGCGGATCGGGTCGTCGGACACGACGTCGTCGGCCTCGCGGATGCCGGCCTCGATGCTGCGGCGGCCGTCGAGCACCGCCACAGCACGCGGCGACAGGGTGATCGGTGCACTGCCGGAGGGGCCGCCCAGGCACTTCTGCAGGCCGGCGCTCACGACGTCGATGCCCCAAGCGTCGGTCTCGAGCGGGTTGCCGCCGATGCTCGCCGTCGCGTCGGTGTAGAGGAGGGCGCCGTGCCGGTCACAGATCGCCCCGAGCTCGTCGAGCGGCTGGTTCATCGTCGTCGAGGTGTCGCCCTGCACGATCGCCAGGACCTTCGGTCGGACCCGGCGCACCGCGTCCTCGATCACGGACGGCGGGAAGACCTGCCCCCACTCGGTCTCGATGGTGTGCACCTCGGCGCCGGCACGGGTCGCGATCTCGGCGAGCAGGTGCCCGAAGCGTCCGAAGACCGGCACGAGCACCCGGTCCCCCGGGGCGAGCAGTGACACCAGGGCCGCTTCGATGCCCGCGCGCGACGTGCCGTCGACGAGCACGGTGGCGTCGTTCCGCGTCCCGAAGACCTGGCGGTAGAGCTCCTGCGTCGCGGTCATCGTCGTCGTCATCCACGGGTCGTACTGCCCGACGAGCGGGGTCGACAGCGCGCGGAGCACGCGGGGGTCGGCGTCGATCGGCCCCGGTCCCATCAGGAGTCGGGCGGGTGGGTTGACTGGCTGCGTCATGATGCCTCCGTTCCGGGAACGAGCGTAGCGAAACGTCCGTTTCGTGCGTGTTGCGGCGCCGCGGGGCGGTCGAGCAGGACCCCCTCGACGGCGGTGACCCCGTGGCCGACCGTCGCCACGAGCCGCCCGCGGAGCCAGGTCTCGGTGACGACCCCGAGCGTGTGCAGGCCGGCGTACGCGGACACCGGATTGCGGTGGGCCAGGGCCGACACCTCGACGACGCCCTCGGCCGCCGGGTCGAGGACGGCGAGGTGCGCGACCGCACCCGGCGCGATCCGACCGCGGTCGTGGAAGCCGACGATCGCCGCGGGGCCGGTCGTGAACCAGGGCAGGACGGCCTCGAGCGGGAGCCCCCGGCGCACGGCCTCGGTCCAGACCGCCCGGAAGCCCACCTGGAGTCCGGCGATGCCGCCCCACGCCGACCCCCAGTCGTCGGTCTTCAGGTCGGCTGTCGACGGCGAGTGGTCGGACACGACGCAGTCGATCGTGCCGTCGAGCAGCCCCGCCCAGAGCGCGTCGCGGTTCGCGTCGTCGCGGATCGGCGGGCAGCACTTGAACTCGGTCGCGCCGTCCGGGATCGACCCGGCCTCGAACGCCAGGTAGTGCGGACACGTCTCGACGGTCACCCGGACCCCGTCGGCCTTCGCGGCGCGGATCATCGGGAGGACCCCGGCGTCGGACAGGTGCAGCACGTGCACGCGGGCACCCGTCGACCGCGCTCCGTCGAGGACCCGCGCGACCGCGGACTGCTCGGCGCTGTTCGGACGGGTGGCGAGGAAGTCGGCGTACCGTCCGCCGAGCGTCTCGTGCGGCACGAGGTGGTCCGGGTCCTCGGCGTGCACGATGAGCAGCGCGTCGAGCTCGGCGACCTCCTCGATCGCCGCTCGGAGCTGTACCGGGTCGAGGTGCGGGAACTCGTCCACACCGCTCGGCGCGGTGAAGCACTTGAAGCCGAAGACCCCGGCGTCGTGCAGCGGACCGCGTGCTCCGGCGTTCGCGGGGACCGCGCCGCCCCAGAACCCGACGTCCACCGCGACCCGGCCCGCGGCGCTCGCCCGCTTCACCGCGAGGGCGTCGACGTCCACGGTTGCCGGGATCGAGTTGAGCGGCATGTCGATGATCGTGGTCACGCCGCCGAGGGCCGCCGCCCGCGTGGCCGAGGCGAAGCCCTCCCATTCGGTGCGACCGGGTTCGTTGACGTGCACGTGCGTGTCGACGAGCCCGGGCAGGAGCACGTGCTCGTCGGGCACGGTGCGGTCGAGCGAGGCCGCGACCGCGACACCGAACGGCAGGACCGCGTCGACCACGCCGTCGCGGACCACCACCGCGGCCGGGCGGAGGACGCCGTCGACCCACGCCCGCCGAGCGCGGAGCACCAGGTCGGCGCCCACCGCGGCGCTCATGCCGAGGCCCCCGCGAGCACGATCGGCGCGGAGACGTCGGACCTCTGCAGCGTGAACCCGGACAGGAGCCCGGTCACCGGCTTCGGTGGCGGAGGCGCGTACTCGCCGGTCTTGCCCGTGCGCAGCCCGAGCCGGACGAGCGACTCCGCGAGCACCGTCGCCGCAGCCACCCCGTCGACCACCGGCGCACCGATCTCGTGCGAGACCTCGGCACAGAACGCCGCCATGCCCGCGCAGCCGAGCACCACCGCATCGGCGCCGCCGGCGAGCACGGCGCGGCACTCCTCGACGACGAGCTCCCGGGCGCCCGACGTCGGATCGTCGAGCTGCAGCACCGGCACCTCGCACGCACGGACCTCGGTCACCCGGGACGCGAACCCGTAGCGCTCCGCGAGCTCCCACGCCCGTCCGGTCGTGCGCGCCAGCGTCGTGACGACCCCGAACCGGCGCCCCAGCATCGCAGCGGCGTGGAAGCCGGCCTCGGCGATCCCGAGCACCGGCCCGGCGGCCAGCTCGCGCGCGGCGTCGAGACCCGGGTCGCCGAAGCACGCGACGACGTACGCGTCGACACCCTCCTGCTCGCCGAGCGCGATCTGCTCCAGGAGCCCGGGGACCGCCAGGGCCTCCTCGTAGTGACTCTCGATCGAGGCGGGTCCGGTGGTGGGCGTCACCGCCTCGACGACGGTGCCGGGTCCGGCGACCGCGGCCGCGGCGCGGCCGATCGAGGCCGTCATCGACGGGGTGGTGTTGGGGTTGACGACGCGGATGCGCAAGCGGGGCCTCTCAGGCGGGGGTGGGGACGAGGAGGAGGTGGTGGACCCGGGCGGCGACGGTCCGGCCGGGAGGCGTGTCGCGCCTCCCGGCCGGGGTCGGTGCAGGGGTGTGGCGGACGGTCAGTCGCGTCCTGCCGCCGCGCCGTCGTCGACCGTCGGGTCCTCCGATGCCAGCACCGGCATCCGCGGCGACCGACGCTCGAGCGCCCAGAAGACGACCAGCCCGAGCCCGCAGCCGATGAACCAGCTGTAGTTGCTCAACCACGGCAGGACACCCGTCGCGGGCGGCAGCACCGCGCTGGCGACCGACACCGCGCCGGCGAGCAGCAGGGTCCACATCGCGTTCGGGTTCCAGCCCGCGCGGTACCAGTACCGGGCGGTGGGCTCCTTCGTGTACATGTCGTCGACCGCCACCCGCTGCTTCGCGACCAGGTAGTAGCCGGCGATCAGGATCCCGAACAGCGGGCCGATCAGCGCGCCGAGGATGCCGAGCGTGTAGAGGATCGCCTGGTCGTTGCCGTACCAGTTCCACGGCGTCAGCAGCACGGAGCCGACCGCGGCGATCATGCCGCCCGTCCGCCAGCTGATCCTCCGCGGGGCGACGTTCGAGAAGTCGAACGCGGGGCTGATGAAGTTCGCGACGATGTTGATGCCGACCGTCGCGGTGACGAACGTCAGGCCGCCGAGCAGGATCGCGAACGGTGCGTCGATCGCCTGGACCGTCTCGATCGGGTCGGTGATGAGCTTGCCGAACACCGGGACCGTCGCGCTCGCGCAGAGCACGGTGAGCACCGAGAAGAACAGGAAGTTGATCGGCAGGCCCCAGAGGTTGCCGCGCTTGACGGCTCGGAACGAGCGACCGTAGCGCGAGAAGTCACCGAAGTTCAGCATCGGACCGGAGAAGTAGCTGACGACGATCGCCACGGCCGAGAGCATGACCGGGATCGAGGCACCGAACGACATGGGCGCGCCCGTGTGCAGCGTCAGCGAGATGTTGCCGATGCCGGCCCGGGCGACGAGGTAGACGGCGAGCGCGATCATCACGACGTAGACGGCCGGACCGGCGAAGTCGATGAAGCGGCGGATCGCCTCCATGCCCATCGAGAAGAGCGCGGCCTGCGCGACCCAGAGGATGCCGTACGAGATCCAGCCCAGCGCGGAGAGCCCGAGGAACGAGTGGTCGAGCAGCGACGCTGAGCCCGGGACGAACTTCAGGAACACGATGTTGAGCGACTGCGCGGCGAGGAAGGTCTGCACGCCGTACCAGGCCGTCGCGATCAGGCCGCGGATGACGGCGGGGACGTTCGCCCCGATGACGCCGAACACCGCGCGGTTGATGACCGGGTACGGCACCCCGGTGCGCTGGGACGGCTTCGCGACGAGGTTCGCGAACACCTGCACGATCAGGATGCCGACGACCAGGGCGACGAGCACCTGCCAGCTCGCGATGCCGAGCGCGAAGAGCGAGCCGGCGGTGACGTACCCACCGACCGAGTGCACGTCGGACATCCAGAAGGCGAAGATGTTGTAGCTCGTCCATCGCTGCTCGCGCAGCGGGGCGAGGTCCTCGTTGGTGAGCGCCGGGTCGTACCCGGGCTTGACGATGCCGGCGCCGGCGGCTGCCGACGTCGTCGTCCGGGGGGCGTGGGGCGCGGCGACCGGGGTCGCGATCTCTGTGACCAAGGCGTCCTCCGTGGGAGTGTGCGGCGGGGGTCCCCGCTCGAGGACGACGCTACGAAGGCACTTCGCGTCGCCCGTTTCCCTCGTGTAACGGTCGTGTGACACGGACGGCCCGCTGGAACGCTCGTTCCGGGCGGCAGCTGCGGGATGCCGCAGGGAACGCCGCAGGTCCTGCCCCAAGCCCGTCCAGGCCGCCCGACCGGCTCCATCATCGAGGGATGACCACGGGCATCCGGATCGACCACGTCGGCGTCACCGTGCCGGACGTGGAGGCCGCCACGGCGTTCTTCGCGAACGCCTTCGACGCCGTCGTGCTGTACGACGTGCGCCGGACCACCGACGAGCCGAACGGCACACCGGAGGCCCACCGCTACCTCGGCATCCCGTCGTCGATGGCGCAGGGCGCGATCCGCATGCTCGCGCTGCCCGAGGGACCCGGACTCGAGCTCTTCGAGTACCGCGGGCCCGACCAGCGCGCCGCCGCGCACCCGTCGGACCTCGGGTGGCAGCACCTGGCGCTGTACGTCGACGACCTCGACGCAGCCCTCGCACGCGCGGAGTCCGCCGGTGCCGTCCGCAACTCGGACCCGCGGCCGCTGCGCGGCGAGGAGGCCGGGGAGGGCAACCGGTTCGTCTACACGCGCACCCCGTGGGGGTCGACGCTCGAGTTGGTCACCTACCCGACGCCGCAGCCGTACCTGCTGCACGCGCCGCGGGCGAAGTGGGCGCCGTGGCCGGACGTCGCCCAGCTCCGGCAACTGGACCGGGCCTGACCGCATCCGGCTCGTGAACGGCCTGGAGGCACGGCTCGCGGCCGCCGCGCCGGTCACTGCGGGCGCCGGGTCGCGTCCACGTCGAGAGGCGGACGGGTCAGCGGGACGGCTCGACGAGCAGGTCGGCAGCGTCGCGCGGCGCGAAGCGCTGCGCGAAGTCCCGGTCGTTCGGGATCCAGACGTCGCGCCAGAGCGCGTCGTGACTCCGGCCGAGTGCCCGGTCACGGGCCGTACCGCGGCGAGCTGCGGTGTCGAGGTCGACGTCGCACCAGACGGTCGCGTCGAGCGCGGGCAACGCCTCGGGGTGGAAGAGTCCGATGAGGTCCAGGACGAGGATCCTCGCCTGCGGGAGCGGTTCCTCGGGACCGAGGGCCCGCCGTGCCCAGTCGTACCGCTGGAAGTGCCCGGGCCGTCCTCCTCGGAACGGTTCCAGTACCGTCGAGACCAGGCGGTCGCGCTCCACCCCGTCCCAGTCCGAGGAACGGCGGTGCGATCGAGCGGGGTCCAGGAAGTCGTCGCCGCGGAGGCGCACGGCATCGGGCAGTGCTGCGACGAGGCCGCGTGCGAGCGTCGACTTGCCGGAGCCGCAGAAGCCGGAGATGCCGACGACCAGCGGGTGCCCCACGACCCGCGCTCGCTCGGCGATGTGCTCGAGGACGGTGTCCTGGTCCATCCGGCGAGTGTACGAGGAGCGGTCACTCCCGACGTCGATCCGGTGCGCCTCCGCTCACCGACCGGGACGGAACTGCACCTGGTCGGAGGTCGATGACGAGCAGCGCAGTGACGGTGGGCATGCCCGACCCTCTCACCGGGCGGTTCCGGGAGGGACCGGCTACCGGGAGTCCCCGGACGTCGTCGCGCGGAGGCGGTCGTCGACCTCGCGAGCTTCGGCGGAGGACCCGAACGCGAGGGTGACCTCACCGCCGGTGAGGGGTTCCATGACCTGGGGTGCCGAGAGCACCCTGCCGTCGAGGAGGATCGCCATGCGCTCGTCGATCGTCTCGCGGGTGGCCGAGGCCAGGACATCGCTGTCGGTCCTGTCGAACTGCAACACGATCGACCCGCCCGCACCCTCACCGTCGGAGCGGTGCGCGGAGGTCGGCGTGATCGACCCGAGCGACTTCGCCAACCGGTAGGTGGTCGCGCCGTCCTGGTCACACGCCGATGCTGCGACGTCAGTGGTGACCGGCGGCGCAGTGCACGCCTCCTCGACCTCCGACACGACGGCTCGGAGCTGCAGCGACTTCATCGCCGGACCGTCAGCAGGCGGCGCCTGGGTCGCGCAACCGGTGAGGACCGCGACCAGGCCAGCGGCGGCCGCGAGGCGGGTGAACCGTGGACCCTTCATCGCACCAGGGTAGGACTCGACGGGAACGCACGACAGTCCCCCGTCCTCCGGCTGCCCCGTAGTGTCGTGCTGATGTCAGACATTCCGTACGGCGAAGTCCCCGCCCTGCCCGTTGCATCCGTCTTCGGCATCATCGTCTTCGTCGTGCACCTGGTGTTCCTGCTCCGGTCCGGACGGTTCACCTGGCAGCGCGCGACCGTCGCTGGGGTGATCGCTGTCTACGCCGCGGGCATCCTCGCGAACACCGTCTTCCCCGTGTTCCTCGATCCGCTCCCCGACGCTGAGCCGTGGACGCCAGCGCTGGCGCTGATCCCGTTCTCCGACTACGAAGCTGCGGACGCGGTGACCAACGTGGTCGTGTTCGCCCCGCTGGGCGTCCTGATCCCGCTCCTGATGCGCCGCCCGTCCTGGTGGAAGGTCCTCCTCGCCGCCGCGGCGGTGAGCCTGGCGATCGAACTGCTGCAGCTTGCTGCGCAGCGGCTCTTCTCCGGTGGCCACGTCGCCGACGTCGACGACTTCATCTGGAACACCGTCGGTGGGGTCCTCGGCTACGCGGTCTTCGTCCTGGCGTCACGGACGCCGGGCCTGTCCCGTCTCCTCGACGTCTTCCGCTGGCACCCGGCACCGAGGGAAGAACACGTCGCCTGAGACCGTACGATGCGGCATGGTTGCTGCTGTGGAACCGTGGACCTGGGCGACGACCTACAAGCTCGTCCTGACGAGCTACATCTGGCTCGCTGGAGCTGTCGCTCCGACCGGTTCGGTCATCACCTGCATCGTCATCGCCATCCGGGGCGGTGTCTCGCTCGACGGAGCCGCCAGCGCCCTCCTGTTCGTCGTCGTCTTCGTCGTCGTCTTCGCCGTGATCGCCGCCGTCGGCGCTGCCGTGGCGCTGCCGTTCACCCAGCTCCTCGGCCGCGCGCTCCGACGCACTCGGAGCCGTGCCGTCCGTGTGAGCGCACATGCCGTCCTCGGCGGAACACTCGCCGCGATCGGCATGCAGGTGCTCCTGCTGGCCTTCGAGGACGACCACCTCACTTGGCAGTACCCACTGGCCGTCTCGGTCCCCGCAGGGATCGCGGCTGCCATCGGCCGCTGGCGACTCGACGAAGCGGAACGCCGCCGGTCGTTGCTGTCCGAGTAGCCGATCGGGTACCGAGTCCCGCGTCAGCACTCATCGCTTGCTGGTGGTCGCTCCCGCCAGAGGACCTCGCCGTCGCAACGGGTGCTCGTCGGGTGCATCCCGATCCGCAGGGCGACACGTGCTGAGGCTCCGTGCTCCGGGTGGATCCGCGCCCTGAGCTCCCGCACGTCGACCGAGCGCAGCCACGTCGCTGCGCGCTCCGCGGATTCGGTCGCGAACCCGTGCCCTTGCGCGCTCGGCGTGACGAGCCAGGCGAGGTCCGCCGTCGTGACCTGGGCGGTCCGGTGCAGGGTCGCCTGCACGAACCCGATCGGCGCGCGGCCCTGGCGGGGGCGGATGATCCAGTTCAGCCACCCTGCGGTGCCGTCCTGGGACCGACCCCGGACCTGACGGGTGTAGCGCGCACGGAGTTCCTCCAGGCTCGGCGGTCCGCCGCCGGTGAAGTGGTACAGCTCCACCGGCGCGAGCACGTCCACCATCACGTCGGCGTGTTCGACGGTCAGGGGTTCGAGGCAGAGACGGTCTGCGCTGAGCGGGACGGCGCGCGGCCACGGCATGCTCGCATCCTTCCAGCTGTTCAGTCGGTCACCGGACGTCCGCCGAGACCAGCAGTCACGGGCCGGAGGCGTTTCCCAGCACCGAGCGTCACCTCCTGCTGCACGGAGGTGCGCACCGTGACGGCGGTGTCCGCGACGTGACGCGTGCTGGTCGGGAACCACGCGCGGCCGGGGGTGACCAGGATGAGGAGACCGTCGACGTCTCCGACGGCAGCGAACTCGCTGGTGGGCTCGTTCCCGTAGGGCTGGAGGTCTGCTGCTCGCAGGGTCGCGACCGCGGCGAGGACGTCCGGGACTGCCACGCCGATCTCGCTCACGCACACGAGATCGGCAGCGGCGAAGGACTCCACCTCTCGGGGAGGCAGGGCTCGACGTTCGATGAGTTCCAGTACCTGGTCATCAGGGCCGTCGAAGTACATCGACCGCGAGTCCCACGACGGGGGTCCTCCGAACTCCGTTCGATCGTCGACCGACAGGAGCAGCACGCGCTGTCCGAGCCACCGGCGGGCCAGGTCGAACGACCCGGTCGGGATGGTGAACGCGAGGTGGTGAGCGCCCTCGAAGTCGCTCTCCACGAAGCGCAGCCGGCTCAGGCCGATGGCCACGGTCACGCTCGGACCGTCCCGCTCGACCTCACACCCGAGTCGGTCGAAGAACCCGGCAACGACCGACGCGGACCGTGTGGGCAACAGGGCTTCTCCGATCTGCATGCGTCCACCCCACACCCGTGGCCCTGGACCATCGATCACCAGACGCGCACCATGAGCTCGGACGGGTCAGCCGACGGTGCGAAGCCGAACTGCGCGGAGAGACCGTGCGCGTCTCGGGTCGACGGGAGCGTGCGCTCCAGGCCGGGCGGTCCGAGGTCCTCGACCACGGCAGCGAGGAGCATCCCGCCCTCTCCTCGACCACGTACTCCCGGTGCGACGAACGTCGTCGTTCCGCGCCCCTCGGCTCCGGTAGCTCGCTCGGCGTGATCGCGACGACAGTGCCCGTGGGCCGAGCTGTCCGGTGGAGCGCGATACTGATCGGATGACAGCACCACTCGTCTCGGACGTCGCGCACGCCGGGCTCACCGTGGACGACCTCGACGACGCGCTGGTGCTGTGGTGCTCCGGTCTCGGCTTCGCGCTCGAACGGACCTTCACGCTCGACACACGGACCACGACTGCGACCACCGGTGTCCAGGGATCCACCATCCGTGCAGGCACGGTCACGCTCGGGGACCAACGGATCGAACTGCTGCAGTACGACCCTCCCCGCTCGGGTCGAGCATCCGACTCCCCCGCGCACACCGGCACGGTCCACATCGCGCTGACCGTGTCGGACCTCGACCGCGTGCTCGACCTCTGCGCAGCACACGGCTGGCGGCCCGTCGGGGAACCGCACGAGATGACCAGTGGCGCCCGGACCGGCACACGGATCATCTACCTCGAGGGTGCACTCGGGGGTTTCCTCGAACTGATCGCCCCACCGCAGCTTCCCTGACGCCACGAGCGGGGACGGCCTCGGGTCGGTCCCGGGAGCGCATCGCCCTGACGCGAGTGGACGCTGATCGCGATCGCAGACGCGACCGTCCCCGTCCGGTCAGAGCGCGTGCGTCCCGAGCAGCGCCCCGGCCACGTAGGTCGCCGAGAGCGCGAGCGCCCCGCCGACGACCACCCGCAGCGCCGCGCGACCCCGACGGGCACCGCCGAGCACCGCACCGGTCGTGCCGGTCAGGGCGAGCGCGACGAGCGAGGCGGTCACGGTGACCGGCACACGGAGGGGTTCCGGCGCGAGCAGCATCGCGAGGAACGGCAGCAGTGCGCCGACCGTGAAGGTCGCCGCCGACACCCAGGCGGCACGCCAGGGGCTGACGATCTCGTCCTCGGCGTCGTGCAGGGCCGCTTCGGCGCGGCGACGACGGACGTCGGGCCGCGTCAGCTCCCGCGCGACGGCATCCGCGACGTCCTCCTCGACCCCGAGCGACCGGTAGTGCGCCGCGAGCGCCGGGGCGTCCTCGGCGTCGGCCTCGAGCTTCGCCTGCTCGGCGGCCTGCCCGGTGCGCTGCGCGTCGCGGGCACCGCTCACCGAGATGTACTCGCCGAGGGCCATCGAGATCGCCCCGCCGACGAGCGCCGCGGTGCCGGCGGCGACGATCGGCCCCGTGCCCGCGCCTGCTCCGGCGACCCCGACGAGCACGGCCGCGACGGACACGATGCCGTCGTTCGCGCCGAGCAGCCCGGCCCGGAGCCAGTTGAGCCGCGCGGCGCTGGTGGCGTCGTCGTGCTCGGAGGTGGGGAGCGAGAGGTCCGAAGCGGTCGACATGACGGCCATCGAACCACTCCGGAGCGGTTCGCGCCAGCAAGGTGAGGCAAGCCTGATCAGGGCTTTCGTGGTGAGGTGAGCCTCACCTCACCGAACGGAGGCCGCCTGCCAGACCCGGGTCGGACGGCCGTTCAGCGCGTGCGGGAACGGGTCACCGACCGGTCGGAAGCCCGCGCTCGTGTAGAGCGCGAGGGCGGGTGCGTTGTCGTCCAGCGCGTGCAGCTCGCACCGGTCGTGCCCGGCGGCTGCGGCGGCGTCCACCGCGGCGGTGAGCAGTCGACGGCCGAGTCCGTGCCCCTGTGCCGCCGGCGCGACCGCGAGGAGGCTGAGGTACGCGCCGTCGCTCGGCGCGCCGCCGGTGCCGGGTGCGGTGACGAGGGCGAACCCGAGCGGGGCGCCGCCGTCGTCGGCGACCACCAGGGCCACCCGCTCTGCGGCGAACTTCTCGTGCGCACGTGCGCGCACGGCGTCGGAGGCCGGCACCCCGTCCCGGTCCGCGACGGCGGCGACCCAGAGCGCGATGCACGCGGCCGCGGTCGCTTCGTCGTCCGCGGTGCGCACGACGAAGGACGACCCGATCACCCGACCACCATACGTCGCACGCCCCGACCGGCGGTCAGGTCTGAGCCCGCCGCGCGATCGGTCAGACGGTCGCCCGCGAGCCGACCCGGTACCGGGCTCCGCGGTGCTCCTCCGGCAGCCGGTCGCCGCGGCCGTGCAGCTTGTGACGGAGCGACCCCTCGACGTACTCGTCCGGGTAGGCACCGCGCGCGCGGAGCTCGGGCACGACGAACTCGATGACGTCCTCCCACGTGCCGGGGGTCACCGCGTACGCCAGGTTGAACCCGTCCACGTCGGTCTGCTCCTGGATGTCGATCAGCTGCTGGGCGATCGTCGCCCCGGAGCCGACGGCGACCGGACCGAGGCCGCCGATCGCCGTGTGCTCCGCGATGTCCCGGACCGTCCAGTTCGACCCGTCCTCCCCCGTCGCCGCGGACAGGTTCGCCGCCGCCGACTGGATCGCGTTCGACTCGATGTTGCCGAGCGGCTCGTCCAGGTCGTACTGCGACAGGTCGACGCCCATCCAGCCGGAGTTGAGCACGAGCGCGCCCTCGGCCGACGCGTACGACCGGTAGTCGCGGTACTTGGCCTGGGCTGCCTCGTCGGTCTCGTCGGTGATGACGGTGAGCAGCGTGTAGACGCGGGCGGCGTAGCGGTCGCGACCAGCGGCCTCCAGGGCGTCACGGATCCTGCCGACGGTCGCGGCGAGCTGCGGGATGGTCGGCGCGCCGACGAAGACCGCCTCGGCGTTCTCGGCGGCGAAGCGGATGCCGCGGGGCGAGGCGCCCGCCTGGTAGACCACGGGGCTCCGCTGGACCGAGGGCTCGGTCAGGTGGATGCCGGGCACGTCGAAGTGCGTGCCGTGGTGCTCGATCGGGTGCACCTTCGACGGGTCGGTGAAGACACCGGTCTCGCGGTCCTCGACGACGGCGTCGTCCTCCCACGAGCCCTCCCACAGCTTGTAGAGCACCTCGAGGTACTCGTCGGCGACGTCGTAGCGGTCGTCGTGGGAGAGCTGGTCGGTCTGCCCCATGTTGCGCGCGGCGCTCGGCAGGTACCCGGTGACGACGTTCCAGCCGATGCGGCCCTTCGTCAGGTGGTCGAGCGTCGAGATACGCCGGGCGAACGGGTACGGGTGCTCGTAGGCAGTGCCCGCGGTGATGCCGAAGCCCAGGTGCTCCGTGACGGCGGCCATCGCGGAGACGAGCAGGATCGGGTCGTTCACCGGAACCTGCGAACCGGTGCGGAGCGCGGCCTCGTTCGTCCCGCCGTACACGTCGTAGGTGCCGAGGACGTCGGCGATGAAGATGCCGTCGAAGCGCCCGCGCTCGAGCAGCTGCGCCAGGTCCGTCCAGTACGACAGGTCGTTGTAGTGCCGCGAACGGTCGCGGGGGTGGCGCCACAGCCCCGAGGACTGGTGCGCGACGCAGTTCATGTCGAACGCGTTGAAGCGGATCTGCCGGGTCTCGTTCGTCGAGGTCACGCGGCGAAGCTACGTCCAGCAGCCCGACGCGTCACGTGAGGTGACGCCGTGTGACGCCCGCCCGACGCACGGCGCCGCAGACCTGAGTCGATCTCGCGTGGCAGCATGGCGGCGTGCCCGTCGTCGAGTCCCGCTGCGTCGTCCCCGTCCCCGTCGAGGTCGCCTTCGCCGTGTCGCAGGTGCAGGGACCGGTCCGGAAGCGCTGGGACCCCTTCATCCGTCGACAGCACCTCATCGGCGCCGACGCGCCGGCGAAGGGCGTCCGGACCTTCACGGTGCAGCGCTCGGGCCTGCGGATGGAGAGCGAGTACGTCTCGTACAACCCGCCCTCGAACGTCGGCATGAAGATGACGAAGGGCTCGTGGTTCTTCGAGAAGATGGGCGGTGGGTGGCGCTTCACGCCGGTGGAGGGCGAGCCGGGCCGCACGCTGGCGGTGTGGCGCTACAACTTCACGTGCCGACCCGCCTGGCTCGCACCGCTGGCCGAGCGCATCGGCGCGTTCGTCCTGCAACGCGACATCGACCGACGGATCGCCGGGTTCGCCCGGGGGTGCAGCGACCCGGTCGTGCTCGCACACGTCGGTGCCGCTCCTGGGAGCTGACCGGACCGGTTCAGACCGCGGTGGCCTCGCGGACGGCAGCCTCGGCAGCCACCCAGGCGAGCATCCCGCACTTCACCCGCATGACGAACTTCGAGACGCCGTGGAAGGCGACGAGGTCCTCGAGGACGTCCTCGTCGGGCTCCCCGGCCCCGCGCGACCGCATCATCGTGCGGAAGGACTCGGTGAGCTCGAGCAGCTCCGGGACGGTCCGGCCGACGGCCATGTCGGTCAGCACCGACGCCGAGGCCATCGAGATCGAGCACCCGTCGCCCTGCCAGCCGATGGCCGCGATGCTGTCCGACCCGGGCTCGAGCCGCACGCTGACGGTGATCTCATCGCCGCAGGTGGGGTTCCGTTCGAAGTGCGACGCGTCGGCGCCGTCGAGCACGCCGTCGCCGTGCCGCGCTTTCGCGTGGTCGAGGATGACCTGCTGGTAGAGGGAGTCGAGGCCGTTCACGAGGCCGCTCCGAAGTACCCGCGGACCTCGCCGACGGCGGTCAGGAAGCGATCGACGTCCTGCTCGGTCGTGTACACGTAGGTGCTCGCCCGGCTGGTCGCGACGAGTCCGAGCCGACGGTGCAGCGGCTGGGCACAGTGGTGCCCGGACCGGACCGCGATGCCCTGCGCGTCGAGGTACTGCGAGACGTCGTGGGCGTGCACCCCGTCGACGTCGAAGGACACGAGTCCGGAGCGCGGCACCCCGGCGGGCGGGCCGACGACCCGGATGCCCGGCACCGCCGCCAGACCGTCGAGCATCCGGCGGGCGAGGTGCTCCTCGTGGGCGCGGACGCGTTCCATGCCGATGCCCTGCAGGTAGCGGACCGCCTCGGCGAGTGCGACGGCCTGGGACACCGGCTGCGTCCCGGCCTCGAAGCGCTCGGGCGCCTGCATGTACTCCGACGACTCCATCGTCACGGTCGTGATCATCGACCCACCGGTGCGGAACGGCGGTAGGGCGTCGAGGAGTTCCCCGCGACCCCACAGGACGCCGATGCCGTTCGGCCCGAGCATCTTGTGCCCGGAGAACGCGGCGAAGTCGACGCCGAGCTCCTGCACGTCGAGGGGCCGGTGCGGCGCGGACTGGCACGCGTCGAGGACGACGAGGGCGCCGTGCGCGCGGGCCGCTGCCACCACCGCGGCGACGGGCGCGACCATGCCGGTGACGTTCGAGACGTGCGCGAACGCCACGATCCTCGTGTGCTCGGTGATCCGGGAGACCGCGTCCTCGGCGGTCCAGGTGCCGTCGTCGGCCACCGGGACCCAGCGCAGGGTCGCACCGGTGAGCGCGGCGAGCTCCTGCCACGGCACGAGGTTGGCGTGGTGCTCGGCCTCGGTGACCAGGACCTCGTCGCCGGGACCGATGCGGAAGCGCTCCGCCGCCGCTCCCCCGCGTCCGCGGCTGGCGTTGGCGATGCCGTACGCCACGAGGTTCAGCGCGTCGGTGGCGTTCGCCGTCCAGACGACCTCGGACGGCGACGACGCCCCGACGAAGCCGGCGACCGTGGCCCGTGCGTCCTCGTAGGCGTCGGTGCTCAGGGCCGCGAGCGTGTGCGCACCGCGGTGGACGGCCGCGTTGTCGTGCTCCAGGAACCGTCGCTCGGCGTCGAGCACCTGCCGCGGCCGCTCGGCCGTCGCGCCGGAGTCGAGGTACGCGAGCGACTGCCCGTTCACCTCCTGCTGGAGGATCGGGAAGTCCCGCTTGATCGCGGCGACCTCGGACTCGGTCAGCGGCTGGTTCGGGGCGAGCACGGTCACGCGGTCAATCGTGGTCGGTCCCGCCCCGTGCGTCCAATCGCCTGCAGCGGACAAGGAGCCGGAACGGCGGCGGGACGCAGGCAGGCCGGCCGCTACTCGTTGCCGATGCGCTTGTCGGCCTGCTCGCGTGCGGCGTCGATCTTGTCGTCGTACTTGCCGCCCGTGGCCTTCTTCACCGCGTCGGCCACACCGCCCAGGACCTTGTCGCTGACGTCCTCGGCCTTCTCGCTCTTCAGGGCGTCCTGGACCTTGCCGTCCTTCAGGAGCTCCTGAGCCTTCTTCGTGATGTCGTCGAACCCCGCCATGGACGGCTCCTCACCTCGTGCGGGGCCCGTCGCCCCGACCTGCCGCCGATGGTAGGCGCGGCCCCGGCGCCTGTCCGGGTGACCGGCCCGGTGTCGCGGCTCCGGCGCCTGTCCGGGTCGCGGCCGGCCCGGAGTCGCGGCCGGCCCGACCCGGTCCGGACGGACGACTCAGACCATCTGCGCGCTGCGTCGCCGCGCGAGCAGGTAGGAGACCGCGACCGAGCCCGTGATCGCCAGGAGCGACGGGATGAGGATGTCCGTGCCCTCCTGCGTGAACTCGACGACGAGCACGAGCGCGGTGAACGGCGCCCGCATCGTGGTCGCCAGCAAGGCCGCCGCGCCGACGAACGCGAACGCCGCCAGGCTCGAGCCGTCAGCGGGCCAGAGCAGCACCCACAGGCCGCCGAGTGCGGCGCCCACCGCGGAGCCGACGGCGATCGAGGGCGTCAGCGTGCCACCGACCGCACCGGCACCGATGGTCGCCGAGGTCGTGATCGTTCGGATGATGCCGAGGAGGAGCAGGAACACGATCGGCGACAGCCCGGCGAACGTCGGCGCCTCGGTCGTGGCGTTCATCGCGACGAGGCCGAGCGCGCGCCCGTTGCCGAGGATCTCCGGGAACGGCACGGCGATGAGCCCGACCATCGCGAAGACGACGGGCAGCACGACGAGCAGGTGCCACCCCTTCGGCGCCGTGGCCTGCAGCCGGTTCGTGAGCTTCACGAAGCCGACTCCCGCGAACCCGAGCAGCGGCCCGACGACGACCGCCCAGACCAGCAGCGACGGCGACAGGTGCATCGCGGGCACGTCGTAGAGCACCTCGTCCGGGATCACGAGCCGTGCGGTGAACGCGGCGATCGCGCTCGTCGCGAAGGCCGGCAGTGCGGTCGCGAACGTGAGTTCACCGAGCAGCACCTCGACCGCGAAGAGCGCGCCTCCGAGCGGCACGTCGTACACCGCCGCCAGGCCGGCAGCAGCACCGCAGGCGACGAGGATGCGCGTCTCGCGCCCCGTCAGGCCGGCACGAGCGGTGACGAGCTGGGACAGCCAGGCACCGATCTCGCGGGGCGCGACCTCCTTGCCGATGGAGGCGCCGAGCCCGACGGCCAGGATCTGCACCGCGGCGTTCGCGACCGTGGCGAGCGCCGGCATCCGCTTGCCGTCGACCGCGCCGGTCACCGACACCACGGGCTTCGCCCACCGCCGGAGCGCCCACCACGCGACGCCCGTGAGCACGCCGGCCGCGGCGAGCGCGAGGAAGCGGTTGAGCCCGGAGGGCGCATCGGCCGCTTCGCGGTGCCCGCCGAACGGGTACCCGAAGGCAACGAACTGGATGGCCTGCAGGGCGAGCCACACCGAGATGCCCGCGACGCCGCCGGCGATGCCGACGAGCCCGGTGATCACGGCGAGCTTGAGGGCCCAGACCGGCGTGGTCGTGCGTGTCGCGTTCCCGGTCTGCGGCATGACCGGAAGCCTAGCGGCGATCGGGACCGGCCCACGGACGGCCGACGGCACCCGTGGACGGACGGGAGGCCCGTGGCGGGGCCGCCACGGGCCTCCCGTCCGGCTGCTGGTCGCGTCGCGGTCAGACGGCCGTCACGCGGAAGGGGACCACCCGGTCGGCCGGCAGGAGCGGCGGCTGCAGGCCGACCTGCTCGAGCACGCGGCCGCTGAAGACGCGGTCGCCGGCCCACCAGTCGGGCGCCCGGACCTCGTGGTCCTCACCGACCAGGACCGGGTCGACGCGGTACCGCGTGTCCGGGTCGAGGTCACGGAGGACCACGCGCCCGATGCCCGACACCTCGGACCGGCCCGTGCTCGCGACGAAGAACACGGCCTGGCGGCGGTCCTCGGCGACCACGCCGTAGACCAGGCGCGTGGGGTCGACCTCGTCGACGCGGACGAGCAGGCCGCCGTGCAGGAGTGCGCGCCACTCCTTGTGCAGCGCGATCCACGACGCGAGGGTGCGCTCCTCGTCCGCGGTGGCCTGCGCGAGGTCCCACTCGATGCCGAAGTGCCCGATCAGCGCGGTGCCCGCACGGAAGGACACGTCGTGGAAGCGGCCCGTCGTGTGGTTCACCCCGCTGGCGACGTGCGCGCCGAGGAGCTCCGGCGGCAGCAGCTGCTGCGTCCAGCGGTGCATCTGCTGGCGCTCGAAGGGGTCGATGTCGTCGGACACCCACACGCGGTCGGTGTGCTCGATCACCGCGAGGTCGACACGCGCACCGCCGGACGAGCACGACTCGATCTCGAGCCCCGGGAAGCGTTCCTTGAGCGTCGCCATCAGGCGGTAGGTGGCGAGGGTCTGCTCGTGCACGGCTGCCCCGCCGCCCGGGTGCCCGGCCTCGACCAGGTCGCGGTTGTGGTCCCACTTGACGTAGTCGACGCCGTACTCGCCGATGATCGCGGTCATCCGCTCGAGCACGTACGCGTACGCGTCCGGGATCGCGAGGTTGAGCACCTGCTGGTCGCGCGAGCGGACGGGCAACCGGCCGTCCGCCTGCATGATCCACTCCGGGTGCGCCCGGGCGAGGTCGCTGTCCTCGTTCACCATCTCGGGCTCGAACCACAGCCCGAACTCCATGCCGAGGGCACGGACACGGTCGACGATCGGACCGAGGCCGTCCGGCCAGACGTCCTCGTCGACGTACCAGTCACCGAGACCGGCGTGGTCGTCACGGCGACCGCGGAACCAGCCGTCGTCGAGCACGTACCGCTCGACGCCGAGCCGGGCGGCCCGCTCGGCGAGGTCGGTGAGGCGGGCGAGGTCGTGGTCGAAGTAGACCGCCTCCCAGACGTTGATCGTCACCGGCCGCGGGGTCGACGGGTGCTGCGGGCGGCTGCGGAGCCAGTGGTGGAACCGGCGGGCCTGGTCGTCGAGGCCGTCACCCCACGCGCCGTACACCCAGGGGCCCTCGTAGGTCTCGCCGGTGTCCAACCGGACCTCGCCGGGGAGCAGGAGCTCGCCGCCACCGGCCACCTGGCGCCCGGTCGCGAGCCGCTCGGCGAAGTGACGGTGGTTCCCGCTCCACGCGGTGTGCACGCCCCAGACCTCACCGCGGGCGAACCCGAACCCGGGCTCCCCCACGCTGAGCACGGTCGCGGCGTCCGCTCCGGTGCGACCCTTGCGGCTGTCGCGCTCGTGCGTGCCGACGACGAGCTCGCGACGCTGCGGGGTGCGCTCCTTGCCCCAGCGGCCGGCGAAGTCGAGGACCTCGCGGGCGCGGGAGGGCACGGGCAGCGCCACGGTCAGGTCGTCCACCGTGTAGGTGCCGACGGCGGTGTTCGTGACGGCGGCGCGGGCGCGCACCAGGCCGGACACGAGCAGCTCGAGCGTCACGCGGACGGCGAGGCCCGCGGTGGTGTCCTCGGCCTCGGCGGTCACGTGGGTGTCGTCGACGTCGATCGCCGTGACGGTGAAGGCCGGTGACCAGTCGCGACCACCACGGTGGCCGGAGAGCCCGGGGCGACCGGTCCACCCGCGGTGGGGCTCCGGCAGCAGTGCGAGGCGGACGGGCACGTCGGCCTCGTTGTTCGCGACCGGGGCCACGTCGGCGTCCGCGAGGGCGACGAGCTCGTCGTGGGCGAGCGGCCCGAGGGCAGCGCCCCAGTGCACGACGGCGGGCAGCGCGCCGTCGCGGCAGTCGAGCACGACGGACACCCCACCGGCGGTCAGGTGGACGAGGTCGTTCGTGGTGGTGGGCATCGTTGCTCCGGTCGGCGTCGTCGACGCCTGTGCGTCGTGGGCACGACGAGCCTGGCTGGCGCGGCGCGTGCTGCGCAACACGACGCGCGAGGGTCCGCGGAACCGGCGGGGCCGGGCCGTCCGGGACGGTGGGTCGTCAGAACCAGCGCTTCACCTTGAAGACGACGAACAGGATCGCGGCGAAGGCGACCATCGCGACGATCGACAGCGGGTACCCCCACGTCCACGACAGTTCGGGCATGTGCGTGAAGTTCATCCCGTAGATCGCCGCGATGAGCGTCGGCGCGAACAGGATCGCCGCCCAGCCCGAGATGCGCTTCGTGTCGTCGTTCTGCTTCTGCGCGGCGAGGGTCGAGTCGACCGTCAGCGCGTTCTGCAGCAGCTGTCGGAAGGTGTCGAGTCGCTCGACCGTGCGGATGACGTGGTCCAGGACGTCGCGGAAGCGGCGCTGCAGCTCCACCGGCAGGTGGTACTTCTCCGCGCCGCGGTGCAGGTTCTCGATGATGCCGATGAGCGGACGGGCCGCGCGTTGGAAGTCGACGACCTCGCCGAACAGCTCGTAGATGCGCCTCGACACCCCCGCCACCCCGGAGAACAGCTGGTCCTCGATCTGGTTGATGTCCTCCTCCAGGCCGTCGATCACCGGTGCGTAGCCGTCGACGATCGAGTCCATGAGCGCCCAGAGCTGCGCCTGCGGTCCCGCCGTCACGAGGGCCGGCTTGCCGCTGAGCCGTCGGAGCGCGTGCGGGACGGCCTGCGCGCCACGGGGGTCCGCCGGGACGACCGCCAGGAAGAAGTCCTGCCCGACGAAGGCGTGCACCTCGCCGAACTCCACCTCCTCCGGGCCGTCGTGGTACACCGCCGGCTTCAGCACCGTGAAGAGCGTCGAGCCGTAGCGTTCGAGCTTCGGGCGCTGGTGCCCCTCGGCGGCGTCCTCGACCGCGAGCTCGTGCAGCCCGAGGGCGACCGCGACGTCCCCGAGCTCCTCGGCGTCGGGGCGGTGCAGCACGATGCACGCGCTGGCGCCCTGCTCGCCGATCATCCGGAAGGTGTCGTCGAGCGACGGGCAGGCGATGGGGGCGATGCGGTCGACGTAGACGGTGTTGAGCTCGACGGTCACGATGCCACCGTACGCACCGCCCGTCGGCCCGTCCCCCGGCCACCTGGACGTCGGCTGCGTCCGACGCGACGGCACGGGCCTACCGTACGGGTCATCAGCATGCTGACGAACGGAGCGGACATGAAGAAGATCTGGAAGCGCATCGCGGTCGCCGTGAGCGCTGTGGTGGCAGTGGTCGGCGCCTTCGTCGGCTCGGGCGCAGCGGGCGGGACCCCCATCGCCGAAGCGGCCGGCGGTGCACTCTCGGCGTCGTCGACCGCGATCGCACCGGCCGGCCCCGCGTTCTCGATCTGGAGCGTCGTCTACGTCGGGTTGATCGCCTACACGGTGCGGCAGTTCTTCCGCACCGCCGACGACGAGCGCCACGAGCGCCTGTTCGTCCCCGCGGTGCTGTCGCTGCTGCTCAACGCGGCGTGGATCCTGTCCGTGCAGTTCGGGTTCCTGTGGGCGAGCGAGCCGATCATCGTCACGCTGCTCGGCGTCCTGGTCTGGGCGTTCGCGGTGCTGCGGCGGACGCGTCCCTCGGGTGCCGTCGAGGCGATCGTGACCGACGGGACGTTCGGGCTCTACCTCGGGTGGGTCTGCGTCGCGACCGCGGCCAACACCGCTGCGGTGCTGACGGCCGCGGGCTTCCGGGGCTTCGGACTCGGGCAGGACGCCTGGGGCGTGCTCGTCGCCGCGGTCGCCGGGCTCGTCGGGGTGCTCCTGGCGATCTGGGGCGGCGGACGACTCGCACCGACCGCGGCGCTGTCCTGGGGTCTCGCGTGGGTCGCGGTCGGGCGGCTCGACGGGCCGCTCGTGTCCGTGCCGACGGCGGTCACGGCCGTCGTGGCGATCGCCGTTGCGGTCGTGGTCACCCTCGTGGTGCGCGCCCGGGTCGGCTGGGCCGCGCGCTCGCGCGGGGCGCGCGCCGCGGCCCGGGGCGCGGCGTAGCCAGTGTCTTA